>NZ_JAOCCV010000090.1:0-504 GCF_029840585.1 Pseudomonas sp. GD03875 | reverse complement strand
CGCCCACGGCAGCTACGAAATCTTCGACTACCCCGGCGGCTACACCAACCTGGGCGAGGGCGAGGCCTACGCCCGGGTGCGGGTCGAGGAACTGCAGAGCGCGCACCTGCGCGGCCAGGCGACGGGGAGGGCACGGGGACTGGCGCCGGGCTACCTGTTCACCCTGGAGCGCCACCCCAGCGCGAGCCAGAACCGGGAATACCTGGTGGTGGCGGCGCACTACCAGTTCAGCGACAACGACTACGAGGCGACGGGCGGATCGAGCAGCCACGTACTGCGCATCCGGGTCGAAACGCATCCGTCGGACCAGCCGTTCCGCGCCCAGCGGCTGACACCCCGGCCGCAGACCATGGGCCCGGACACGGCGACGGTGACGGGGCCGAAGGGCCAGGAGATCTACACCGACGAATACGGCCGGGTGAAAGTGTCGTTCCCGTGGAACCGCTACTGCAGCAAGGACGAGAACAGCTCCTGCTGGATACGCGTGTCGCACCCGTGGGCGGG
>NZ_JAOCCV010000009.1:0-179750 GCF_029840585.1 Pseudomonas sp. GD03875 | reverse complement strand
CCCACCGCGCCTGGGCTCCCGCCTGCGCGGGAGTGACGGGGAATGGTTGTCAGAGGGGTGCCCCCGGTGCAACAACGAACCGCTCCAGGGCCGCCGGTGCGCGCGGCGCACCCTACGTCCGTAGGGCGGGTGAAACCCGCGTTGGGGCGCGGCGCGGTTTTCAACCCACAACCGGGGATGCCACGCGCCACCGGCGACAGAAAGGCTGAACCCTGCCCGCCCGACTCCGTCACAACCCTACACTCCGTAACGGCACGGGAGGATCTGCCATGTCCAGACACTTCACCCCGCGCGGCGCCATGCTGTGGCTGCTGCTGTTCTTCGCCACACCGCTGCTGGCCGCGCCCAAGGTCGATCCGCAGACGTTCGTCGAGCAGGCCGTGGCCGCCCGGGTGGCCGACATCCAGGCCGCGCAGCTGGCGCTGCGCCAGAGCCAGTCGGCGGACGTCAAGACCTTCGCCCAGCAGGTGATCGACCACCATCCCCGGGAAAACGCCGACCTGCAGGCCTTCGCCCGCAGCCGCACGGTGGAGGTGCCGGCCGACGAGGACCTGCTCGCCCAGGCCGAAGCGGAGTTGCGCGAGCTGGCCGGCGACAACTTCGACGCCCTGTACGCGGACTGGCAGATGCGCCGCTACGAAAACAGCCTGGCGCTCTATACCGACGCCGCCGAACAGGGCGACGAGGAGCTGCAGGCCTTCGCCCGGGCCAAGCTGCCGGTGCTCAAGCATCACCTGCAGATGGCCAGGATGCTGACTCGGGCCCATCCGCTTTCCTGACCCCGGCCGGCGCCGCGCCGGCGAGCCGGCGCAGGCGCTTGTTCTCGCGGTGCAGCTCGCGCTGCTGGAAGGCCTCGCGCAGCTGGTTGCGCAGGTCCTCGGGCTCGCACGGCATGGTGACGAAGCGGTAGATCACGCCCTCGTTGACCGCCTTGAGGATGTTGCCCACCTCCGCCGCGCTGGTCAGCAGCATGCGGATCACCTCCGGGTAGATCGACCTGATCCTGCGCAGGAAGTCGACGCCGCTCATGTCGCCCAGCAGCAGCTCGCTCAGCACCACGTCCACCGGGTAGGTAGCCATGATCTTCAGCGCGTCGGCGCCGTCGCTGGCGGTCAGCACCTTGTAGCTCTCCAGGCGCAGCGTGCGGCTGAGCAGTTCGTGGGCGGCCCGGTTGCCGTCGATCACCAGCAGGTAGCGCGCACTACCGTCGATGATGTTGGCCGGCAGGCTGAGCGGGCCGCCGCTCTGCAGGAACTGCATGCAGGCCAGCGGCGGCAGCGGCGGCGAGTAGAAGTAGCCCTGCAGCTCGTCGCAGCCGGCGGCGCGCAGGAAGCTCATCTGTTCGGCCTGCTCGACCCCTTCGGCGATGACCTTGATCCCCAGGTTGTGGCCGATGGAGATCATCGAGCGCGCCAGCGAGGCGCTGTCCGGCTCGGAGAGGATATCGGTGATGAAGCTGCGGTCGATCTTCAGCTGGCTGAACGGGAAGCGCTTGAGGTAGCCGAGCGACGAGTAGCCGGTGCCGAAGTCGTCGATGGAGAAGCGCACGCCCTGCTCGCACAGGTGCTCCATCCTGCGCTGCACCACGTCGGCATCGCTGGCCAGGATGGTCTCGGTCAGCTCGATCTTGATCCAGCGCGAGGGAATGCCCTCGGACCGCAGCACGCCCAGCACGTGCTCGATGAAGTGCTCGTCGGCGAAGCTGATGGCGGAGAAGTTCACCGCCACGCTGAGGTCCTGCTGGCTGAAGCTCTCGCGCCAGATCGCCAGTTGCCGGCAGACCACCTCGAACACGTAGAAGTCGATGGCGACGATCCAGCCGGTCTCCTCGGCCAGGGGGATGAACTCGCCGGGCGAGACCATGGTGCCGCCGCGATTCCACCGCACCAGCGCCTCGAAGCCGCACAGGCGGCCATTCTGCAGGTCCAGCTGCGGCTGGTAGAAGACGATGAACTCCTGGTTCTGCAGGGCGTGGCGGGTCTGCTGCTCCATCGCCAGGCGCGCCTGGACCTGCTCGTTCATCGCCGGCATGAAGGCGCAGATGCGGTTGCGGCCCTGGTGCTTGGCCTGGTACATGGCGGTGTCCGCGTTGCGCAGCAGGGTGCCGGCGTCGCGGCCATCGGCCGGGTAGCAGCAGAAGCCGATGCTGCAGCTGACCGCCACTTCCTGGCCGTCGAGGAGCATGGGCCGGGCGACGCTGTCCTTGATCCGCTCCATGCGGCCGAGCTGTTCGCTGAGCTGCTCGGTGTCGGCGAGCAGGATGATGAACTCGTCGCCGCCCAGGCGCGCCACCGTGTCGATTTCGCGCACGCAGCCGCGCAGGCGTTCGGCGACCTCCACCAGCAGTTGGTCGCCGGCGCCGTGGCCGAGACTGTCGTTGACCACCTTGAAGTGGTCGATGTCCATGAACGCCAGGGTGAACTGGCCGCTGCCGCGGCTGGCGAAGGCGATGGCCTGGCCGATGCGGTCGCCCAGCAGGTTGCGGTTGGCCAGGCCGGTCAGGCTGTCGTGGTTGGCCTGGTGTTCCAGTTCCTCCTGGTAGCGCTTGCTGTCGGTGACGTCGTGGAGGATGCCGACGAAGTGGCTGACCTTGCCGCGGTCGTCGAACACCGGCGCCACCCGCAGGTCGTTCCAGAACTCCGAGCCGTCCTTGCGGAAGTTGCGCAGCAGCGCCGCGCCCTCCTCCTCGGCCGCCAGCGCCCGGCGGATGCCGTCCAGCCCGGCCTGGTCGTGGTCGTCGCCCTGCAGGAAGCGGCAGTTGCGCCCCATCACCTCGTCCACCGAATAGCCGGTGATGCGCTCGAAGGCCGGGTTGGCGTAGACGATGGGCTGGTCCGGCTGGCGCGCGTCGGTGATGATCACCGCGTTGACGCTGGCCTCCACCGCCCGGGTGCGGGTGCGGATTTCCTGGTCGCGGCGGCGCTGCCCGGTGATGTCCTGGATCACCACGATGGCGCCCTGGATCACCTTGTCGGCGTCGAGGAACGGCGCCGCCGAGTTGAGGATGGTCTTGCGCTCGCCGCGGAAGGTCTCGATGTCGATCACCTCGTTGCGCGACACCAGCCCCTGGCGCACGGCGCGGATCATCGACCAGTCCGCCTCGGTGATGCGCTCGCCGGTTTCCGCCCACCAGCCCCGGTAGTGACCATAGCCCTCCGAACCGCTGGGATGGGGCCCGCCCCAGATCAGGCTGCTCTCCGGGTTGCTCATGATCAGGCGGCCCTGCTAGTCGGTCACCAGCACTCCCACCGGCAGGCTGTCGAGCACCTTGCGCAGCAGTTCCTCGCTCTTGGTCAGGGCCCGGGTGCGTTGCTCGACCAGCTGCTCCATGCTCTCGAACAGGCGCACCCGGCCCAGCGCCATGGCCAGCTGGCGGCCGATCGAGGCCAGCGCGCTGAGCGCTTCCTCCGGCCAGGGCCTGGCGTCGCGCTGGACCACGTTGAGCATGCCGATGATCTCGTTGCCCATCTGCAGCGGGATGCTGGCGTGGATGCCCTCGCCAGGCTTGCCGGCAAGGGCCGGGCAGTTGCCGATGTTGCTCGGCTGCGACAGCCTGTCACGCAGCCAGGCGTGGCGGCAGGGGCAGTTGGCGGCGCACTGGTCCAGCTCCTCCTTCGCGTAGTTCTGCCCCCGGGCGCGGGCGCCGGCCACGTGGGCCCGCTCGCCGGGGTCGCCGGCGTCGGCCAGCAGCAGCCAGGCGCCGCTGGCGTCGGGGAATTCCAGGATGCGGCGCAGGGCAGCGTCGATCACGTGGCGCTCGCTCTTGGCATCGGTCAGGCCGCTGGTGAAGTGGAACAGGCAGTTGAGCAGCGAGTTGGTGCGGGCCAGCTCGTCGTGCTTGGTCTGCAGCTCGTGGTTCAGGCGCACGCCCTGCTCGTAGGTGGAGATCAGCAGGTCGAGGATCTGCTGGCGGCTGGCGGTGATGAAGTGCCGCTCGCCCTCCAGCACCACCTCCACGCCCATCTGAACCCGCTCGTGGGTACGCAGCTCCAGGTTGACCAGGAAATAGCGGATGCGCGACATCAGGTACTTCTCGTCGAAGGGCTTGACGATGAAGTTGTCCGCCCCCGAGGCCAGGCCGTGGACCACGTCGCGGGCGTCGGCCAGGGCGGTGACCAGGATGATCGGGATGTTCTGGGTCTGCGCCGAGCTTTTCATCTGCCGGCACAGCTCGTAGCCGTCCATCTCCGGCATGACGATGTCGCTGATGACGATGGTCGGCTTGCGCAGCGCCACCATCTCCAGCGCCTCGCGGCCGTTGCCGGCGACCCGCACCTTGCAGCCGACGGCTTCGAGCATGTACTGCAGTTCGGTGGCCTGGGTGGGGCTGTCCTCCACCACCAGGATTTCGGCATCCGCATACATGATCACTCCCTCCCTTTGCTTCCATTCACCACGGACATGTGGACAGCGATCGCGTTGAGCAGCTCCGCTATTCCTTCCGGCGCCAGTACCTGGCTCGCCGCCTGCAGATCGATGGCCGCCCTGGGCATGGAGTCGACCACCGCCGTGGTGGGGTCCTGCACCAGAGTCAGCGCGCCGGCCTGGCGCAGCTCGGCCAGGCCCTGGGCACCGTCGCGGCCCATGCCGGACAGCTGGATGCCGATCGCCTGGCGGCCGAAGCGGCGGGCCACCGAGCGGAACAGGTAATTGGCGGCCGGTCGCACGTGCTCCTCCGGCGGACCGTCGTCGAGGTTCACACTGCGATCGACGGCGAAGCCCAGGTGATGCCCGTCCGGCGCCAGGTACAGGGTGCCGGGGAGCAGCCGCTGGCCATGCTCGGCGACCAGCACGGGCATCGCCGTCAGGCTCGCCAGCCAGTCGCGGAAGCTCGGCAGGAAGCCCGGCGCGATGTGCTGCACCAGTACCAGCGGCCAGTACCGCTGCGGCGCCATCCGCTGCAGCAGGGCCTTGATCGCCATCGGCCCGCCGGCCGACGCCGAGATGGCCACCAGTTGCGGCGCGCCGGCGACGGTCTGCGCCACCAGCGGCGGCGTCTCGTCGGCGGCGCCGGCCGCGACCCGGCGCTTGCGCCGCACGATCTTGACCTGGGCCATGCTGCGCAGGGTGCGCAGCAGGGTGTCGATGCGCTCGTTGAAGTCCTCGGCGCTGGGTCCGGAGGGCTTCTCCAGTACCGCCAGCGCGCCGGCCTCCAGCGCCCGCATGGCGGTGGCCGAGGCCTGGTGGTCAACGCTGGCGCTGAGGATCACCACCGGCAGGGCGTACTGTTCGAGGATGCGCTCGGTGGCCTCGTAGCCGTCCATGCCGGGCATGTGCACGTCCATGGTGACGATGTCCGGCGTGAAGCCGGCGAGCAGGCGCAGGGCGTCCTCGCCGGAGTCCGCCTCGCGTACCTCGTAGCCCTCGCCTTCGAGCACCGCGCGCACCAGCATGCGGCTGACCGGCGAATCGTCGACTATCAGTACACGCATCCCCGTCTCCTCATATCAGTCGGCGGATGGCTTCGAGCAGGCTGTCCTGCTCGAAGCCGCTCTTCGCCAGGTAGGCGTTGGCCCCGGCCTCCAGGCCGCGGGCGCGATCCTCGGCGGAATGCAGGGCGGTGACCAGCACCACGGGCAGCTCCGCCAGTTCGCGATCGGCGCGGATGCGGCTGGTCAGGGTGAAGCCGTCCAGGCGCGGCATCTCCACGTCCGACACCAGCAGGTCGAACTGGCCCTGTTTGAGCGCGTTCCAGGCCTCCAGCCCGTCGTTGGCGGTGGTCACCCGGTAGCCGGCGGCCTCGAGGATCGCCTTGAGCAGCCCGCGCGAGGTGAAGGAGTCCTCGGCGATCAGCAGGCGCCGCGCCGCCTGGCCGTCGCGTGGCCGGGCCTGCTGGCTGAGGCTGGAGCCCTGGGCCTGCAGCGCGCTGCGGTAGAGGTCGCCGGGATGCAGGATGGGCACCAGCTGGCCGTCGCCGAGCTGGGTCGCGCCCATCAGGTTGCGCACCCGCACCAGCTGGCGGCCGAGGCTCTTGACGATGATCTCCTGGTCGCCGAGCAGTTCGTCCACCAGCAGCACGAAGCGCTCGCCGCGCACCTTGAGCAGCAGCAGGGTCTGCTCGCCCTCGCCCAGCGCCGGCTGTGCCAGGCCGAGCACGTCGCCCAGCGGCCACAGCGGCAGCACCTCGCCGTCGAGAGTGACCGAGGGGCGGTTCTCCAGGGTGCGGATGGCGCTCGCCGGCAGGCGCAGGCAGCGCTCCACCGCCAGCGCGGGCACGGCGAAGGTGCGCTCGGCGTTACGCACCAGCACGGCGCGGAAGGTCGACAGGCTGAGCGGCAGGTGCAGGTGGAAGCAGGTGCCGGCACCTGGGGTGGACTCCAGTTCGATGCGCCCGCCGAGCCGCTCCACCGTCTCCTGGACGATGGCCATGCCCAGGCCGCGCCCGGAGATGTCGGTGATCATCCGGCTGGTGGACAGGCCGGAGGCGAAGATCAGCGCCAGGGCCTCGCGCTCGGTCATGGCCTGGGCCTGCTCGGGGGTGAGCAGGCCCACCTCCTCCGCCCTGGCCTTCAGGCGCCGCGCGTCGATGCCCTGGCCATCGTCGGCGACCCGCAGTTCGAAGCGGTCGGCCGACTCCTGGAGCAGCTCCACCTGCAGCACGCCCGCCGCCGCCTTGCCCCGCGTGACGCGCTGGTCGGGGCTTTCCAGGCCGTGGTCGACGGCGTTGCGCAACAGGTGGGTGAGCACGCTGCGCAGCTCGTCGAGGATGCGCTTGTCGACCTGCAGGCTCTCGCCGCGCACGCGCAGTTCGGCGCGCTTGCCGGCCTGGGCGGCGAGGTCCTGGACCATGGCCGGCATGCCTTCCAGCAGGCTGCTGCCGGACAGCAGCAACAGGGCCTGCAGCTCGCCGTTGAGTGCGTCGGACAGTTGCCCCAGGCCCAGCGCCAGGTGCCCTCCGGCCCTGGCCAGGCGGCTGGCGCCGGCATGCAGGCGGTCGAGCTGGGCCAGGCTCCAGTCGAGGTGGTCGAGCAGGCTCTTGAGACCGTCGCGGGCGCTGGCGGGCATCTCGTCGAGGGTGTCGCGCAACTGCCGGAGCGCCGCGGAACCGAGCATCCGCCGGGCCCGCTGCGGGTCGAACGCCTGGGCGTGCTCCTGTAGGCCGCGGGCGTGGGCCTGGGCCTCCAGCTTGTGCTGCAACAGCACCTCGCCGTGGTACAGCAGGGCATCCAGGTGCTCGGTGGCCACTCGCACCCGGGCCAGGTCCTGGGGCGCTTCCGGCGCGGCGGCGGGAACCGCGGGCAGTTCCACGTCCAGGCCCTGGACGCTGTCGTCGAGGCTGTCGATCACCTGCAGCAGCTCGTTGCGCTCCACCGCCTGGCCGGCATGCAGGCGCTGCACCAATCGCAGGGTGAGACGACACAGCTCGACCCGCTCGGCGGTCAGTTCCAGGTCGCCGTGGCGCACCGCGCCCAGCAGGCTTTCCCAGGCATGGCAGAGCTGCTCGATCTCGCCGACCCCGGCGGCGCGGGAGGCGCCCTTGATGCTGTGCACCTCGCGGAACAGCGACTCGATGGCATCTTCGCTGGCGCCGCTCTCGCGCCAGTTGGCCAGCAGGTCGGCGAGCGTGGCCAGGCGCTCGGCCGCCTCGCTGCGGAAGCTGGCCAGCAGGCGCTGCCTGAGGGCCTCCCGATCCAGGGTCATGCGCGGCTCACAGCTTGAAGCGGGCCGCCAGGCCCTTGAGCTTGAGACCCAGCTGGTGCAGGTTGCGCGCGGCCGTGTCGACCTGGCGCGCGCCGGCCACGTTGTCCTGGCTGGCCTGGCGGATGTTTTCCATGGCGCTGCCGATCTGGTCCATGCCGATCATCTGCTGCTGGCTGGTGGCGGCGATCTGCAGGGCGATCTCGCTGGATTCCTCGACGCTGCTGCTCAGGGTGCGGATCGCGTCGCCGCTGACCTGGGCGCGCTGGTAGCCGCCCTCCACCGTCTTGCTGCCCTCCTCGGCCTGGATCACCGCCTTGGTCATGGCCTTCTGGATCTCGCCGAGGATGCCGCGCACCTGGGCGGTGGCCTGCTTGGACTGGTCGGCGAGGATCTTGACCTCCTGCGCCACCACCGAGAAGCCCTTGCCCGCCTCGCCGGCCTTGACCGCCTCGATGGAGGCGTTGACGCCGAGCAGGTTGGACTGCTCGGCCAGGTCGTTGACCGAAGCGACGATCTCGCCGATGGTCTGGCTCTGCTCGCCCAGGCGCATGATGCTCTCGGCTACCACCTGCATCTGCTCGCGGATCAGGCCCATGCCGCGCAGGTTTTCCTCCACCGACTGGCGCCCGCTCTGCGCCACCTGGCGGGTGCGTTCGGCGCTCTCGCTGACCGATTGCGACTTGCTGCCGGCCAGCACCGCGGTCTGCTTGACCTCCTCCACCGTGGTGGCGATCTCGCTGATCGCCGTCGCGGTCTCCTGGGTGCTGGCGGCCACCTGGGTGGTGACCGCGAGAATCTCCTCGCTGGCGCTGGCCAGCACCGAGATGCTCTCGTTCAGCTCCTGCACCAGCTCGCGCAGGTACTGGCCCATGCTGGCGAAGGCCTGGCCCAGCCGACCCACCTCGTCCTGGCGGGTCTCGTCGGGCAGCTCGCGGGGAATCTCGCCACGGCCTATGCGCTCGGCCAGGCCGGTCAGGCGCGCCAGCGGCTGGGCGATGTGGCGGCTGAGCAGCCAGGCCAGCAGCGCGCCGCCCAGTACCAGGGCGATCCCCGCCTGGAAGATCCTGCTGCGCAGCGCCTCGATGGTCTGTTCCGACTGCGCCATGCTCTCGGCGATGCGCTGGTTGGTGCGCGCCACCAGTTGCCCGGCCAGTTCGTGCAGGCGCTCCGCCCGCTGCTTCTGCGCGCCGGCGATCAGCGCCCGGGCCTCGTCGATGCGCCCTGCCTGAATCATCGGCACCAGCTCGGTATCGCGGCTGCGCAGGTAGGCGGCGCGCACCTCCTGCATCCGCTCCAGCAGTTCCGAGGTCAGTTGGTCCCCCTGCACCTCCTCCTGCAGGCGCCGCAGCAGGCGGTCGTTCTGCTCGCTGCCGGCGCGCACGCTTTCCAGCAGCCCCTGGCTGTCGCCACCCACTGCGCTGAGGATTTCCACCCGCTGCAGGTTAATGTTGACCAGCAGGTCCTTGACGTCGCTGACCCTCTCGTAGCGCCGGGCGAATTGCTCCTCCTCGGACTTCTGCAGGGCGACGAACTGCTCCAGGGTGGTCAGCAGCAGCACCGCGAAGCCCAGGATCAGTGCCGCGAACGCCAGCATCAGCTTGGTGCCGATGCGCAGGTCGAACAGGTTTGCCAACATGGTTTCTCCTTGGTCAGTCATCGTCCCGGATGCGCAGGGCGGGGTCGCCGAGCAGGCGCGCGCCGTCGAGCACGGTCTTCTGGTCCTCGGTCACGCCCAGCAGGTAGCTGGCGCGGATGCCGGTGAGGTTGGCGAGCCCCGTCTGCAGGCCGTCGCGCTGCAGTTGCTCGATGCCGAGGATGCGGTCGGCCAGCAGGCCGAACTCCATCTCGTCGCCACGCAGGATCACCAGGTAGTTGCGGTCGGAAAGCCCGTCGATGGGCAGCTCGAAGAACACCCGCAGGTCGAGCACCGAGACGATGTGCCCGCGCACGCTGACGATGCCCAGCACGAAGGGCGGCGTGCCCGGCAGCGGGGTGAACTGGGGCAGCGGCAGCACCGCCGCGACATGCCTGCTCTCCACCGCGTAGACTTCCTCGCCGAGGGTGAAACGGAGCACTTCGAGCAGACCGTCCGGGCGCGCCTCCTCGACGCTGCGGGCCCATTCGCGGGTGCGCTCCAGCAGGCGCGCCTCGCGCTCGGCCGGGTCCGGCGAGAAGCCTTCGTCGATGCGCCGCTCGAATTCCGCCAGGCGCTCGCGGATCAGCCCCCAGCGCGCGTCGTCGCCCTGCGCCCGGTCATCCTGCGGCAATTCGCTCATGGGCGGCCCTCCAGCAACTGGTCACACAACTGGCGCAGGCGGCCATGGCTCAGGCCATCGCCGAGCGGCACCGCCGCGTCGGCGGCGGCTCGCTCCAGCAGGTCGCGGCAGGTGCGCAGCGCCCTGTCGCCAGCCTCCCGGCGGCCCTGTTCGCGCAGCAGCAGGCCCTGCTGGAAATGCGCCATGGCGCAGGAGGGATCGAGGTAGAGCACCTTGTGCAGCAGTTTCAGCGCGGCCTGTCCGTCGCCCTCCTGGCGGGCCAGCAGGGCCTGCAGCCAGTGGGCGGGCAGCGCCACCGGGTCGAGTTCGACGGCACGCTGCAGCCACTCCCGCGCCTCGCCACCGTGCTGCTGGTCGGCCCAACTGCGAGCCATCAGCAGGCAGGCCCGGTAGCGCCGGGGCTGGGCCAGGCCGGGGCTGGCCAGGCAGGCCCGCAGCAGGTCGCGGGCCGGGTCGTGGCGGCCCTGGGCCAGCGCCGCCTCGGCGTCGCGCAGCAGCCTGTCGGGGTCCGGCGCGGCAGGCGCCTCAACGAGCGGCGGCACGGGAGGCGGCACCGGGATCACCACGGGCCTGGGCGACGGCGGCGCCTGCACGGGCGCGACGAATGCCGGCGGCGCGGGCTCCCGCGCCTGCCCGCCGGGCGACAGCGCATAGTTGCTGCCCGCCCAGAATCCGCTCAGGCCGGCCTGGGTGGCGAGGCCGGCCTCCACCGCGCTGAGCACCAGCATGCCGTCGCCGCCCAGGCAGCCCAGCAGGCGCCGCAGCGCCGCCGTCGCCTGCCCGGCGGAGAAGTACATCAGCACGTTGCGGCAGAGGATCAGGTCGACGGCGGCCAGGCCGCGCCCCGGGTCGGGCAGGGTTCCGCTGGCCAGGTTGTGGCGCAGGAAGCGGATGCGCCCACGCCATTCGGGGCGCACCCGCCAGGTCCGGCCCTCGGCCTGGAAGTGGCGGGTGCGGAAGGCTTCCTCGTTGCGGCGGAAGGCGTTCTGGCCGTAGCGGCCTTGCTCGGCCCGGGCCAGGAAGCCGGCGTTGATGTCGCTGGCCAGCACGTCCAGGTTCCAGTCCCCGCGCTCGCCGCCGAGCAGGTCGTCGAGCAGGAACAGCAGACTGTAGGCCTCCTCGCCGGTGCAGCAGGCCGCGCTCCAGATGCGCAGGTAGCGATGCCCCTCGGCCCGGCGCCGTTGCAGCAGCGGCGCCAGGTGGCGGCGCGCCAGCCAGTCCAGGGCCTCGGCATCGCGGCGGAAGTAGGTCTCGCCGACGGTGAACGCGGGGGTCAGCAGCTGCAGGCGGGTATCGTCCCAGTCGGCGAAGGCCAGGTCCTCCAGCCAGGTCGCCGGCGCGCCCTCCTGCTCCTGGGCCAGCTGGCCCAGGCGCCGCTCCAGGTCGGCCCTGCGCGCCCCCGAGAAGTCGAGGCCCAGGTGCTGGTGCACCTTGCCCGCCAGCACATCGAGCAGGCGCGCCGAACAGAGCGGTTCAGCCTGGCGCATGTCCCGCTCCGCTGGCGTCCAGGGCCCGTTGCAGGTCCTCTTCGTCGGTATCGGACAGCAGTTGCTCCACATCCTGGATCAGCAACAGCCCCTCCTCCGTGCGCAACACGCCTCGCAGCAGTTCGGTGGGCACCGTCGGCTGGGCCGCCTCGACCAGGTCGGCGACGCTGCAGCGGGCCGCCGTCTCCACCTGCTCGACCGGCACCAGCAGCTCGCGCGTGCGGCTGCGCAGCCAGAGGAACGGCTGCCACAGGGCCAGTGGCGCGGCCGGCCAGGCGAAGCGCCGGGCCAGGTCCAGCACCGGGATGATCTGCCCGCGCACGTTGGCCAGGCCGAGCACGGTGCGCGGCGCCCCCGGCAGCGGTGTGCACTGCAGGGCCGGGATGACCCGGACCACACTGTCCAGAGGCACGGCCAGGTGCTGCCCCGCCAGTCTGAAGGGCAGCACGAAGAATCTATCCATAGAAGCGTCCAGTTGCCGCAAGCGGTACTCCATTACCCTAGCCCAGCGCGGCATGGCGTCCAGCGCACCGGCCCGGATCGTCCCCCGGGAAAGCGTGCCACCGTCCACCCGCCAAATGGATTGAACGCAATCCCCCCTTCGAGCCTCATAGGGGTGTCGGAATCATGCTCGCGAGCACGAACCCCTTACCTGCCCTCTCCAGCACCCAAGCCATGCAACTGCTCTCCGCTATCGCCCCAGACGGAGCCTCCGTCGGACATCCGGGTTCCTCCCGCCATGACGGGTCGGTCGACGCGCTGCTGAAGAAACGCGACTGGAGCGATTCGCCCCTCGGGCCACCCGCCGGCTGGACGCCCGCCCTGAAGATACTGATGGCCACCGTGCTGCCGGCCAGCGCGCAGATCGTGGTGTTCTGGGGCCCCGAGCTGGTGGCGCTGTACAACGATGCCTACGCGCCGACCATCGGCACCAAGCACCCCCGCGCCCTGGGCCGGCCCGGCATCGAGAACTGGGCCGAGCTGTGGGACGACCTCGAACCGCTGCTGCGCGGCGTGCTGGAGACCGGCGAGACCTTCGCCGCCCGGGACCGCCCCTTCTATATAGAGCGCCACGGCCTCGGCGAGACCGTCTATTTCGACGTTTCCTATTCCGCGGTGCGCGAGGCGGACGGCTCGATCGGCGGCGTGCTGTGCATCGTCACCGAGACCACCGAGCGGGTGCAGTTCGAGCGGCGCCAGGCGTTCCTCCTCGAACTCGGCCAGACCCTGCCGTCGATCCGCGAGCCCGAACAGATCCAGAGCATCGCCCTGCGCAGGCTCGGCGAGGCCCTGGGCGCCTCGCGGGTGTTCTACGGCGAGGACAACGGCGACGACGCCACCTTCGAGGTACGCCAGGCCTACGTGCGCGATGGCGGTTCGATGATCGGCCGCCACCGCTACCGCGACTTCGGCCGGGAACTGCTGCCGGTGCTGCGCGCCGGCGGCTCGGTGGTGCGCGAGGACATCGCCCGCGAGGCCCTGCTGAACGCTGGCGAGAAGGCGCTGGCGACTGGCCTCGACCTGGCCGCCGCGCTGCACGTCCCGCTGCTGCGCCACGGCCGGCTGGAGGCCGTGCTGGCGATCCACTACAACCGGCCCCACGCCTTCTCCGAGCACGAGCGGCGGCTGGTCGAGGAGGCGGCCAAGCTGGCCTGGGTGTCGATCGTCCACGCCCGCGCCGAAGTGGCGCTGCGCGCCAGCTCGGCGCAGCTGTCGGCGATGTTCGACCAGGCCAGCGCCGGTATCGCCGTGTGCGACCACGCCTGGCACTTCACCCGGGTCAACGACCGCTATTGCGAGATCGTCGGCCGCCCGCGCGAAGCGCTGCTGGGCCTGCGCATGCACGACATCACCCACCCCGACGACCTCGCCAGCCACGCGCCGCTGTGCGAGCGCCAGGTCGAGGATGGCGCCTCGTTCGAGATCACCAAGCGCTACACCCGCCCCGACGGCACGCCGGTCTGGGTGCAGAACCAGATCACCCCGCTGGTCGGCGAGCAGGCGCTCGGCGGCCTGCTCTGCGTGTGCGTGGACATCAGCGAGCGGGTGCGCGCCGAGACCGATCTGCGCGAGCTGAACGAGGGCCTGGAGGAGCGCGTCGCGGCCATGGTCGCCCAGCGCGAGACGGCCGCGGCGCAGCTGCACGAGGCGCGCAAGATGGAGATGATCGGCCAGCTCACCGGCGGCATCGCCCACGACTTCAACAACCTGCTGACGCCGATCATGGCCTCGCTGGAACTGCTCCGCCGGCGCCTCGACGACGATCGCTCGACCCGCCTCATCGACGGCGCGCTGCAGGCGGCCGACCGCGCGCGCATCCTGGTCGGCCGCCTGCTGAGCTTCGCCCGCCGGCAGACCCTCAGGCCCCGCGCCGTGGCCTTGGAAGAACTGGTCAACGACATGCGCGACCTCATCGAGCGCTCGCTCGGGCCGATGATCGACGTGGCCATCGACATCTCCGACCGGCTGCCGGCCGTGGTGGTCGACCCGCACCAGCTCGAACTGGCCATCCTCAACCTGGCGGTGAACGCCCGCGACGCCATGGAAGACGGCGGGCGGCTGGAGATCGGCGCCGGCCTGGACGAGGTGGTCGAGGGCCAGGTCCACGGCCTCGCGGCCGGCCGCTACGTGTGCCTGGCGGTGACGGACAACGGCAGCGGCATGAGCGAGGAAACCCTGAGCCGCTGCGTCGAGCCGTTCTTCTCCACCAAGGGCGTGGGCAAAGGCACCGGCCTCGGCCTGTCCATGGTCCAGGGGCTGGCGGCGCAGTCCGGCGGCGGCTTCGACATCGCCTCCCACAGCGGCCAGGGCACCCGGGTCAACGTCTGGCTGCCCATCGCCCCATGCGAAGCGGCCAGCGTCGACAACGGCCCGGCGGAAGCCCCGGTGGCGCCACGGCCGGCCCACGTGCTGCTGGTGGACGACGAGGCCCTGGTGCGCCAGACCACCGCGCTGCAGCTGGGCGACCTGGGCTACCAGGTCACCGAGGCGTCTTCCGCCGCTGCCGCGCTGCGCGCCATCGAATCGGGCCTGACCCCGGACGTGCTGGTCACCGACCACCTCATGGCCGACAAGACCGGCGCCCAGCTGGCCCAGGATCTGCGCCGGCGCTTCCCCGCCCTGCCGGTGCTGATCATCACCGGCTACGCCAACCTCACGCCCGCCCAGATCAGCGGCTTCGAGGTGCTGGCCAAGCCGTTCCGCCGGGCCGAACTGGCCGCCCGGCTGGCCCAGCTGGTCAGCGCCGCCGGCTGATCAGGCGTCGACCCGCAGCACCGACGCGAAGCCTTCCTCGACGGTGGGCGGCTCCAGCATCGCGAACACGCTGCGCAGCGCCTGCTCCGGCACCACCTTGTCCGGCGTGCGCAGCCCGTTGCGGGCCAGTGCCTCTTCCAGGGTCGCCTGGACGAACACCGCCACCACCGGCACGCCCCGCGCCCGGGCCAGCGCCAGCAGCGGCGCGCGGTGGCGGGCTGCCGGCAGCGCCGCGTCGAATAACACGGCGCCCTCCTCCAGTTCGGCGGCATGCCGCGCGATCCAGGTCGACTTGCCCGCACCCTGCACACCCATGACCAGATAGAGCCGGCTGGCGTCGGCCAGCAGCGTCTCCACATCCGCATAGGCCCGCTCCCAGGCCTGACGGTTGCGCTCGGCGCTGAACACCCGCCCCTGCGGCGTCTCCAGGTAGGCGTCGGGGTCGACGACTCGCCCTGTCACCGCAGCGGGCGCCCGGAAACGAAATGGGTCGGGTCGTTGTAGCCCGGCGTCGAGGCGTGCCCCGGCGTCACCAGGGCATCGACGAAGGCCTCGTCCTCCGCCGTGATCGCCACCTCCAGCGCCCTGGCGTAGGTGGCCCAGTGTTCCTCGGTGCGCGGGCCGGCGATGGCCGAGGCGACCGCGGCGTTGTGCAGCACCCAGGCGATGGCGAACTCGACCACGCCGACGCCGCGCCGCTCCGCGTGCTCCCGTACCCGCTGGGCGATGTGCAGCGACTCGTCGCGCCATTCGGTCTCGAGGATGCGCTTGTCCTGGCGCCCCGCGCGACTGTCGCCGTCCGGCGCCTCGCCGGGCCGGTACTTGCCGCTGAGCACGCCGCGTGCCAGCGGGCTGTAGGGCACCACGCCGAGACCGTGGAAGGCGGCGGCGGTGATCTGCTCCACCTCGGCCTGGCGGTTGACCAGGTTGTACAGCGGCTGGCTGACGATGGGCCTGGCCACGCCCAGGCGCTCGGCGACGTTGACGATCTCGGCGATGCGCCAGCCGCGGAAGTTGGACACGCCCCAGTAGCGGATCTTGCCCTGGCGCAGCAGGTCGCCGAGGGTCGAGACGGTCTCCTCCAGCGGCGCCTGGTGGTCCTCGCGGTGCAGGTAATAGATGTCCAGGTAATCGGTGCCCAGCCGGCGCAGGCTGGCTTCGATGGAGCGCAGGATATGCTTGCGGCCCAGGCCGCGCTGGTTGGCAGGCCCGTCCGCCGGCCCCATGCCGACCTTGGAGGCCAGCACCCAGTCGTCACGCCGGGCAGCGATGGCCTGGCCGACGATCTCCTCGGAATGCCCGGCGTTGTACACGTCGGCGGTGTCGATGAAGTTGATGCCCTGGTCGAAGGCGGTGTCGATGATGCGCCGCGAGGTGTCGGCGTCGGTCGGCCCGCCGAACATCATGCTGCCGAGGGTCAGGGGCGAGACCAGCAGGCCGGAGCGGCCCAGGGGACGGTGACTCATTGCGTTCTCCTGTGGTGGATTGTAGGAGCGGGCTCTGCCCGCGAAGCGCTTGTGTCGTGTCATTCGCGGGCAAGCCCGCTCCCACATGTGGATGGCTTACACCGCCTCGGCGGAGTCCTCGTGGAAGGAGCCGTCGGACTGCCGGCTCCACAGGCGGTAGTAGTAACCGCGCTTCTTCAGCAGCTCCTGGTGGCTGCCGTCCTCCACCACCCGGCCCTTGTCGAACACCAGGATACGGTCCAGGTGGGCGACGGTGGACAGACGGTGGGCGACGACGATCACCGTCTTGCCGTCCATGATCTCGTCCAGCTTGTCCTGGATGAAGCGCTCGGTGATCGAGTCCAGGCTGGACGTGGCCTCGTCCATCACCAGGATCGGCGCGTTCTTCAGCAGCACCCGGGCGATGGCGATGCGCTGGCGCTGGCCGCCGGAGAGCTTGACCCCGCGCTCGCCGACCAGCGAATCGTAGCCCTTGTCCATGGACTCGATGAAGGCACTGGCCCCGGCGCGGTGGATGGCCGCCGCGACCTCCTCCGGCGAGGCGTCCAGGCGCCCGTAGTGGATGTTCTCGCGGATGCTGCGGTGGAACAGCCCCGGCTCCTGGGGAATCAGGCCGATTTGCTGGTGCAGCGAGTGCTGGGTCACCTCGCGCACGTCGGTCCCGTCGATCAGCACCTGGCCGGCGTTCACGTCGTACAGGCGCAGCAGCAGGTTGAGCAGGGTCGACTTGCCCGAGCCCGAGGAGCCCACCAGGCCGACCCGCTGGCCGGCCGGGATGCGCAGGTTGAGGTCCTGGAAGATCGGCCGGTCCGGCGAGTAGCCGAAGGCCACGTCGCGGAACTCCACCTCGCCGCGGCTGACTTCGAGCCGCCTGGCATCCGGCCTGTCCACCACCTCGTGCGGGCGGATCAGGGTGCGCACGCCGTTGGCGATGTTGCCGGTGGCCTCGAAGAACTCCAGGAAGCGCCGCGACAGGCTGGCCACGTCGTTGATGATCAGCAGCGACAGGCTGGTGGACATGACGAAGGTGGCGATGCTGATCTGCCCGCTGCGCCACAGGTACAGCGACAGCAGCAGCACGCCGACCTTCAGCAGCATGCCCGAGACCGACTGGAACCAGCGGATCTTCTCCATGTAGCCGAACGAACGGTAGGCGGCGCCCACTTCCCGCTCCAGGTAGTCGCCCAGGTAGCCGTGCTCGTAGGAGTGGCGGGCGAACAGGCGGATGTTGGTCAGGTTGCTCACCGCGTCCACCACCTTGCCGGTGCTGGTGCTGCGCGCCGCGGAGTAGTGCTGGGCCAGCGGGTGGCTGCGCTTGGCCAGGTGGTAGCAGACCACGATGAACAGCACCGACCAGCCGAACATGAACGCCGCCAGCAGCCCCGAGGCTGTCCACAGCAGCGCGGTGGCCAGGGTCAGGGTGACGATCAGCGGGATCAGGTCGAACAGCAGGATGCTCAGGGTCTGGTTGACCCCCAGCGCCACCTCGGCCACCCGGTGCGCCAGCGCGCCGGCGAACTCGCTGCTGACGAAGCGGTGGGAGTGCTGCTGCAGGTAGGCGTACACCGCGTGGGTGACGGTGCGCCGCTGCTGCGGCAGCACCCGGATATGCACCCCCGTGGCGCCACGGGTGAACAGCACCTCCAGCAGCACCAGCGCGGCGAAGGCCAGCACCGGCCACTGCAGCACCACCAGCGCGCGCTCGGCGCTCAGCCCCTCGCTAACCAGCCGGGTGATCTGGCCCAGCCCCCAGGGAACGAGGATGGTGCAGACCACCGCGGCGACCTGCAGCAGCAGGATGGCCAGGTACCAGGGCCGATAGTGGCGGACGAAGAACAGCACGAACTTCAGCGGCGTGTCGGGCAGGCTGCGGATGTTCCAGTCGAGCAAGGCGCTAGGCGCGCGCGGGGTGAATCTGAAGACGCTCATCGGCGTAAATGTCCTTGCGGCAGGGAACGGAGTCAGGCGGAAGTGCGGAGCGGCAGGTGGAAGCGGGTCAGGGGCAGCGGTTCGCCGTTCTCCTCGAAGGTGCGCTGGCTGGCGGCGTCGGCGACGAAGCCGGCGCCCTGGTAGAAACGGATGGCGCAGGTTGCCGTCCAGCACCCAGGCGGTGACGGCGGTGAAGCCGGCCTCCTCCAGGGCCTGGCGGGCGACGCGCCAGAGCTGGCCGCCAATGCCCCGGCCCCAGGCCTCCGGCTGCAGGTAGATGGCCATCAGCTCGCCGGTGGCCGGCGCCACGTCCTCGTCGCGGCTGGCGCCGCAGGAGCACCAGCCCAACAGCGCTCCTTCGGCCTCGGCCACATGGATCGTCGGCACGCCATCGCTAATGGCCTTCTCGAACCAGGCCACGCGGCGCTCCAGGCTGGCGTCCAGCCCGGCGAGGAATCCCGTCGACAGCAGGCCCCGGTAGGTCGCCTGCCAGCTGCGGATATGCAGCGCGGCGATGGCGCGGGCGTCCTCCGGCCGGGCCGGGCGGATCAGGACGGGGACTGGAGCGGCGGTCATCTCGGTTTCCACGGTCGATCTGGGGGCAGCCGTCAAAGCAGGCCCCGTGCCAAGTCGCCAGCCCAGCAAACGCGGGGCCTGGCGAGGCTCCGCAGGTGTTCATCCCTGACCATTCGGAACACTTTGCTGAATCGCTGTCCGATACTGGACAGCATGTCAACAAGGTCGCACAGTGCGCTCCTGCACATCGGGAAAGAGCATCAGGCCCATAAAAAAAGCGCCGCTTCCTCCAAGAGAAAACGGCGCCTTCCTAGACCAGCCAGTACCCGGCCAGTCGGACTCGATCGTCGGGCTATCAGCCCTGAGGGTTGATCGGGTTCTCCGGGTACCACACGTCCAGCAGCGGGCTGAGGGTGTAGCCGCTCAGCTCCTTGCGATCCTTCAACCAGGCCTCGAGCCGGGAGCGCTGCTCCTCGCTGACCGAGCCACGGCTGGACAGGCAGACGAAGCCGTAGTCCTCGCCGCCGACGTAGCCCAGGCCGTTGCCCTCGATGGCGTCGCGCAGGAAGGCATCGAGGAAATCGTCGATCTCGGCCTCGCCAAGGCCCTCGCGCAGGTCGAGGGTCAACTCGCAGCCCAGCTCCTGGAATTCGTCGACGCACAGCTTCTTGCGCAGGCGGCGGGAACGGTTGGTGGCCATAAACACTCCTAGATACTCATGATTGCAACGGGCGGCACTCTAGCAGGTTGCCGCGCCAGCTGCCCGCCCGTTCGGAAAAAAGCCCGCGCAGCCGGCTTTCAGGGCCCCGAGGACGAGATGCATGGGGCATAATGCGCGACAAAATCACTCCAGCTGCACCCTCTTTTCGCCCTTTTTTCTGCCTGGGCCCGTGCCAAATGATCAGAACGCTGCGCAACATCGTCATCGCTTCGCTCCTCCTCCCGGTCACCCTTCCCCTCTCCGCCGCCCAGGTCAGCAGCACACTGCCGGCCAAGGTGCAGCAGGCGCTCACGGCCAACAAGCTGAAGGCTGGCAGCCTGTCGCTGGTGGCCCTGCCGCTGGACGGCAGCGGCGGAGGCATCATCCACAACGCCGACGTATCGGTGAACCCGGCCTCGACCATGAAGCTGGTCACCACCTACGCCGCCCTCGAACTGCTCGGCCCCACCCACCAGTGGCGCACCGAGTTCTACGGCGACGGCCCGCTGAAGGACGGGGTGCTCAACGGCAACCTCTACCTCAAGGGCGGCGGCGACCCCAAGCTGAACATGGAAAAGCTCTGGCTGATGATGCGCGACCTGCGCGCCAACGGCGTGCAGCGCATCACCGGCGATCTGGTGCTGGACCGCAACCACTTCAACCCCCCGCAGCTGCCGGCCTTCAACGACGACGGTGGCGACCCGAACAAGCCGTTCCTGGTCACCCCCGACTCGCTGCTGGTCAACCTCAAGGCAGTGCGCATGGTCACCCGCACCAGTGGCGGCAAGGTCAGCGTGATGATGGAGCCGCCGCTGACCAACGTGCGCATCGACAATCAGGTCAAGGCCCTCGGCGCCGCCAAGTGCCCCGCCTGGCCGGACGTGCGCTACAACCCGGTCACCCAGTTCGACGGCACCACCCTGGTGGTGACCGGCAAGCTGAACGAGGGATGCAGCGCGCAGACCTACCTGGCCCTGCTCGACCACCCGGGTTACGCCGCCGGCGCCGTGCGCGCCATCTGGCAGGAACTGGGCGGCAGCATCCTCGGCAAGGACCGGGTCGGTGACGTGCCCAAGAAGGCCCAGCTGCTGGCCCGCACCTTCTCGCCGGACCTGGTCGAAGTCATCCGCGACATCAACAAATACAGCAACAACACCATGGCCCAGCAGCTGTTCCTCAGCCTGGGCCAGACCTTCCGCGATCGCGCCGACCCCGACGACGCCAAGGCCGCCCAGCGGGTGATCCGCGGCTGGCTGGCGAAGAAGGGCATCACCGCGCCGCATCTGGTGATCGAGAACGGCTCCGGCCTGTCCCGCGCCGAACGGGTCAGCGCCCGGGAGATGGCTGGCATGCTGCAGGCGGCCTGGCACAGCCCCTATGCGCCGGAGTTCATCGCCTCGATGCCGCTGGTGGGCATGGACGGCACCATGCGCAAGCGCCTCAAGCGCACCGGCATGGAAGGCCAGGCCCATATCAAGACCGGGACCCTGAACAACGTGCGCGCCATCGCCGGCTTCACCCGCACGGCCAAGGGGCAGAACTGGGTGGTGGTCGCCATCCTCAACGACCCACGCCCCTGGGGGGCCTCGGCTATCCTCGACCAGGTGCTGCTGGATATCTATCGGCGCTGAGTCGAGGTATCGCGCTCCAAGGTGCGCACGGCGCACCCTACTGTAGGTACGCCGCGCACACTGAAACGCTGCCTCGCGGGAAACCGCCACCCGCCCATCCCTACGTGCACAAACCGTAGGGCGGGTGAAACCCGCGCTAGGTGCAGCGCAGCTCACGGCTTTCACCCACACGGCCAAGCGCCAGAACTGAGTTGTGGTGGCCAGTGCTGAATGCGGCATAGCACCCCGTAGGGTGCGCCGCGCGCACCGAAACGCTGCCTCGTGGGAAATCCCACCCGTCCATCCCGGATTGCATCCGGGCCACGGCCACAGGCTGTACACAACGGGAGAAACCCGCGCTAGGCGCAGCACAGCTCGCGGGTTTCACTTGTCCTACCTCTGATATCCGCCCCCCAAAGCAGAACGCCCGATGCGAAGCATCGGGCGTTCCGGTACAGCCAGGGTCGGGTCGCGATCAGTGCGCGAACAGCGAGCCGCCCTGTTTGCCGGCGAGTTTCTCCGGGCGGATCAGGAAGCGGGCCAGGGCCGGCAGCAGCCACAGCGCGCCGAACATGTTCCACAGCAGCATGAAGGTCAGCATCAACCCCATGTCGGCCTGGAACTTGATCGCCGAGAAGATCCAGGTCACCACGCCGATGGCCAGGCACAGACCGGTGAAGAGCACCGCTTTACCGGTGGAGCGCAGGGTCTGGTAGTAGGCCTCCTGCAGCGGCATGCCGGCGCGCAGGAAGCTTTCCAGGCGGCTGTAGATGTAGATGCCGTAGTCCACCCCGATGCCCACGCCGAGCGCGATCACCGGCAGGGTCGCCACCTTCACGCCGATGCCCAGCCAGGCCATCAGGGCGTTGCCCAGGATGGAGGTCAGGATCAGCGGCAGGATGATGCACAGCATGGCGCCGAAGGAACGGAAGGTGATCAGACACATCACCGCCACGCAGATGTACACCAGCACCAGGATCTTCAGTTCGGAAGTGGCGATCACCTCGTTGGTGGCCGCCTCGATACCGGCGTTACCGGCGGCGAGGATGAACTGCAGGTCGTCCTTGTTGTTGTCCTTGGCGAAGTCCTCGACCACGCCCACCGCACGCTTGAGGGTCGCGGCCTTGTGGTCGTTGAGGAACACCAGCACCGGCGCCAGCGAGCAGTCGGCGTTGTACAGGCCGTCCGCGCGGGCGATGGAGTTGTTGAGGATGTCCGGGTTGCGCGACAGGCTTTCCCACTTGAGGCTGCCTTCGTTCATGCCCTTGATCACCTGCTTGGACACGCTGACCATCGAGATGGCCGACTGCACGCCCTCGGTGTTCTCCAGGCGCCACATCAGCTCGTCCATCGGCGCCAGGGTCTGGTGCGTGGAGCAGCCTTCGTTCGGCGTCTTGACCATCACCACCAGTACGTCGGAACTGGTCGAGTAGTTGTTGATGATGAAGTCGTTGTCCTTGTTGTAGCGCGAGTCCGGACGCAGCTCCGGCGCACCCTGGTCGAGGTCGCCGATCTGCAGGTGGGCCTTCTGATACCAGAAGGCGGACACGCCGGCAGTCAGTGCGATGACCACCGAGATAGGCGCCACCACCGGATGGGCGAAGTTGGACAGCAGGCGCCAGAACGGCTGGTCGCGGTTGGCCTCGCGCTTGCTGCGCTCGACCGCGCGCTTGCTGATGCCGATGTAGGAGATCGCCACCGGCAGCAGGATCAGGTTGGTGAACACGATCACGCCGACGCCGATGGAGGCACCGATGGCCAGTTCGCGGATCACGCCGATGTCGATGATCAGCAGGGTGATGAAGCCGACGGCGTCCACCAGGATGGCGATCATGCCCGGCAGGAACAGCTGGCGGAAGGTTCGCCGCGCGGCGGTCAGGGCGTTGTCCGCGTCGCTCGACTGCAGGGCGATACCGTTGATCTTCTGCACGCCGTGGGAAATACCGATGGCGAAGATCAGGAACGGCACCAGCATCGAGTACGGGTCGAGACCAAAGCCGGCCAGGTTCATCAGGCCCAGCTGCCAGACCACCGCGATCAGGGTGGTGGACACCACCGAGATGGTCGAGCGGATGCACCAGCTGAACCAGTACAGCAGCACCAGGGTGATGGCCAGGGCCACGCCGAAGAAGGCCACCACCATGAGCAGGCCGTCGATCAGGTCGCCGACCTTCTTGGCGAAGCCGACGATATGGATCTGCACGTTCGGGTTCTGCGCCTGGTACTTGTCGCGGATCTTCTCTTCCAGCTCATGGGAGAACTGGCGGTAGTCCAGGTTGAGCAGCTTGCTCTGGTCGTTCGGGTCCGGGTACTGCTCGAGCAGCGGCACGTCGACGATGCTGGACTTGAAGTTGTTGGCCACCAGGCGGCCGACCTGGCCGGACTTCAGCACGTTGCCGCGCAACTGGCCGAGGCTGCGCGCCGAGCCGTCGTAGGTCTGCGGGATCACTTCGCCGCCGTCGAAGCCCTCTTCGGTCACTTCGGTCCAGCGCACGCTCGGGCTCCACAGCGACTTCAGACCGGAACGGTCGACGCCGGGGATGTAGAACACTTCGTCGTGGATCTGGCGCAGGGTCTCCATGTATTCCTTGGAGAAGATGTCGCCATCCTTCGCCTCCACGGAAATGCGCACGGTGTTGCCCAGGTTGGCCAGGTCGTTGCGGTGCTCGAGCATCTTCTCGATGAAGGGATGCTCCAGCGGGATCATCTTCTCGAAGCTGGTCGAGGGGCGGATGTGCGACGCCTGCCACAGGAGCAGGATGGTGATCAGCGCGCACAGCGCGATCACCACGGGCCGGTTGTTGAAAATCAGGCGCTCGAGGAAGGTCGCCTTGTCCTGGTGATGGCTGCTGGTGGAACTCATATGCTCATTCGCCCCGACTTATTGTTTTGTGCCTGGCTCTTCGCCAGTCGAATCGGCGACATGCACGCCGCCCTGACCCACCAGGATCAGGTTGCCCGCCGCATCGTCGGTCACCCCGGAAAGCGAGGCGCGGTCGGCGCGGTTGACCACCGAGAAGGTCCGGCCGGAGTCCTTGCTGGTCAGCACGCTGCCGCCATGACCGACGATGACCACGGTGCCGTCCTTGAGCAGGCTGGCGTTGGCCAGGCCGAACTCCAGCGGGCCGCTGTCGGAGAGCAGCTTGACCTGCTGCCAGGTATTGCCGAAGTCGGTGGAGCGGTACAGGTTGCCGCGCAGGCCGTAGGCCAGGACGGTATTGGCGCTGGAGGTGCCGATGGCGCCGAACAGGGTGCCCTCGTACGGCCCCTGGACCTTTTCCCAGGTCTGGCCCCAGTCGGCGGAGCGGAACATGCTGCCCGCCTCGCCCACGACGAACAGGCCGGCGTCCTTCACCGCGGCGATGCCGTTGAGGTGATAGCCGTCCTCGTTGTCGAGGCGATCGCTGACGTTTTCCCAGTGCTTGCCGCCATCGCTGGTTTCCAGCAGCGCGCCGTAGGCACCCACGGCGTAACCGTTGCTGGCGTCACGGAACCAGATGTCCAGCAGCGGCGCCTCGCGCTCCAGGTCTTCGAACTGCAGCGTCCAGTTGGCGCCGCCGTCGTCGGTGGCGAGGATCTGCGCGTCGTGGCCGACGGCCCAGCCATGCTTGTCGTCGACGAAGTACACCGCGGTCAGCAGCTGGCGGCTCGGCACCCGGGCCTGGACCCAGTTGCGCCCCGCGTCTTCGGAGAACAGGATGTGGCCGCGATCACCGACGGCGACCAGGCGCTTGCCGGCATGGGCGATGTCCAGCAGCAGGCTGGTGACGGCCTTGGGCGATTCGATGGAAGTGACGGTGGCGGCGTCCGCGGCCTGGAGCGGCAGAGGCGCAGCGAAAGCCAGAACGGAACAGACGCTGAACAAGGACAGCGCCTTCGCCAGCGGCGATGGATGACGGGCCTGGGCCTGGACGGATGTCAGGCAACCGGAGCGGGTGCGCCGCATGACGGGCTCACGCATGTATTCCCCCTTTATTCTTATAGGTGGGTTCAAGCCTTGTGTTAGGCGGACCTCATGCTATACGGCTTTGGAAAAAACTGACAATCGGCGTGACGTTATGTTTTGTTAAGCGCCGCAGCGGCTCTGTGACGAGCCCCACAGCCCAGAACGAACACGGCGCACCCTACCCGAAATGGCCTGCTGGAAAAAGGCGACCCGGCCGGGGCCGGGTCGCAAAGAGGCCGCGCCAAGCCGGCGGCCAGGGCGTCGATACCTCAGCGGGTGCCGCGGCGGCGCAGGGCGGACGGCGTGAAGTAGCTGTCTTCCGGGGTGGCCTTGGTGAAGTCGACGGTGGCCGGCTCTTCGCTGTCCAGGTTCTGCACGTGGTAGCGACGGCTCTGCAGGTCGTGGAAGGCTTCCATGGCCGACCAGGTGGTGGGCAGGTCGTAGTAGTTCTTCAGGTAGGCGACCGACACGCGCCACAGCTCGCCACGGCCGTCGTACTGGTCGACGATGGCAGCCTGCCAGCTGTCCTCGTCGAGGTACAGGGTGCGCTTGGAATAGATGTGGCGGGCGCCCGGCTTGAGCGTGCCCTCCACCACCCAGACGCGGTGCAGTTCGTTGCGGGTCAGCGCCGGGTTGAGGTGGCCGACCTGCAGCACATCCTTGTACTTCACCCCCGGGCTGGAGATCTTGTAGTTGTTGTAGGGGATGTACAGCTCCTTCTTGCCCAGCAGCTTCCACTCGTAGCGGTCCGGCGCGCCGTTGAACATGTCGGTGTCGTCGGCGGTGCGCAGGCCTTCCGAGGCGGCGATCGGTGTGTCGTAGGCCAGGTTCGGCGCACGCCGCACGCGGCGCTGGCCGGCCGCGTAGGCCCAGGCCTGGCGCTGCTCCTTGACCTGGTCCAGGGTCTCGTGCACCAGCGCCGCGCCGCCGGCCAGGCGCGCCGGGCTCTTGGTGAAGGACAGGTAGTAGAAGAGGATGTTCTTCAGGTCGCCGTAGCTGCCCTTCGGGTCGTAGTAGCGGAACAGCGCCTCGGTCTCCGACACCACCGGCGAGTAGGCGCCGTTGCGCTGCACCGCCACCTCGGCGGAGCGCCGGGTGATGTAGGTGCCGCGGTAGCGCACGATGTGGTTCCACAGGGCTTCCAGGCCGTTCTGCGGGATCGCGAAGGGAATCCCGCCATAGGCGTCGGCGAAGCCGTTGCCACCGGCGACCAGTTTGGCGCTGGTGGCGTTCTTGATGGTGTTGTCGTAGACCCACTGGGGCGCCGAGCCGGAGCGACGGCTCTGGTACACCGGCATCTGGAAGGTCTCCGGGTAGGCTTCGAACAGGGCGATCTGGCCCGCGCTCAGCTTGTCCCGGTACTGGTCCAGGTTGGCCTTGGTGATGGTGAACAGCGGCTTGTCGTCCGGGAACGGGTCGATGTGGTGCTGGCCGCCGCCCTTGAAGCCCGCCGGCGGCTGGGTGATGCCGCCGGTCCATTCCGGGATGCTGCCATCGGCGTTGCCGGCCTTTTCCGCGCCGAACGGCGTCAGGCTGGTGCCCAGCTTGGCCGCCTCGTCGGCGGAGACGGCCGCCAGGGCGCTACCGGCGGAAAGCGCGAGGGCGACTGCGGCGCCCATCAGCGTGTGTTTCATCAGCATTGTCGATTCTCCGTACGAACGGGCCGGGCGGCCTGGCCGCCCTGCCCTGGGATGCGGTTTCAGAAGGAATACTTGAGGTTGACGCCGACGTTGTCGCGGTCGCGGCCGCTGTTGTTCTGCCCGCCGCCATAGTATTCGGTGTACTGCACTTCGGCCTCCAGGCTGTTCAGGTAGCTGGCGCGCAGGCCGACCGAGTAGGCCATGGCCCCTTCGACGAAGTTGCCGGTCTGGTGCGAGTTGCCCTTGAAGTTGTGCTTGAACACGGCGAAGGGCGACAGGTTGACCCCGGCGTAGACGTCGTTCCAGGTGCCGGACAGGGCCAGGGTGTAGCCGTAGGCGTCGCGGTCGAGCTGGTCCTTGTCGTCGTAGCCGGACACGTAGGCGCCGTTCGGCCGGCCGGAGAAGCCGCGCTTGCTGCCGTCGTAGGCGGTGTAGCTCAGGCTGCTGGCGCGGGCGTGCTCGGAGGCCAGTTCGGCCACGCCCATCAGCGAGTCGAAGCTGAGCGCGGGGCCGAAGTTGTAGATGGTGCCGATGGACAGGTTGAACGCCTCGATGCGCTCGTAGTTGTGGAAGGTCGGGCCGCGGCACAGGCGCTTGCCGGAGATGTCGGCGCAGGCCTGGTCGCCCGCCACGCCGGCGTCGTAGATGTCGGTCAGGCCGAAGAAGCCCTGGCCCAGCAGGTCGCCGAGCAGGTCGTTGGTAGCGCTGATGCCTACCGGCAGGTTGGGCCGGTAGGCCAGTTCGCCGAATACCGAGGCCTCGCCGATGGTGGTGTTGAAGCTGAAGCCGTAGACCCGGATGTCCTCCACGTACTCGCGGCGGGCGATGGCGTTGCTGGCGGCGTCCAGGGTCGCCAGGCCGGGCCGGGCGGCGTCGGGCACCGCGCCCCACAGCGGATTGGTGAAGTCCACGCCCTGGTAGCTGCCCAGGTCGACGGCGATCTGCGGCTCCTTGGCGTGGTAGTTGATGAAGTAGAAGCCGAACTCGGTGAGGTTCAGCTCCTCCGCCACGTAGCGCAGGGCGAAGCCGTACTGGCCATCGTTCTTGGCATTGATGTCGCTGCCGATGTTGGCCACCTTGAACACGTTGTTGGTCGGGTCCAGGTAGGCGTTCGGGCCGTACGGCCCGCTGCCCACCAGGCCGAACTGGGCGGCCAGCGGATAGGCCGCCAGCAGCTGGCTCACCAGCGGGTCGTCGAAACGGGTGTAGGCGGTGTTGCCGCCCTCGGCGAACAGGTCCGTCTCGGAGAAGAAGGTGCCGGACGGGTCGATCGCCGACTCCTTCCAGTTCCACTGGTAGAAGCCTTCCAGGGACAGGTTGTCGGTCAGGCCGACGTTGAAGTTGAAGGCCTCCACCGGGACCAGCACCTCTTTGAGTTCGGAGCCCGGCAGGCGGAACTTGCCGGCGTCGATCGGATTGGTGGTGTTGATGCCACCGCGGTAGAAGATGCCCTCGCCCCAGTTGAACACCTGGCGGCCGACCTTCACGGTCAGCGGCATGCTGCCCACGTCCCAGTTGCCGTAGACGTAGGCGTCGAGGATTTCGGCGCTGCGGCCGGCACTGCGCCGGGTCGCGTCGGTGAAGCGATCGTTGTGCGGGTAGCTCTGGCTCGGCCGGAAGTCGTCGTTGTCGTTGCGCTTGTCCATGATCTGGGTGTCATAGAAGGCGGTGCCGCGCACGAGCATGCCGTAGTTGCGGTAGTTGGCCTCCAGGTCGGAGGTGATCTTGAACACCTCGGAGACCAGACCGGTGTCGAAGTTGCGATTGCCGTCGTTGCCGTTGGTGTCGTCGTTGGTCTTGTCCTGGCCCTGCACCCGGTACAGCTGGCCGTAGGATACGGTGGTGTCCAGCGAGCCGGTCACTTCGCCATCGACGAAGCTGAATTCGACGGCCGAGGCCGGCGCCGCCAGCAGCAGCGGAACCAGCCCGGCGAGGGCGAAGCCCGCCTTGGCGGGAGCGAGGGACAGGGACGACTTGCGCAAGGGGATGGCCATCGGCAACTCCATGGATCGATTGTTCTTGTTATGGGCACTGGGCCACGGGACCGCGACGGCGGCCGAGCACCTGCCATTCAAGATCGATACCAAGAAGGCCCGATTTCCCGCTTCCGCCATCGCGGTCCGGAAAATGGCCGATCACACCCGAGGTTGTCTCAATTTGTCCCCTGCCTGGCGCAGTCTAGCCTTGAGAATCCGGGGCTTCCGCAGAGGAAAAGGCGTCTGCGGCGGGGCCTGCGGCGAGGCGGAAAAGCTGATCAGGTAGAAAGGAAACAGTCGGTAACAGATGGCGTTACCAAGCAAGCGCTCGGTAACGCCATCACCGATCAGGCCAGGCTCTTGCTGACCACCTCGTAGACGTCGCTGGACAGCTCGCCCGAGGCCAGGATGCGCTCCAGCTCGCCGCGCATCAGCGCCTGGCGCGGCGCGTCGTACTTGCGCCAGCGGGTCAGCGGGCTGAGCTGGCGCGAGGCGATCTGCGGGTTGGAGGCGTTCAGGCTGATCACCTGGTCGGCCAGGAAGCGGTAGCCGCTGCCGTCGGCCGCATGGAAGTTGACCAGGTTCTGCCCGGCGAAGGCACCGATCAGCGCGCGCACCTTGTTCGGGTTCTTCATCGTGAAGGCCGGGTGCTGCATCAGCGTCTGCACCCGCACCAGGCCGCCCGGCAGGGTGCAGGCGGCCTGCACGCTGAACCACTGGTCCATGACCAGGGCGTTGTCCTTGAAATGCTCGGCGAAGGCTTCCAGCGCCTTGGCCTTCTCCGCCTCGAACGGCGAGTTGACCAGCACGGCCAGGGCGGTCAGGCGCTCGGTCATGTTGTCGCAGGCCTCGTACTGCTCCAGGGTCGCGGCCAGCACCTCCGGCCTGCCGGTGAGCATCAGGTAGGACAGCGCGATATTCTGCAGGCTGCGCCGGGCGAAGTGGCTGGACTCGGCCACGTAGGCGGTGGCGCGGGAAATCTCGCGGTTGGCCTGGTAGCGCTTCCACAGCGGCTCGAACAGCGCCTCGGCCAGTTGCGCGCGGGCGAACTCGCGGGCCGCGTGGATGGCGTCGACGTCGGCCACCTCGGCGATCTCGGTGAGGTAGCCCTCCCCCGGCAGCGACAGCATCTCGGCGACCATGGCCTGGTCCAGGGACTCGTTCTCCAGCACGCTGCGCAGCGCGGCGACCAGGCGCTGGTCGAGCGCCAGGGCCTCGCCGCGCTGGTGCTGTCCGATCAGCTCCTGCAGCACCTGCACGGCTAGCTGCTGGCCGGCCTCCCAGCGGTTGAAGCCGTCGGAGTCGTGCTGCATGAGGAACATCAGTTGGTCGCGGCCGTAGGGGAAACTCAGCTTGACCGGCGCGCTGAAGCCGCGCAGCAGCGACGGCAGCGGCTTCTCCGCGATATTGACGAAGGTGAAGGCCTGCTCGGCCTGGGTCACCTGCAGCACGCGGGAGCGGCCGGCCGGGCGCTCCTCGCCGACCAGCTGCAGCGGCAGTTCGCGGCCCTGGGCGTCGAGCAGCGCCAGCTCCACCGGGATGACGAAGGGCAACTTCTCGGCCTGGCCCGGCGTGGCCGGGCAGCTCTGGCGGAACTGCAGGCGATAGGTGTTGGCCGCCGCGTCGTAGCTCTCGCTGACCTCCAGGCGCGGGGTGCCGGCCTGGCTGTACCAGCGTTTGAACTGGCTCAGGTCGACGCCGCTGGCGTCTTCCATGGCCTTGACGAAGTCGTCGCAGGTCACGGCCTGGCCGTCGTGGCGCTGGAAGTACAGGTCCGAGCCCTTGCGGAACTTCTCCGCGCCCAGCAGGGTATGGATCATGCGCAGTACTTCGGAACCCTTCTCGTAGATGGTCAGGGTGTAGAAGTTGGAAATCTCCATGTACGCGTCCGGGCGCACCGGGTGGGCCATGGGGCCGGCGTCCTCGGCGAACTGGTGGGTGCGCAGGTAGGCCACGTCCTCGATGCGCTTGACCGTGCGCGAGTTCATGTCGGCGCTGAATTCGGCGTCGCGGAACACGGTGAAGCCTTCCTTGAGCGACAGCTGGAACCAGTCGCGGCAGGTCACCCGGTTGCCGGACCAGTTGTGGAAGTATTCGTGGGCCACCACCGCCTCGACACGCTGGTGGGCGGCGTCGGTGGCGGTCTCGGCGCGGGCCAGCACGCAGCTCGAGTTGAAGATGTTGAGGCCCTTGTTCTCCATGGCGCCCATGTTGAAGTCGTTGACCGCGACGATCATGAAGATGTCCAGGTCGTACTCGCGGCCGTACACCTGCTCGTCCCACTTCATCGACTTCTTCAGGCTGTCCATGGCGTGCTGCACTTTGTCGATGTTCTCCGGCTCGACATAGATGCGCAGGGTGACTTCGCGGGCGCTCATGGTGGTGAAGGTATCTTCCACGCACCAGAGGTCGCCGGCGACCAGGGCGAACAGGTAGGCCGGCTTCCTGAACGGGTCTTCCCAGGTTGCCCAGTGGCGACCGCCCTCCTCGCTGCCGCTGGCGATCGGGTTGCCGTTGGACAGCAGCACCGGGTAGCTGTGCTGCTCGGCGCTGAGCGTGGTGGTGAACGTGCTCATCACGTCCGGGCGGTCGAGGTAGTAGGTGATCTTGCGGAAGCCCTCGGCCTCGCACTGGGTGCAGAACATGCCGCTGGACTTGTACAGGCCCTCCAGCGCGGTGTTGCTTTCCGGGTGGATGCGCACGCTGCTGTCGACCACGAAGCGTTCCTGGGTCGGCTGCAGGGTCAGGTGGCTGTCGCTCAGCTGGTAGTCGCCGGCACCCAGCTCGCGGTCGTCCAGCTTCAGTTCCAGCAGCTCCAGCTGCTGGCCGTCCAGCACCAGCGGCGGAAGGCCCGCGCCGGCCTCGGGGTTGCGCCGCATCACCAGCTGGGCGTGCACCAGGGTGTGGTCCTCGAACAGCTCGAAGGTCAGGTGGGTCTCGTCGATCAGGTAGTCGGGGGCCTGATAGTCCTTGAGGTAGATCATTTTCGGCTGTTCGGTACGCATGGCTTGTGGCCCTTGTTGTGCGGGCCGGCGATACGGCCCGTTGGCGATGAGTTCGAGTGGCTCAGTGGTGCACGGCCAACTGGTAGGCGGTGTACTTGCGGATGTTGATGACCCCGGTGTCGAACATCAGGTACTGACCCTTGATGCCGAGCAAGGTGCCCTCCACCAGCGGCTCCTTGTCCAGGTTGAAGCTGGTGATCTTGGCTGGGTAGGCCTCGATCGGGTAGCGGATTTCCACCACCGGCTGCTCGCCGAGCGGCTGCACGGCCTGGATGCCGAAGCGCTGCTGCAGGGCGTGCAGGCCCTCGGCGCAGGCGTCGAGGATGCGCTCGCGGATCGCCGGCAGGTCGACCGGCGCGGCATCGCTCTTGAGCAGCGCGCGCCAGTTGGTCTTGTCCGCCACCTGGCTGCGCAGCAGGTCTTCGACGAAGCCCGACTGCTGGCGGGTGGCGACGCGCAGGATCGGCAGCGCCTGGGTCGCGCCCTGGTCGATCCAGCGGGTGGGAATCTGGGTGGCGCGGGTGATGCCGACCTTCACCCCGGACGAGTTGGCCAGGTAGACCACGTGGTCGGTCATGCAGAACTGCTCGCCCCAGCTCGGCTCGCGACAGGTGCCGGCCTCGAAGTGGCAGCGCTCCGGGCTGACGATGCAGATGTCGCACTGGGCCAGCTTCTGCATGCACGGGTAGCAGTAGCCCTGGCTGAAGCTGGTCTTGGTCCGCCGCCCACAGTGGCTGCAGTGGATCGCGCCGAGGTATTCCAGGCGCAGGGTCTTGCCGATCAGCGGGTTGACCGGCACCTCCTCGTCGCCCAGGCGGAAGGCGTATTGCACCGGCGCATCCAGCTGCGCTTTCATCTTGCTCAGGGAGCCACGGGCCAGCTCGACCATCAGTGCAGGGTGTCCACGGAGGTGTACAGCAGGTTGGGGATCGGCTCGGACTTGGAGCCGCACTCCGAGGTGCCCATGTAGCCGGTGCGCTCTTCCTCGGGCAGGTTCTGGATCTCCCAGGCGATCATGGCCTGCAGCGACAGCTCCTTCTGCTCCTGGGTGAGCTTGCGGCCATCCGGCCACTTGCCGATCTCCACGGCCAGCTTGAGGCTCTGGTAGATCTCGGGGGTGATGTTCTCGATCATTTCGGCAAAGGACGACATACGGGGCTCCGGTAACGTCAGAACGCATGCAGGAACAGCTTCGCGGCCAAGGCCGCTCCCACAATCTGGGGGGCAGTTTACCGGCGCGCGCGCGCCAGCGCACCGCCGATCAGGCCGGCGGCGCAGCCGGCGACCAGGCCGCCGACGTGGGCGGCGTTGGCGATGGAGCCGAAGCCCAGGGTATCGATCACCCCGCTCAGGCACACCACCAGCCAGATCAGCATCATGCCCAGCACGCCACGCGGCAGCACGTAGGCCGGCGTCGGCGCCAGCAGTTGGAAGATCCAGCAGTAGCCGAGCAGGCCGTAGAGCACGCCGGACAGGCCGCCGAACAGCGCCGGCCCGCCGAAGCGGAACTGGGCCAGGTTGGACAGCACGCCGAACAGCAACGTCAGCCCCAGCAGGGCGAAGCCGCCCTGGCGCGCTTCGATGCGCCGGCCCAGCTCCCAGTACCACAGGCTGTTCATTGCCAGGTGGAGGATGCCGAAGTGGATCAGCATGGGCGTCGCCAGGCGCCACCACTGCCCCGCCTCCAGGCTCGCCTCCCAGGGCACGAAGTAGAGGTACTCGCCCTGGATGTGGAAGTCCTGGAAGGTCAGCCAGCGCAGGGCGGCAAAGTTGTCGCCGAGCAGGGTCAGGCCGGCCACGACCAGGGTCGCCAGCAGCACCAGCGCGGTCATCCAGCTCGCCCGCAGCTGTGCGACGAAGCCGGGCCGCTGGGGCAGCGCCGGGCTCGGTAGCTCCTCCTCCGCGGCGCCGTGCGGGTAGCGCAGGTACAGCTCGCGCACCTGGGCGGCCAGCGGCTCGGCCGGCACCCAGAGCACCTGCGAGCCGCGCTCCTCGCTGACCCGGTGCGGCACCTGGAGGCGACGCAGCAGGGCGACGAAACCGCCGAGGTCTTCCTGCAGCGGGCGACGCAGCGCTTCCACCGGTTTCATTGCGGCACCTCCGGGCGTTCCACCTCGACCCAGACGAACTTGTCCGGGTCGATCCGCGTCTCTTCATCCAGGCGGTAGGCCACCAGCTTGCCGTACATCACCGCGCTGTAGTCCAGGCAGGCCAGGTTGGGGCGCAGCGGCGCCGGGCGACCGCGGCGCCAGTAGTGGCCGACGAACAGCATCGGCTCGTCCAGGCCGTACTGCAGCAGGCGGCCCTTGTCGGTCGCGCTCAGCGGCAGGCTGGCCACCCCGTCGGGCAGGCCGTCGGGCTGGAACACCACGTCGCCGTAAGTCTGCGGGTCGTCTTCCCAGAACTTGGTGCGGAAATAGGCCCGGGTGAAGCCCTCCTCGCTGGTCAGCGTCAGGCCCTGGGGCAGGCGCAGGTCGGTGCCGCGCAGCAGGCGCTCGAACACCCGGCTGGCGAAGCTGCCCGGCACCGCCGAGGCCACCACGAAGTCGCGGTCGATGCGACCGTCCGGGTAGTCGGCCTTGAGCGCGCCGATCAGGCGGTTGTCCCAGCAGGCGTGGACCAGGCGGAAGCGCCCGGCGTCGATGAACAGCGGCATGCGCTGGAACCAGTCGAGGAAGTCGTGCCAATCGGCCGGGTGGTTCTCGAACTGGCGGAAGGTCTGTTGCAGCAGGCGCTCGTGGCGCGGCGTGTGCTCGCGCACATGGCGCCGCTCGCTGCTCGGCGGCGCCTCGGTGTACCAGCCGAGGGCGTTGTACTCGTGGTTGCCCATGATGCACAGCGCCTGGCCGGCCTCGACCATGTCGTGCACCAGGTGCAGCGCCTCGCGGATGCGCGGGCCGCGGTCGATGATGTCGCCGAGGAACAGCGCCATCCGCTGCGGATGCCGCCAGACGCCCTTCTCGCGGTGGTAGCCCATCTGTTCGAGCAGGCGCGCCAGGCTGCGTCCGCAGCCGTGCACGTCGCCGATCAGATCGTAGCCGCGCCCGCTGTCGAGCAGCATGTCAGTCGTGGCTCCACTGGCGGCCACCCCAGCCGAGCTTGGTCCGGCAGGCCTCGTAGTAGTTGTGGTCGAGCGGGTGGATCAGGCGCAGCTTCTGCGGCTTCTTGGCCACCGTGATGGTGTCGCCGGGGGCGCAGGTGAAGTGGTTCTGGCCGTCGCAGGAGACCAGTGGGTAGATCGGCAGGTCGTCGGCCACCACGATCTTCAGCTCGCTGTTGCCGTCGACCACGATGGGCCGGCTGGACAGGGTGTGCGGGTACATGGGCACGATCACGATGGCGTCCAGGCGCGGATGCATGATCGGCCCGCCGGCGGACAGCGAATAGGCGGTGGAGCCGGTGGGCGTGGCGATGATCAGGCCGTCGGCCTTCTGGCTGCAGACGAAGTGGCCGTCGATGAACAGCTCGAACTCGATCATCTTGGTCGACTTGCCCGGGTGCAGCACCACGTCGTTGAGCGCGTCGCCCTGGCCGATGGCCTCGCCGTGGCGGCGCACCTCGGCCTCCAGCAGGAAGCGGCTCTCTTCGAGGAAGCGCCCTTCCAGCACCTCGGCGACCTTCACCTCCAGCTCGTCCGGCTTGATGTCGGTGAGAAAGCCCAGGCTGCCGCGGTTGATGCCGAGCACCGGGATCTTGTGGCGCGACAGCGCCCGCGCCGCGCCCAGCATGCTGCCGTCGCCGCCGACCACGATGACCAGGTCGCAGACCTCGCCGAGGTTCTTCCGCGAGCTGGTCTGCAGGCCGTGGCCGGGCAGCACTTCGGCGATGGTGTCTTCGAGGATCACGTGCAGGTGACGCTCGAGCAGGAACTTCTTCAGGCGGCGGATGGTGTCGAGCGCCTGGGCGCTGCCCAGCCGGCCGATGATGCCGATATTGCGGAATTGCTCCATGGGGCGCTCTGCAACGGGGGTAGATTCGCCCGGATTATGGGCGAAAGGCGCTGACCGCAGCAAACCGGCTCGGCTATGCTCGGCCGATGAACCTGCCGCTGGACGACCTGCTGGCGCGGCTGCGCCAGCCCCGGGTGCGCGATCTGGCCTGGGCCCTGCTCTCCCCGCCCCTGCTCGCTGGCGGCGACCCGCCGCTGCGCCATCCGCTGGCCGCCAGCGCCTGGTTCGCCGACCACCAGCGCCTGGCCGACTGGCTGCTGCGCCAGGAGGCCGACCCCACCGCGCTGCACGCCCACCTGGCCAGCGGATCGAGGCGCCTGGGCCGCTACTACGAACGGCTCTGGCTGTTCGCCCTGGCCGCCGCACCCGATGTCGAGCTGCTGGCGGCCAACCTGCCCGTGCGCGAGCACGGTCGCACCCTGGGCGAACTGGACCTGCTGCTGCGCGACGCCGAGGGCGTCCACCACCTGGAACTGGCGATCAAGCTGTACCTAGGCCCGAAGCGGGACTCGGGGGAAGACCCGGGCCACTGGCTGGGCCCCGCCAGCGAGGACCGCCTGGGGCTCAAGCTGGAACACCTGCGCCGGCACCAGCTACCGCTCTCCGCAAGCCCGGCCGGGCGCCAGGCGCTGGCGACGCTGACGCCGGCCGCGCCAAACGCCGCCGCCTGGCTGGGCGGCTATCTGTTCTACCCCTTCGAACACTCCTGCACGGCGCCCAACGGCTGCGCGGCCAACCATTTGCGCGGGCGCTGGCTGCACCGACACGACTGGCCGAAGCTGACGACTGCACAACAGCACTGGCAACCGCTGCCGCGCCAGGCCTGGCTGGCACCCGCGCGCCTGGCCCAGTGCTGGCCCCAGGGGCAGTTGGGAGCCTGGCTGGACCAGCTCGACGCACACGCGCCGGCGCAACTGCTGGTACGCCTGGAACAGGGAGCGGACGGCGACTGGTGGGAGCGCGAGCGGCTGTTCCTGGTGAGCGACGACTGGCCCGCTCCGCCTTAGGACAGCGGCTAGCGATCTCAACCCCGGCGGATCAGCCATATCCCACCGACGATGAGCGCCAGGCCCAGGACCTTGCCCAGCGTCAGCGGGGACTCGCGGAAGCCGGCCCAGCCGTGGTGGTCGAGCAGCAGGGCCATCCCCAGCTGGCCCGCCAGGACCAGGGCCAGCAGCAGCAACGCGGCGCCACCGACCGCGAACGACACCAGGGATGCCGCCAGCACTCCCGGCAGACTCTTCGCCAGCTGCCCGTTGATGCCGGCCTGCAGCGCCAGCATCGCGCCCGCGAGCAGCGGCAGCAGGATTAACCAACCGTTCGGCATAGGCTTCTCCATGCTCAGCCACGGACTAGCCGAGCGCCGCCTCGATCCAGTTGGAGAACTCGCTCGCCAGGTGCCAGCGGTGGGCGGATACGACCCCCGGCAGGATCATGGCCGGGAACTCGACCGTCAGCCTGGCGCGGAAGCCGAAGCCCTCGTTCCTGAACTGGTGGCGCACCCCGCCGAGAGCGAGGCCGTTCTCCGCCCGCGCGACGCCGGCGGCCTGGCAGGGATAGCGGGGATCGGGCACTGAACGCAGGCTGGAGAGGTCCCGGTAGTCGATCAGGAAGCGGCCCACCAGCGGCGAGCCGCCGGTGGTCTCGATCACCTCCTGGGCGCCTTCGGCGTTGGTCCGGATCAGGTAATGGTCGGGACACGCGGCCAGCATGGCGATCTCGTCGTTGCGCTCGGCACGCTCGAGGAACCATTCGACGAAATCCTTCGCCGAGCCGCGGTCGACCAGCAGCTCGGTCACGCTGAAGCGACGGAACCCGCACGAGATCCGGGCGACGGCATTGGCCAGCGGCTGGGCCACGGCCAGCTCGCGCCGGAGGATGTGCCGGACCCCGTCGGCGCCGAGGGCGATCTTGCGCTCCAACAGTTGTTGCCTGAGGCTCTCCAGGTCCTCGCCGTCGCCGGGTCGTTCGCCCAGCCTCCGGAGCACCACCAGCGCGCGCCGCCGCTCCCACTCCAGCACGTGCCCGCGGGGAATCTCGCGCTCGCCGATGAAGGTTCTGATACCGATAGCCATGAGCCCAGCTCCGTTGTTGTTGTGATCTACGCCCGGACGTATCGCCGGGTGATAAAAAGGCTGTGTCCCCGTTACGTGTTGGTGGCGCAATCCTGCTCTTGTGGGAGCGGCTGGGCGGCATTCCGATTGGCCGCGAAATTCGCGGATAAATCCGCTCCCACAAGGTGTGCAACAACTAACGGGGACATAGCCATAAAAAAGGCCGCCACGGGGGCGGCCGAGGGTCTCGGGCTCGCGCCGTCGACAGGAGCAGCGCCCGCGCGCAAACCGCGGGCGCCGTCGATTCGGCCCTGGGCCTCAGCGAATCCCCATGGTGCGCAGCGTCGCCGGCAGGAAGTCCTTCTTCGACGCCTTGAAGGCGAAGTCGTAGGCCATGGGCCGCTCGTTGATCATCCCGGAGGCGATGTAGCGCCCCGCGATCAGGTCGTAGAGGGCCTCCGGCGTCGGGTGGCTGGTCTGCACGTCGTAGAAGTACTGCAGGTGGGATTCGCCGACGCGCCATATCGCGTCGCGGTTGTCGTAGTGGTCGGCCAGAGAGATGGCCCAGGTGTCCTCGTCGATGTAGAGGTGGCGCTTGGCGTAGATGTGGCGCTCGCCGGGCTTGAGCGTCGCCACCACCTCCCACACCCGGTGCAGCTCGTAGCGGGTGAAGTCGGGGTTCAGGTGGCCGGGCAGCAGCAGATCCTTCAGCTTGATGTCCGGCGAGCCGGCGAGATAGCTGTTGTAGGGGATGTACATCTCGCGCTTGCCGACCAGCTTCCACTCGTAGCGGTCGGGGGAGCCGTTGAAGTGCTCCAGCCCGTCCGCCGTGCGCATGCCGTCGGCGGCGGTGCCCGGGCCGTCGTAGGACACCTGCGGCGCGCGGCGCACGCGCCGCTGGCCGGCGTTGTAGAGCCAGGCCAGTCGCGGCTCCTTGACCTGGTTGAGGGTCTCGTGCACCAGCAGGACGTTGCCCGCCAGGCGCGACGGCGCGGTGATCCGGGAGTTGTAGTAGTACAGGAGGTTGCCGGCGTTGCGCGGATCGTAGTCGGTCGCCTGGTCCGCGAGCACGTAGCGTTCCTCGGCGTCCACCTGGACGAACACGCCGTTGGCCTGAGGCGCGGCGAGGGAGGTTTGGCGCTGCATGCTCTTGCCGCGGTAGCGGGCGATGTGGTTCCAGATCACCTCCAGCCCGTTCTGCGGGATCGGGAACGGAACGGCCGTGGTGAAGTGCTCGACGCCGTTGCCGCCCTCGATCAGGCGGGTGGCGAGCGCGTTCTTGCCGATGCTCTGCGCTACATCGTCGGGGATGCCCACAGAACGGTGGGTGGGGTACACCGGCATCCGATAGCTCGCCGGGTAGCGTTTGAACAGGGCGACCTGGCCGGGGCTGAGCCGGTCCAGGTACTGGGCATGGTTCTGCGCGTCGATGACGAAGAGCGGCTTCTCGGCCGCGAACGGGTTGCTCCTGAAGCCGTTGCGCACGTCGCCCGCGTTCGTCGGCAGGCCGCCCTGCCACTCGGGGATGCTGCCGTCGGCGTTGCCGGCCCGTTCGGCGCCCACCGGCGTCAGCGAGCTGCCCAGGCGGGCGGCCTGCTCCTGGCTAACGGCCGCGAAGACGGGGGCGGAAAGGACGCAGCAGAGCGCCACGCCCGAGGCGAGTCTGGTTGCAGTGATCATCGGTTCGATCCTTAGAAATTGACGCCAACGGTGACGGACAGGAAGTCGCGGTCGACCAGGGAGTTGTAATCGCCACCGAAGTAGTCGGTGTAGGTGATGGCGGCGGTGTAGGTGTTCAGGTAGTCCGCGCCCAGGCCGACGCTGATGGCCTTGGCGCCCTCGTTGAAGTTGGGGCCGTAGCCGTCGACGTCGTGGGACCAGGCGAGCGTCGGCGTCAGGTTGATGCCGGCGATAACGTTGGCGTATTCGAGGCTGGCCCGCAGGCGGTAGCCCCAGGAATGGCGGGTGTAGAAGCCGTCGTCGTTGCAGTTTTCGGCCTGGGGGTTCAGCAGCGTCTCGCAGAGGTTGCCGCCCAGCAGCGACGGCTGGGTGTACTCGCCGGAGCCGAACACGGAGTCGCGGCCGAAGCGGGGCTCGTCGCCGCTGCCTTCGCCGATGCCGGCGATGTGGTTGTAGCCCGCTTCGCCGATCAGGATCAGGCGGCTCGCCTTCAGCACCTGGTCGAACGTCTGGGTGAGCGACACCTGCGCCTGGGTCACCGGCTTGCGCCGATAGCCCTGGATGTATTCGTCCGGCAGCCCGGCCGCGCCCAGCTGGGTCGGCAGGAACGGCCCCAGGTTGTAGGAGGTGGTGGCCAAGTCGAAGGCGTTGAGCTGCAACGGCTGGTTGGGCCGGTAGCTGATCTCGCCGGCCAGGCTCGCCGAACCGGCGTTGGTCTGGAAGCTCAGGCCGTACAGGCGGATGTCCTCGGGGTATTCGATCCGATAGGCCGTGTCGGCGGCGCCGAAGGCCGGCGCCGTGAGCGGGTTGGCCGTGGTGCCGTACATGCTGGTGAAGGGCATGCGGCTGTGGTACTTCAGGGCGTACAGGCCGAATTCCGTGCCGTTCAGCGCCTCGGAGAACCAGCGCAGGGCCGCCCCGTACTGGCCGGCGTCCCGCGCGTCGTTGTCGCCGCGGCGCGGGACGTGGATGTAGCCCGGGTCGTCGCGGTCGAAATCCGTGCCGGCGACGCTCAGCCCCTGCGTGCATCCGTCGGCGACGAAGTCGACGGAGGCGAAGAAGGTGCCGCAGTTGTCGACCACGGTCTGGTCCCACTCCAGCTGGTAGAACAGCTCGGCCGACAGGTTCTCCGACAGTCCCTGGGACAGGTAGAACATGTTCACCGGGATCAGGCCTTCCTTGATCTCCGCCCCGGGCCGGCGGAAGGCCGCCACGTCCACCGGGTTGATCGCGTTGATGCTGTTGCCGATGAACACGCTCTCGCCCCAGCTCGCCACCTGCTTGCCCAATCTGGCCGAGCCCGGCAGGTCGCCGATCAGGTAGTTGTGGTAGACGAAGGCGTCCAGCAGCTCGTAGCCGGCGCTGCGGGCGCCCGTCTTGCGGTTGCCGTCGTCAATGTCGTAGAGCAGGCGGTGCTCGTCCTTCAGCTCGAAGTCGTACCAGTACTTGCCGCGCAGGAAGAAGCCGGTGTCGCCGTACTTCAGCTCCAGGTCGTGGAGGCCCTTGAAGATCTTCGAGAAGGTCTCGCCCTTCTTGAAGTTCAGGCGGCCGTCGTCGGCCGTGGTGGACGAGCCGCGACCGCCGTTGTCGTCGCCGATCAGGTCGCGGTCCGGGCTGCGCAGCGCCCAGCTGGCGCCAACGGAGAGGCTGCTGTCGAGCTGGCCCTGGATATCGCCGAGGTTGAACGTGATGGCCTGCGCGGCCGGCGCGCCGACCACGGCGAGGGCCGCCGCGATGGCACCGAGGGGCCGCTGCCGCCCATGGTGCGTTGTTGTTGTTTTCATGGCAGTTCCACTGGAGTTGGTGGGTACGCTGACGGGCGCCTGCCTGCCCTGCTCCGCCCGGCCCATCGCAAGCGACGAACCGAAGCGGTCATGGATCTGGTTGTCTTGGCACCCTTAATAGCAACTTTAGTTGCTTTTAAAAGACAAGTAAACCGCCCCCATGGCGTGGGCACGGATCGCCGGCTTTCTCTGCTCGGCGCGCAAATGCAACAATCGTTGCGACAGAGGCAGGAAAACCAGCAGGGAGATTCGGATGAGCGAGACCGAGCAGGCAGCCGGCGCCGGCAAGCGCGCGCGCCCCGGCGGGCGGGCGGCCCAGGTGGTCGCGGCGGTCCATGCCGCCACCCTGGAAATCCTCGGCGAAGGGGGTTACGAGCGCCTGGAACTGCCCGAGGTGGCCGCCCGCGCCGGGGTCAACAAGACCACCGTCTACCGCCGCTGGCCGACCAAGGCGGAGCTGGTACTCGAGATCGCCCTGCTGCGCATGCGGCAGGACGTGCCGCTACCGGACACCGGCACGCTGCTGGGCGACCTGCACCGATTGCTGCTGGATATCGAGGCGACGCTGCGCTCGCCGCTGATCGCCGGCCTGCTCCAGGCCGTGGTGACCCAGGGGCGGGACATCGAGACGATCCGACAGGCCCGGGTGCGCTTCTGGGCCGAGCGGTTCGCCGTCAGCGGCCGGTTCGTGGAACGGGCCATCGAACGGGGCGAACTGCCCGTGGGCACCGATCCCCGGCAGTTCCTCGAACTGGCCTCGTCGCCCCTGTTCTTCCGCGGGGTGATCACCGGCGAGCCGTTCGCCGGGGAAGAAATCCTCGAGATCGCCCGGCGCACCCTCCTCGCCTTCCAGCGCCCATGAAAAACGACCGGAGCCATCCCGGCCTCCGGTCGTTCTCGATGCGGCAATGGGCGATGCGCGGGGCTAGCCGCTGCGCTCGGTGCGCCCGCCGGAGCGGGCCAGGTAGCCGGGGCCGCTCTCGCACAGCAGGCCGGCGCGGTGCACCGCCGGCAGCGCGTCCAGGCCGTCGCGCAGGGCATAGGCGGTGAAGCCCAGCTGGGACAGCAGGAACACGGCGCTGGCGCTGCGCTTGCCGCTGTCGCAGTAGCACAGGTAGGTGCGTTCCTTGTCCAGCAGGCGCACCTTCAGGCGCAGCAGGTGCAGCGGCATGTTCAGCGCCTGCTGGGCGTGGCTGCGTTCGTATTCGGACTGCAGCCGCACGTCCAGCCACTGGGCGCCGGACGACAGCAGGCGCGCGGCCTCGCCGAACGACACCTCGTCCACCACCGGCGCCTTGAGCAGGGCGAAGAAGTCCTGGCGGTCCAGGCGCATCACCACGCCGGGTTCGATCAGGGTCACCGTGGCGTTGCGCGGCTGGTCGGACAGCAGCGCTTCCTCGCCGAAGCAGGCGCCGACGTCCAGCTCGGCCAGCACCTGGCGGGTGCTGCCCTCGCCGCCACGGAACACTTCGGCCCGGCCGCTCTTGAGGAAGTAGCAGCAGTCGCCGCCCTCGCCCTCGATCAGCACCCGGCTGCCGGCCGGCAGGTCGATGGGGTGCAGGCGATCGAGCATGGCCCGCACGTTGGCCGAGGGCACCTTGGTGAACAGCGGGTTTTCCAGCAGGCGCTCCAGCCACTCGACGTCCTCGCCGCCGCCGCCCAGGTCCAGCAGCAGGTCCTGGTAGGACAGGCGCCAGGTGAGCAGGCGGCCGAGGTTGGCGCTGTCCAGCGCCAGCACGCTGACATCGCTCAGCGCCCGCGCCTCGTGCTGGCGCGGCAGGGTCGGCGACAGCGGGTGGCAACTGGCCTCGCTGCCGGCCTGTAGCAGCTCCTCGCGGCCGTCGCCGTCGCGCAGCAGCAGCTCGCCGGACAGCAGGTAGTAGGTGGTGCGGGCATGGTCGCCCTGGCGGAACAGCAGCTGGCCGGCAAGCAGCGGCTGCGGCACCAGCTGGTTGCGCAGCTCTCGCCACTGCTGTTCGGAAAGCACGTTGAGGGGAGTGAAACTGCGCAGCTGTTCAGGGTTCAGCGGCTCGGTCATCGACACCTGTCCTTCATTATTCTTGGCGTACCGCAGCCAGTTCTTCCAGGCGTTGGGCCATGGCCCGGCGTCCTTGCAGCCCTCCGGTATGGAGCAACAGCAGGCGCGTACCCGGAGCAAAGTAACCGGCCTCCACCTCGCCGCGCAATGCCAGCAGCGCCTTGCCCGTGTAGAGCGGCTCCAGTGGCAGGTCGCAGCACCGTTCGCTATCGAGAATGCAGCGCGCCAGCGCCGCATCCACCCGGCCGAAGCCGCCACGGCTGGCATCCACCAGCCGGTAGCCGGCATCGGCCTGCCCCGCCTCGTCGAGGATCGCCGGCAATTGCTGCTCCACGCCATGGCCGGGCGGCACCGCCATGGCCACGTGGACGATTCGCTCCCCTCGCTCGGCCAGCACCAGGCCGGCCGCCGTGGTGCCGGTACCGGCGGCCAGCCACCAGCCGTGGTAGTCGCTCCAGCCTAGGCCGGCCAGCTGCGCCCTCGCCAACTCGGCTATCGCCGCGCAGGCCCTGGCCGCCAGCACCCCACCGCCGCCCTCGGCCACTGGCAGCAGCCCCGGGTAGCGGGCCTGCCAGGCAGTCCAGAAGTCCGCATCGTGGCGCTTGCGGTAGCCGGCGTAGCCGAGCCAGTGCAGGCGCATGCCGAAGGCCTGCAGGTCGCGCACCGTCGGCGTGTCCTGCGGCTCGCCGCGAAGCAGGCCGAGCGTGGCGAAGCCGAAGCGCCGCCCGGCCGCGGCCAGGGCGTGCAGGTGATTGGAATGGGCGCCGCCCAGGCTCATCAGACCCTCGGCGCCACTGGCCGCGGCGGCCTCGATATGGGGTTTCAGCTTGAACCACTTGTTGCCCGAGATCAGCGGGTCTAGCAGGTCCAGACGCAACACCGCCACCTCGACGCCGGCGCGTGCCAGCCAGTCGATCGACAGCGGTTGCAGGGGGGCCGAGGGCTGCCAGGAGGGAAGGACGACGGGCCGCGGATCGGGCGCCCGCCGGATCATCCGCTCACGGTGCGCAGGCGTGCGCCCGCCTTGTGCCGGGCGCAGCAGTTGGTCTCGCCGAAGACGAAGCGGCTCGGCGTCTCCACCCGGTCGATGGGCATGGCGCAGCGCTCGCCGGACGGCAGCGTGCTCTCGCAGGTCGGCTGCTGGTAGTGGGCCAGCCACTGGCGGTACTGCTCCTCGGAGACGAAGCACTTGGCCGCCGCGTAGCCCAGGGGATTGTTCTGGTAGCGGGCCATGTCCTGCAGCGGGATGGTCAGGTGGCCGGCGCCCGGGTGATAGACCACGAACACCACGCCGAGCTTGGCCAGGCGCTCGAGAATCTGCTCGCCGCCCTGGCTGGCCAGGTCGTCGCGCTCGCGGCGCAGGCGGTCAATTTCCTGCTGCAGCTGGGTGTCCTGCTCGGCGCGGTAGGCCAGCTCGACGTCGCGGATCGCCACCTGCTCCCGGTACTCGGCCACGGCCGCCGCCACCCGGGCCTGCAACTCGGAATCGAACTGGGATCGCAGGATATCGGCCTCGGTACGGCCGTGGCGCTCCAGGTCGCGCAGCTGGCGGGACATGTCCTCCCGGCTCTGCTGCATGCTGTCGGCCTGGGCGCCGAGCTGGGTCTTGAGGCTGTTGTTCAGTTCTTCCTGCTGGCGCAGCGACTGCTGCAGGGCGCCGATCTCCGCCTGCAGGGCGCGATGGCGCTCCTCCGCCGCCAGTTTGATGCGGGCCAGATCCTCTTCGTGCTGCTTGCCCAGCGTGCTGATGCGCAGGCGCTGCTGCTTGATCAGCTGCGCCGTCTTCAGACGGTTCTCCTGCTCCTTCTGCTCGGCCTGCTTCTCGGCCTGCTCGCGGGCCGGGTCGGGCGCCTGCCAGGTATCCTCGGCGGCCACCTGCAGGCGCTCGGGCAGCACCACCGGCGCCTCTTCCTCCACCAGCAGGCCGAGGGCGTTGCGCTTGACCGTGTCGCGCAACAGCACCAGGTCGTTCTTGCCGGGCGCCAGGCTCGGGTCCCACAAGTGCATCTGGTGCCAGGACACCGGGCACTGGCTGCGGCAGGCCAGGCGGATGGGGCCAGCCCCCAGGTCCGGGCCGCGCCCGGCGTTGTCGGCCAGGTGGCGCAGCGGCAGGTTCCAGCCCTTGTCGGCGGAGCCGTTCTCGTCGAAGTCCAGGTAGAAGAACACCACGGCGCGCACCAGCAGGCGCGGGTTGATCAGCACGTAGGCCAGGCGCATCTGCTGATCGGCGAATTCCGCCATGCTCACCACGTTGTCGAGCAGCGCCTCGAACTCGGGGAACAGCATCTCCTTGCAGATCCCGCGCTCGTTGAAGAACAGGACGGCCTCGACCATCTGCGCTTTGTTCTGCATGCTCATGGGTTTTCCTCAAGGCCATCGGGATCATGGTCGGCACGCAGCGGGCCTGCCCTGCGTGCGCACAGCCTGCGAGGCAGGCGCAATCCCTTGTTTCGGGCAAGTCTAGGGGAAAACGGAATGCGGGCAATGTGACTGGGTTGGCAGCCGCCCGCCACCGACCGCTCTAGGGCCGGCGACGAAGCGAAAGTGTGACGGGTTGGGCGAATCAGGCCTGCTTGGCGGCCAGGAAAGGCGCCAGGCGCCGGCCCATTTCCTCGCCCAGGGCCTGCAGGCCGCTCATGGGACGGATCATGACCTCGAACTCGACGATCTTGCCGCTCTCGTCGAAGCGGATCATGTCGATGCCCTTGAGCTGGCGTTCGCCGACCCGGGCACTGAACTCCAGCACCACGCTGAGGCCGTCGGCGCTGGCCAGTTCGCGGTGGTAGGCGAAGTCCTGGAACACCTGCAGCACCGTGTTGAGGATCAGGTTGACCTTCTGCGCGCCCGGATAGGGCGTGTGCGCCATGGGCGAGCGGAACACCGCGTCGGCATGCAGCAGTTCCGGCAGCGGGCTCAGGTCCTTGGCGGCGATCAGCTGGTGCCAGCGTTGCAGGCTGGCGGCCGCGGCGGGGTTCAGTTGGTTTTCGAGGGACATCGGGCTTCTCCTTGTTGTTGTGGTGCCATAAGGAAGACGCCCCGCACGGGGCGGGGCGTTCCGGTCACAGCTCGGCGGCGAGGCGCGAGCCCTGGTTGATCGCACGCTTGGCGTCCAGCTCGGCGGCCACGTCGGCGCCACCGATCAGGTGCACGTTCTGGCCGGCGGCCACCAGGCCGTCGTGCAGCTCGCGCAGCGGGTCCTGGCCGGCGCAGACGATCACGGTGTCCACCGGCAGCAGTTGCGGCTCGCCTTCGCCGATGCGGATGTGCAGGCCCTCGTCGTCGACCTTGAGGTACTCGACCGAGTTGAGCATCTGCACGTTCTTGTTCTTCAGGCCGGTGCGGTGGATCCAGCCGGTGGTCTTGCCCAGGCCGTCGCCGACCTTGGTCTTCTTGCGCTGCAGCAGGAACACCTCGCGCGCCGCCGGGTGCACCTCGGCCTTGATCCCGGCGATGCCGCCACGGGCGTCCAGCGCGGTGTCGATGCCCCACTCCTTCCAGAAGGCGTCGCGATCGAGGCTGGTGGCCTCGCCGCTATGGGTGATGAACTCGGAGACGTCGAAGCCGATGCCGCCGGCGCCGATCACCGCGACCCGCTGGCCGACCGGTTTGCGCTGCAGGATGGCGTCCAGATAGCTGATCACCTTGGCATTCTCGATGCCGTCGATGGCCGGGGTACGCGGAGCGATACCGGTGGCCAGGATCACTTCGTCGAAGCCGCCCTTGGCCAGGTCATCGACATTCACGCGGGTGTTCAGGCGCAGGTCGACGCCGGTGCTTTCGACCTTCTTCTTGAAGTAGCGCAGGGTCTCGTAGAACTCTTCCTTGCCCGGCACGCGCTTGGCCACGTTGAACTGGCCGCCGATCTCGCCGGCCGCGTCGAACAGGGTCACCTGGTGGCCGCGCTCGGCCGCCACGGTGGCGGCGGACAGCCCGGCCGGGCCGGCACCGACCACGGCGATCTTCTTCACCGTGGTGGTGGGGATGTAGTTCAGCTCGGTCTCGTGGCAGGCGCGCGGGTTGACCAGGCAAGTGGTCAGTTTGCCGCCGAAGGTGTGGTCGAGGCAGGCCTGGTTGCAGCCGATGCAGGTGTTGATCTCGTCGGCGCGGCCGGCGGCGGCCTTGTTGACGAAGTCCGGGTCGGCGAGGAACGGGCGGGCCATGGACACCATGTCGGCGTCGCCCTCGGCCAGCACCTGCTCGGCCACTTCCGGGGTGTTGATCCGGTTGGTGGTGCACAGCGGGATGTTCACCTCGCCCTTGAGCTTGGCGGTGACCTTGGTGAAGGCCGCGCGCGGCACCTTGGTGGCGATGGTCGGGATGCGCGCCTCGTGCCAGCCGATGCCGGTGTTGATGATGGTGGCGCCGGCCTGCTCGATGGCCTTGGCCAGCAGCACGATCTCGTCCCAGGTGCTGCCGCCCTCGACCAGGTCGAGCATGGACAGGCGGTAGATGATGATGAAGTTCGGGCCCACGGCCTCGCGCACCCGGCGCACGATCTCCACCGGCAGGCGCATGCGGTTCTCGTAGCTGCCGCCCCAGCGGTCGGTGCGGTGGTTGGTGTGGGCGGCGAGGAACTGGTTGATGAAGTAGCCTTCCGAACCCATGATCTCGACGCCATCGTACTCGGCCTGCTGGGCCAGCACGGAGCAGGTGACGAAGTCCTGGATCTGCTTCTCGATGCCTTCCTCGTCCAGCTCGCGCGGCTTGAACGGGTTGATCGGCGCCTGGATGGCGCTCGGCGCCACCGACTTCGGGCTGTAGGCGTAGCGGCCGGCGTGAAGGATCTGCATCGCGATCTTGCCGCCCGCCTCGTGCACCGCGCGGGTGACGATCTTGTGCTTCTCGGCCTCTTCCGGGGTGGTCAGCTTGGCCGCGCCGGAGTACACGCCGCCCTCCTCGTTCGGGCCGATGCCGCCGGTGACCATCAGGCCGACGCCGCCGCGGGCGCGCTCGGCGAAGTAGGCCGCCATGCGCTCGAAGCCGTTCGGCTTCTCTTCCAGGCCGGTGTGCATGGAACCCATCAGGGTGCGGTTCTTCAGGGTGGTGAAACCCAGGTCCAGGGGGGCCAGCAGGTTCGGGTAGGCGTTGCTCATGGTCATCTCCACAGCGTCGGGCTCGTCACGGGGCGCCGCGCGCTCGAAGGGGCGCGGTCGTTGTTGCGGCAGACGATAAAGAGCGGCCGCCGACCGCTCAATGATCGAAAAGCACAAGTTATTGATCGTAAATTACAGGTCGACTAGCCAAGGAGGCCCCCCTTGCCCTAGGCTGGCGGCTTCATCACCACCAGGCCTCATCATGCTCAAGTTGCTCCATCGCACCTTCTGGCTGCTGCTCGTCGTCCTTCTGGTCGCCTACGCCGCCTGGATCCAGTGGCGCCCCGCCAGCCATTTCCTCAGCGACCTGCGCAGCTCGCTGGCCTTCAGCCAGGGCAGCGACCAGGGCCGCGGCAATCTGCTGGGCATTCAGCCCGAGCTGTACCGCGCCGACTACCGCAGCGCCCTGCACCTGCACCGCAAGCTGGCCGCCTACCTGGACCAGGCCCAGGACGAAGGCCTGCTCAACCCGAAGACGGTGGTGGTGCTGCCCGAGCACATCGGCACCTGGCTGGTCGCGGTCGGCGAGAAGCGCGAGGTGTTCGCCGCTCGCGACCTGGCCGAGGCCCGCGTCTGGCTGGGCCTGAGCCACCCGCTGGAGCTGATCCGCGCGCTGCTCGCCAACCAGGGTACCGCGCGCTTCAGCGACGCCCTGCTGCGGATGAAGGCCGAACAGATGGCCGCCGACTACCAGAGCCTGTTCGGCGGCCTGGCCGAGACCTACGGGGTGACCATCGTCGCCGGCTCCATCGTGCTGCCCGAGCCCAGCGTGGCGGAAGGCGTGCTGCAGGTCGGCGACGGCCCGCTGTACAACGTCAGCCTGGTGTTCGGCAGCGACGGGCTGCCGATCGGCCAGCCGCAGCGCAAGGTGCTGCCGCACCGTGACGAGGACAGCTTCACCGCCGCCGCCTCCGACCAGGCGCTGCAGGTGGTCAGCACGCCGGCCGGGCGCCTGGGCGTGCTGATCGGCACCGACAGCTGGCGGCCGGAGAGCTACGCGCGGCTGGCGACGCAGCAGGTCGAACTGCTCGCGGTGCCGGCTTTCCTTCACGGCAACGGCCACTGGAACGGCACCTGGGCCGGCACGCCGAGCGACCTGCGCAGCCGCGCCAGCCAGCTCAGCGAGGGCGAGGCCTGGCTGCGCCATTCGCTGCCGGCGCAGCTGGCGGAAACGCCGGCACGGGCCGGCATGGCGGTGTTCATGCGTGGGCAATTGTGGGGCCTGGGCAGCGACGGACGCAGCATGGCGGTGCAGCGGGACGGCCAGCAGGTGGTCGACGAAATGCCCGGCGCGCGCCTGCTCAACCTGTGGCTGTGATGAAACCGACCCGCGTGCGGCTGGGCGACCTCTCCGTCGCCTTCGTCCACAGCCTGGTGGCCGCGCTGCACGAGAAGGGCGTCGCCAGCGACGAGCTGCTGCGCCAGTTCCGCCTGGACGCCGCGCGGCTCGCCCTGCCCCGCGAGCGCCTGTCGATCCCGCGCTACATGCGCCTGGGCCACAGCGCCATCGGCCTGTGCGGCGACCCGGCCCTGGGCCTGGAAATGGGCCGTCACAGCCGCATCAGCCAGGCCGGGCTGGCCGGCGTCACCGCCGCCCAGGCGCCGACCCTGCGCGAGGCCGCGCGCACGCTGATCCGCTTCGAGCCCCTCTACGCCCACAACTACCGGGGCCAGTCGAGCTTCACCGAGGACGCCGGCGGCGCCTGGCTGAGCTTCTACTCGATCAGCCCGTACAACGGCTTCAACCGCTTCGTGGTGGATTCGGTACTGTCCAGCTGGCACCACCAGCTCGGCGCCCTGCTGGGCGAGACCCTGGCGCTGGAGCGGGTGGAGATCGAATTCCCCGCCCCGATCTACGCCGAGCGCTACGAGACCTGCTTCGGCTGCCCGGTGGACTTCGGCGCCGCCCACAACCGGCTGCGCCTGGCCAACGCCAGCCTCGACCAGCCACTTTCGCAGCACTGCCCGAGCACCTGGCAGCAACTGCTGGAACTGGCCGAGCGGGAACTGGAGCAGCTGACCCGCACCCGCAGTCTGCGCGAGCGCATCATCCACCTACTGGGGCCGATGCTGCACGGGCGGGAGCCGGAGCTGGAAGAAGTGGCGAGAAGGCTGCAGCTGCCGAGCTGGACACTGCGGCGCAAGCTGGCTGAGGAAGGCACCCAGTTCCGCACCCTGCTCAACGAGACCCGGCGCGACCTGGCGATGGCCTATATCCGCGATACCGAACTGACGTTCGGCGAGATCGCCTACCTGCTGGGGTTCGCCTCGGCGGAGGCATTCCAGCGTGCTTTCAAGCGCTGGAGCGGGCAGACGCCCGGGGAATTCCGCCGCCACCAGCGCCTGCTGGCCTGAGGCGCAGGAGGCTGGCGTGCTCGGCGCACCCTAGGGTGGGGGGAGTCTAGAGTTCGGTGGCGTCGTCGGCCGGTTCCAGGGTGTCCTGCTCGAAGGCGCGGGACTCGAGCAGTTCTTCGACGTAGTCGTCCATAGGTTCATCCTCCTGTGGTTGCATCATGTTCCCAACAAGGACCATGCCAACAGCCTGAAGATTCCCCATGACAGAACGATGAAAACGAAAACGGCCGGCAAAATGCCGGCCGCGGTTCGCTACAACAGGATCAGCTGGCGCGCGCCATGTTGCGCAGGGCCTTGATCTGGTCGTGGTTGCGCAGCACGCCGGCGTACTGGCGCTGGATCACTTCGCGCACCTTGATCGGCAGCGCTTTTTCTTCCAGTGCCTCGGCGTAATGCTTCTTGGCCACGTCCTCGCCGCGCTCGCACTCGTTGAGGATGGCTTCGTCGCTCTTGCCGGTGACCAGGGCCTTGAGGTCGACCCAGCGACGGTGGATGTCGCCGCCCAGGCTGGTGCTGTCTTCCGGCTTGCCGCCCAGTTCCAGAACCAGGCCCTGCAGTTCGCCAGCGGCAGCAGCGCACTCGCGGGCGCGGTTGCTGAACAGTGCCTGCAGCTGCGGGTCCTTGACGTCCTTGGCGCAGGTACGGAAGCCTTCTTCGCCGTCCTTGCTGGTTTCGATCAGGTTGTTGAGGACCTTGATAGTGTCTTTGACGGTATCGCTCATCACTGTCTTCCTTTGCCGGTCGTGCCGGCGGTTGGGTGGGATGATCGCAGTGGCGCGGTGTTGTCCTGCTTTCGCGCCGCCTGAAGTGTCGACTGCGCCGTTTCGATGGGTGTTCCACCTACCCGATGGGCGGTATGGTTCGATAGATCAATCACTTAGCTCACTGGGGCGAGGATCAGCGCGCCCAGCGGTGGCAGGTCGAGGCACAGCGACTGGGGCTGGCCGTGGGCCGACTCCACGGTGCAGTCGAGTTCGCCGCGGCTGCCGGCGCCGGAGCCGAGGAAGTGCTCGTCGTCGCTGTTGAGCAGCACCTGCCAGCGCCCCCGCACGGGCACGCCGACGTGGTAGCCGCTGCGCGGCAACGGGGTGAAGTTGAGCACCACCAGCAGCGGCGCCTCGCCCTCCCCGGCATGCCGCAGCCAGGCGAACACGCTGTTGCGCTGGTCGTCGCCGATCAGCCACTGGAAGCCCTCGGCGCGGCCGTCCTGGCGGTGCAGTGCCGGGCGCTCGCGGTACAGCCGGTTGAGTTCGCGTACCAGGCTCTGCACGCCAGCGTGCTCGCCGTAGCGCAGCAGGTACCAGTCCAGCTGCTGGTCGTGGTCCCACTCGCGCCACTGGCCGAACTCGCAGCCCATGAACAGCAGCTTCTTGCCCGGGTGCGTCCACATGTTGCTGAGGAACAGGCGCAGGTTGGCGAACTGTTGCCAACGGTCGCCGGGCATCTTGCCCAGCAGCGAGCCCTTGCCGTGCACCACCTCGTCATGGGAGATGGGCAGGACGAAGTGCTCGGAGAAGGCGTAGATCAGGCCGAAGGTCAGCTGGTGGTGATGGAAGCTGCGGTGCACCGGGTCTTGCTGGATGTAGGCCAGGCTGTCATGCATCCAGCCCATGTTCCACTTGTAGGAGAAGCCCAGGCCGCCCTCCGCGCTCGGCCGGCTCACGCCCGGCCAGGCGGTGGATTCCTCGGCGATCACCAGGGCGCCGGGCGCCTCGCTGGCGACCACTTCGTTGAGGTGACGGAGGAACTCGATGGCCTCCAGGTTCTCGCGCCCGCCATGGCGGTTGGGAATCCACTCGCCGTCCTTGCGCGAATAGTCGCGGTAGAGCATCGAGGCCACCGCGTCCACGCGCAGGCCGTCGATGTGGTAGACGCGCAGCCAGTGCAGCGCCGAGGCCAGCATGAATCCATGCACCTCGGTGCGGCCGAGGTTGTAGATGAAGGTGTCCCAGTCCTGGTGGAAGCCCTCGAACGGGTGCTCGTATTCGTACAGCGCGGTGCCGTCGAAGCGCGCCAGGCCGTGCTCGTCGGTGGGGAAATGCGCCGGTACCCAGTCCAGGATCACGCCGATCCCGGCCCGGTGGCAGGCGTCGACGAAGGCGGCGAAGTCGGCCGGCGAGCCGTAGCGCGAGGTCGGCGCGAACAGGGACAGCGGCTGGTAGCCCCAGGAGCCGCCGAACGGATGTTCCATCACCGGCAGCAGTTCGATGTGAGTGAAGCCCATGTCCTGCACGTAGGGGATCAGCCGCTCGGCCAGCTCGGCCCAGGTCGGCGGGCGGTCGTCGACGTGCTGCCAGGAACCGACATGCATCTCGTAGATGCTCAGCGGCCGGTCGTGGCCCTGGAGCTCCTGGCGACGCGCCAGCCAGTCCTGGTCGTGCCAGTCGAAGTCCAGCGGCGCCGCGACGCGGGAACCGGTCGCCGGCGGCAGCTCGCCTTCCAGCGCCACCGGGTCGGCCTTGAGCGGCAGCAGGCCATCGGCGCCGAGGATCTCGAACTTGTACACCTCGCCCGCCCCCAGGCGCGGGATGAACAGCTCCCACACCCCGGTCGGGTAGCGCAGGCGCATCGGGTGGCGGCGGCCGTCCCAGCCGTTGAAGCCACCCACCACTGACACCCGCCGTGCGTTGGGCGCCCACACCGCGAAGCGCACGCCGGGGATGCCGTCCTGCTCCGTCAGCTGGGCGCCGAAGCAGCGCCCCAGCGCCCGGTGGTTGCCCTCGGCGAACAGGTAGAGGTCGATCTCGCCGAGCAGCGGGCCGAAGGCGTAGGGGTCCTCGGTCTCCTGCTCGGCCTCCGGCCAGTGGATGCGCAGGCGATAGGGCCGCGGCGCAGACAGGCGCAGGGTGAACAGCCCGGCGGCGTCCTCCAGCTGCATGGCGCCGAGCGTCTCGCCGCTGTCGGCGGCCAGCAGTTCCACGGCCAGCGCGCCGGGCAGCCAGGTCCGCACCAGCACCCCCTCGCCATCGGGCCGCGGCCCGAGGAAGGCGAAGGGGTCGCCGTGCTCGGCGCGGCGCAGGCGTTCCAGGTCGGTCATCGACGGTTTCCCTGTAGTTGATGGATCAGTTCCAGCAGCCCGTGCAGCGGTACGTCCAGCCAGTCGGGACGGTGGGCGGCCTCGTAGAGGATTTCGTAGGCGGCCTTCTCCAGGCTGAACAGCGCCAGCGCGGCGCCCTCGCCTTCGCGGGCGTGCCATTCGTGCGGCAGGTCGGCGGCGGCCAGCCGGTAGGCATCGTAAAAGGCGGTGCGCGCCTCGCTGCGGTAGCGCGAGGCGATGCGCTGACGCGCCACCGAGGCCTCGTCCGAGGAGTCGCCGCCCTGGCTGTGGCGCAGGGCCACGGCGGCCGCGTAGTCGAAGGAGCGGAGCATGCCGGACACGTCCTTCATCGGGCTGTGGCGCTGGCGGCGCTGCTCCAGCGGCCGGCTCGGCTCGCCCTCGAAGTCGATGATGCAGGCATCGCCCTGCACCACCAGCACCTGGCCCAGGTGCAGGTCGCCGTGCACGCGGATGCGGATGCCACCGGCGGCCAGGCGGGCCAGGTCATGGACCAGGCGCTGCAGCTCGTCGCGCTGCTGCAGGAGCAGGTCGACCTGGCGCCGGTCGGCCTCGCCCAGGCGCTCGCGGCCGCGGTCGAGAGCATCCAGCGCCTCACCCAGCTGCGCGCCGACGGACTCGCCCCACTCGGCGCTGTCGCGCTGATCGGTCGGGCGCGCGCCGAAGTCCGGGTCTTCGCTGGGCTGCGCCAGTACCAGGTGCATCTCGCCGAGGCGCCGGCCCAGGGTGGCGGCGAAGTTCTGCAGCTCGGCCAGAGCGTCGTATTCGCTCTCCAGGCTGGAGATGCCGCCGCTCAGTTCGTCGCGGATGGCCCGCTGCAGGTTGGTCAGGGTCCATTCCCAGGCGTCGCCCTGGTTGCTCAGGTAGCCCTGCAGGATCATCAAGGTGACGGATTCGCCGTCGGCGCCGACCCGCCGCACCTCGCCCAGCATCGGCGCGATGTTGGCGTAGCCGCGGGCGGTGAGGAAGCCGCCCATCTCCGCCTCCGGGTGCACGCCGGGGAACAGGCGGCGCACCAGCTTGAGCACCATGCGCTCGCCGATGATCACCGAGCTGTTGGACTGTTCGGCGGAGATCAGCCGGGTCTCCTCGCCCGCCACCGCCGGGTAGTCGGCGAACTGGCTGGCGGGCAGGAAGTGGATTTCGCCGTCGCCGGCCTGGAGCACCTGTCGGCCGTGCAGGTGGGCGAGCACCTCGTAGGTGAATTCCGGCAGGCTGAAGCCGTCGGTCAGCAGGCCGACCTGGCGGCCGCGGCGCAGGCGCGCCAGGGCCAGTTGCTGGGCCAGTGGGTTGCCGGCCGAGCCTTCGTCGACGTAGGCCAGCGGCAGCTGGTAGCGCTCGTCGCCGAGGGTGACCTCGGCCAGCGCGCGCAGGTCGCCGAAGGGCTGCACGTAGGCCAGTTCCGGCGCGGCGGTGTCGTTCTCGCGGGCGCTGAACCAGCGGCGGCGACCCAGGTAGCTGCCCAGCAGGTCCTTCTCCAGGGTGTGCCGGGCGGGCGCCCGGGTCAGTTCCTGCAGGTCGCGCTTGATCACCAGGGTCGGCAGCTCGGCCATTCGCTCCACCGGCACCACGTGCCAGCTCGGCATCTGCGAGGCGTCGGCCAGGTAGAACCAGTAGAAGCCGTAGGGCGGCAGGGTCAGCAGGTAAGTCATCTCGCCGATCGGCGGGAACGAGGCGCCACCGACCATCTCCACCGGCACCCGGCCGTCGTAGGCGGACAGTTCCAGCTCCACCGCCTGGGCCGCCCGCGACAGGTTGGCCACGCACAGGATGCTCTCCTCGCGGCCGTCCGCCCCGCGATGCTCGCGCAGGTAGGCGAGGATGCGCCGGTTGCTTGGCGAGAGCATCTTCAGGCTGCCGCGGCCGAAGGCCTTCTGCTGCCCGCGCACGGCGAGCATGCGCCGCGTCCAGTTGAGCAGCGAGTGGTTGTCCCGGGACTGGGCCTCGACGTTGATGGTCTGGTAGCCGTACAGCGGGTCCATGATCGGCGGCAGCACCAGCTTGGCCGGGTCGGCGCGGGAGAAGCCGCCGTTGCGGTCCATCGACCACTGCATGGGCGTGCGCACACCGTCGCGGTCGCCGAGGTAGATGTTGTCGCCCATGCCGATCTCGTCGCCGTAGTACAGCACCGGGGTGCCGGGCATCGACAGCAGCAGGCTGTTGAGCAGCTCGACCCGCCGCCGGTCGCGCTCCACCAGCGGCGCCAGGCGCCGGCGGATGCCCAGGTTGATGCGCGCGCGGTGGTCGGCGGCGTAGTAGTTCCACAGGTAGTCGCGCTCGTCGTCGGTGACCATCTCCAGGGTCAGCTCGTCGTGGTTGCGCAGGAACACGGCCCACTGGCAGTTGGCCGGAATGTCCGGTGTCTGGCGCAGAATGTCGGTGATCGGGTAGCGATCTTCCTGGGCGATGGCCATGTACATGCGCGGCATCAGCGGGAAGTGGAAGGCCATGTGGCACTCGTCACCCTCGCCGCCGTCCTCGCCACCGAAGTACGGACGGGTGTCCTCGGGCCACTGGTTGGCCTCGGCCAGCAGCATGCGGTCGCTGTAGCGCTCGTCCAGCGCGGCGCGGATGCGCTTGAGCACCACGTGGGTCTCGGCCAGGTTCTCGTTGTTGGTGCCGTCACGCTCGATCAGGTAGGGAATGGCGTCCAGGCGCAGACCGTCGACGCCCATGTCCAGCCAGTAGCGCATCACCCCGAGCACCGCGCGCAGCACCTGGGGGTTGTCGAAGTTGAGGTCCGGCTGGTGCGAGTAGAAGCGGTGCCAGAAGTACTGGCCGGCGACCGGGTCCCAGGTCCAGTTGGACTTCTCGGTGTCGAGGAAGATGATCCGGGTGCCGGTGTACTTGTCGTCGGTGTCCGACCAGACGTACCAGTCGCGCGCCTTGGAGCCCTTCTTGGCGCGGCGCGCGCGCTGGAACCAGGGGTGCTGGTCCGAGGTGTGGTTGATCACCAGCTCGGTGATCACCCGCAGCCCGCGCTTGTGCGCCTCGGCGATGAAGCGGCGGGCGTCGGCCAGGGTGCCGTAGTCCGGGTGCACGCCCTTGTACAGGGCGATGTCGTAGCCGTCGTCGCGCCGTGGCGAGGGGTAGAACGGCAGCAGCCACAGGGTGTTCACGCCGAGGTCGGCGATGTAGTCGAGCTTGTCGATCAGCCCGGCGAAGTCGCCGATGCCGTCGTTGTTGGCATCGTAGAAGGACTTCACGTGCAGCTGGTAGATCACCGCGTCCTTGTACCACTGCGGGTCGTCGAGGAAGGGCTTGCTTCGGGCCATCGGGTTACTCCTGTCAACGCACCGGGCGCACGCGCCAGATGCCGAATGGCAGATGCCAGGGTTCGATGCGCATCCACTGCACCTTGCCGTGCCAGGTCCAGCGGTGGCCGTTCATCAGGTCCTCGCCCTCCAGGGCGGCATCGTCGGCCAGGCCGAACTCCCACAGCGGCAGCTCGAAATGCGCCTCCTGGGCCTGGTGCGGGTCGAGGCTGACCGCCACCAGGATGAAGTTGTCGAGTTCGGCGGTGCGCTTGCCGAAGAGCAGGATGTTGTCGTTCCAGACGCTGTAGGCCTGGAAGCCGAGGTGGCTGTGCAGCGCGCGGTTGTCGCGGCGGATCTGGTTGAGCCGGGTGATCTCGCCGACGATGTTGCCCGGCGCGTGGTAGTCGCGAGCGCGCAGCTGGTACTTCTCCGAGTCCAGGTACTCCTCCTTGCCCGGCACCGGCGCCGACTCGCACAGCTCGAAGCCGGAATACATGCCCCACAGGCCCGAGCCCATGGTCGCCAGCGCGGCGCGGATGAGGAACCCGGCGCGCCCGGCGTGGTGCAGGAAGAAGGGGTTGATGTCCGGCGTGTTGACGAAGAAGTTGGGCCGGTAGCACTCGCGCCAGGGCGACTGGTTCAGCTCGGCGAGGTACTCGGCCAGTTCCTCCTTGGTGTTGCGCCAGGTGAAGTAGGTGTAGCTCTGGGCGAAGCCGAGCTTGCCCAGGCGCGCCATCATGGCCGGGCGGGTGAACGCCTCGGCGAGGAAGATCACTTCCGGGTGCGTGCGCCGCACCTCGGCGATCAGCCATTCCCAGAACGGCATCGGCTTGGTGTGCGGGTTGTCCACGCGGAACAGGGTGACGCCCTGCTCCACCCAGCCCAGCACCACCTCCAGCAGACCCATCCACAGCTCGGGCACCGCCGCCTCGGCGTAGAAGTCGACGTTGACGATGTCCTCGTACTTCTTCGGCGGGTTTTCGGCGTGGCGGATGGTGCCGTCCGGGCGCCAGCTGAACCAGCCGGGGTGCTGCTTCAGCCAGGGATGGTCCGGCGAGCACTGGATGGCGAAGTCCAGCGCCACTTCCAGGCCGTGCTCCTGTGCCGTCCGCACCAGCTCGCGGAAATCCTCCAGGCTGCCCAGCTGCGGATGCACCGCCTCGTGGCCGCCATCCTCGCTGCCGATGGCGTAGGGGCTGCCGGGATCGTCCGGGCCGGCCTTGAGGCTGTTGTTCGGCCCCTTGCGATGGGTCCGGCCGATGGGGTGGATGGGCGGGAAATACAGCACGTCGAAGCCCATCGCGGCGATCTCGGGCAGGCGCCGGTGCACATCGTGGAAGGTGCCGTGGCGGGCCGGGTCGCCGCTCTCGGAACGGGGGAACAGCTCGTACCAGCTGGCGAACCGGGCCAGCTTGCGATCCACGTCCAGGGCGAAGGTCTCGCTGCGCACCCGGTGGGGGCGGTGCTCGGCGCGCCCCAGCAGCTCGCCGGTCTGCGGGTCGAGCAGCACCGCCACGCGCTGATCCAGGGATTCGCAATCGGCGAAGCGCGCCAGCAGCTCACCCAGGCGCCCGGCCAGTTCCGCTGGCGCCTCGGCGCCGATGCGCCGGAGCAGCGCCTCGCCCTCCTGCACCTCCAGGCTCACCGGTACGCCGGCCGCGTATTTCTTCTTCAGCTCGTGCTGGTAGCTGGCATAGATGTCCTGCCAGGCCTCGACGACCAACTCGGCGCGGCCCAGCGCCTCGGGGGTCAGCCAGGCCTGCCAGTGGTCGTTGCCCAGGGCGCGCATCGGCACCCTGCGCCAGTCGCTCTCGCCCTCCTGGCGCCAGAGCAGCGCGGCGGCGATCTGGTCGTGGCCGTCGGTGAAGATCACCGCGCCCACCTCCAGCGCCTCGTTGACCACGCACTTGGCGGCGAAGCGTCCGCCCTCCACCTGGGGCGTCACGGATTCGATGGCGATGCGGGGAGCGCTGGCGGCGCGGATGGCGTGGGTACGGGCTTCGTCCTGACGAATCGAGTGCATCTCGGCGGGCTCCTTGACGCCTGGAGGACGTTGTCTGGGGAACGGGATGAAGGCCGGCGTCGGGCGCCGGCTCATGGAATTCCGAGCCCGCCGCGCCGGCAAAAGTTCAGGTCGCTTAGAGCGGGATACCGTCGGCGTAGAGCACCCCGCGGTCCGGGTGGATGTCGAGGATGGCGCACAGCATGCGCTCGGCGGCGTCCTCGGCCTCGCGCTCGCAGACACAACTCGGGTCGATCACCCAGAGCACGGTCACTTCGCCGCCGTAGCGCTTGGGCTGGTACTCGATCAGGCCGATGAAGCTGGCGCCGTTGTACATGGCGTCGGTCCAGGCGGTGCAGTGTTCGAATTCGCGGAACATGGCGCGACTCTCTCGGTTACGGATCGTTGCCGGGTGGCTGCTGTTGCCGCGCCTCGCGCTCGAGCAGCGGCAGGGCGTGCAGGATGAGCAGGGCCAGCACGGTGCCGAGCAGCGCCGTGCCCTCGCGCCCGAGGCCGACAGCGATACCGATGCCGGTGCTGAACCAGAGCGAGGCCGAGGTGGTGAGGCCCTTGATCTCGCTGGTGCGGTCGCCCTTGAGGATGGTGCCGGCACAGAGGAAGCCGATACCCGCGGCGATGCCCTGGATGGCGCGGCTGATGGCGTCGTGCTCGGCGCCGTCGAGGTCCAGCACCATGACGAACAGCGCCGCGCCGAGGGTGACCATCATGTGGGTGCGCAGCCCCGCCGCCTTGCCCTTGGCCTCGCGCTCGAAGCCCAGCAACCCGCCCAGCGCCGCGGCCATTACCAGGCGCAGGCCGGCGCGGAACATCTGCTCGGGCTGGCCCAGGTCGGCGAATTCGTCATAGACGACCGCCCACAGGTAGTCGCTCAGCTCCACGGCAGACGCTGGCCGGGACGCAAGTTGAACAGCGCGCGCGGCTCGCCCGGCAACAGATAGCGGCGGAATCCGCAGCGGCTGCAGCACTCGTGCACCAGGTCGCTGCCGCACACACGCGGCGCCGCCTCGGACGGGCCCGGCAGCCACTGGCAACCGGAAATCAGGCAAAGCAGTCTCATGACGCAGGCTCCATCTCCATGGGTCTCAGAAAGATGACCCTGGCGCAGCGCGGAAGGTTTGAGAAATTTCGAACTATCGGAAATGCCGCGCTTCTCTTGAGATGAAGCCGTACTCACGCGAACCCGAGAGGTGAAGACCATGGCACGCGGCAGCAAGGACAAGTACACGGACAAACAGAAGCGCAAGGCCGCGCATATCGAAGAAAGCTACGAGGCGCGCGGCGTTCCCAGCGAGGAAGCCGAGGCCCGCGCCTGGGCCACGGTGAACAAGCAGTCCGGCGGCGGCGAGCGCAAGGGCGGCTCGGGCCAGGACACCAGCCCGCAGAAGAAGGCGGCGGCCCGCAAGTCCTCGGCGCGCCGCGCCGTGGCGACCCGTCGCGGCACACCCCGGCCCGGCGCCAAGCTGGAGTCCATGACCCGCCAGGAGCTGATGGAACTGGCCCGCAAGCGCGACATCCGCGGCCGCTCCAGCATGCGCAAGGCTGAACTGCTCGAAGCCCTGCGCTAGCGCTCCTCGTCCGGCGGCGACACCTGGTCGGTCCAGGGTTGGCCGTCCAGGGGGGCCGAGCGCGCCAGTTCGGCCTCGTCCAGACCGATGCCGCCGCCGATCTCCGATCCGTCCACCACGCTCAGTTCCTTGTCCGCCGGCCGAACCTCACCGCGCTCGCCCGGGGAATAGGCGCCGCTCTCGTCGATCAGCGTCTCGGGGCTGAGGTCGTCCAGGGTCACGTTGTCCTCGTGGACGCTTTCCGAGAGCGCCTCGCCACCGCTCATGCCGGCCTGGGCCTCTCGCTCCGGCGGGAACTCCCTGGCCACCTCGTCCGCCGGCCGCTCGTCGCCGATCCGCCCCTGGCGCTCGTCGCGGCGCTCGCTGAAGTCCAGCTCATGCATGGAGCCCATGCGGTCCTCAACGTCGTCGATCTCTGTCACTCGGGGTTTGTGCTCGCTCATGGGGCTGCTCCAGTCGCAGTGGTTTCTCTGTCGACTCGCCTGGGCGGGCAATGATTCAGGCTGTTTGACCGGGCGCATCTTTCGGACCTTCCGAAGCCCGAACCCGGCCTGATATACCGACAAGGAATCAAAAAATACTGAACACCGCCTGCCCCCACACCTCCGAATAAGGGTGCCGGTTGGCACAACCCTTAAATTACTGACGAGGATAGTGACTATGGCTGGACATAGAGGCGGTAAAGGCAACTTTGCAGAAGACCCCCAGCGCGCTTCCGAAGCTGGCAAGAAAGGCGGCCATGTTAGCGGCGGGAATTTCCGGAACGACCCACAGCGTGCCTCCGAGGCCGGCCGCAAGGGCGGCCAGAACAGCCACGGCGGACGCAATTAGTCTGTGAGTGGTTCGAGGGCGGAGCGGAGGCTCCTCCCTCACGCTGCGGTCTTGGCTGTCAGCCCCGTCGGCCCTGCGCCGCAGCACCCTCGCCCTCTCCCTCCACTCCTTCTTCGCCCTTCTCTTCGTCCTCGCTGCCATCGAAGGTGTTGTCCCAGATCAGGCGCGGGTCGAAGGTGACCGCGGCCATCATCGTGAGGATCACCACGCTGGCGAAGGCGGCCGCGCCCAGGTTGGCCTCGATGCTCGCCAGGTTGCCGAAGTTGACCGCCGCCACCAGGATGGCGATGACGAAGATGTCCAGCATCGACCAGCGCCCGATCCACTCGATGAAGCGGTACATCAGGATGCGCTGGCGCGCCGACATGGGCTGGTGGCGCTGCACCGAATAGAGCAGCAGGGCGATGCCGACCAGCTTGAAGGTCGGCACCAGGATGCTGGCGACGAACACCACCATGGCGATCGGCAGCATGCCCGCGTGCATCAGCTCCACCACCCCTTCCATGATCGTCGCCGGCGTGCCCTTGCCGAGGAAGTTCACCGTCATGATCGGCAGGAGGTTGGCCGGGATGTAGAGGATCGCGGCGGTGACCAGCAGTGCCCAGGTGCGGGCGATGCTGTCCGGCCGGCGGGCGTGCAGGCGCGCGCCGCAGCGGGTGCAGTGCTGCACCTCGCCCTCGCGCAGGTACTCCAGCTTGTGGCATTCGCCGCAGACGATGATGCCGGCATCAAGCGCGCGCATGGTCGCCCTCCTCGTCCTCGCTCAGCGCATCCCAGACCTGGTGCGGCGACATGGTCACCTCCAGCCAGACCTGGGCCAGCATCAGCGCGATGAAGCAGCCCAGCCCCACGCCCAGGTGCAGCTCGGCCATGTCGATCAGCTTGACGATGGAGACCAGGATGCCGAACAGGTAGACCTCGAGCATCCCCCACTCGCGCATGTGGTGGTAGACCCGGTAGCAGTGGCACGCCAGCGGCCGCAGCGCCGGGTTGGGCATCGCCAGCAGGACGAACAGCTGGCACAGCAGCTTGAGCAGCGGCACCAGCATGCTGCAGAAAAACACCACCAGCGCCACGCCCTGCATGCCCGACTCGTAGAGCCCCAGCACCCCGCTCCAGACGGTGTCCACGGCATTCTGGCCGAGCACGTTGAGGCTCATGATCGGCAGGAAGTTGGCCGGCACGAACAGGATCAGCGCGGTCAGCACCAGGGCCAGGGAGCGGCGGCGCATGTGCGCGCGGTGGACGACCATCTCGTAGCCGCAGCGCGGGCAACAGGCCTTCTGCTCCTCGCCGATCCGCGGATGCTGCATGAGCAGGTCGCACTCGTGGCAGGCGATCAGCGCCTCCAGCGGCGGCAGCTGGCCGGGGGTCGGTTTGTCGGCATGCTCCATGTTTCACCTCTCGAGCGGTATGCGCCGGATATTACCCGCCGCTGACAGCGACCGCCTCAGTCGCGGTCCAGCAGGTGGAAACGCGGCAGCGACAGGCGCCAGCGGATCGCCGCCAGGCGGGTGAGCAGCACGCTCAGCATGGCGATGCCGGTGTCCAGCCAGTGCGGCGTCTGCAGCTCGCGCAGGGCAATGAAGACCAGCGAGCCGAAGATGCAGGCGGTGGCGTAGATTTCCTTCTGGAAGATCAGCGGTATCTCGTTGCAGATCACGTCCCGCATCACCCCGCCGGCCACGCCGGTCACCACGCCCATGATCACCGCGGTGCTGTAAGGCATGTTGTGCTGCAGTGCCACCTCGGTGCCGATCACCGTGAACACGGCCAGGCCGAAGGCGTCGGCGACCAGCAGGCCGCGCTCGTGGATCGGCCGGGTCAGCCGCACCCAGAGCACGGTGCCGACCGCCGCCAGCGAGGCGACCAGGATGTAGGTGTCGTTGCGGATCCAGCTGACCGGGTGGTTGTCCAGGATCAGGTCGCGCAGGGTGCCGCCACCGAGGGCGGTGATCACGGCGATCACCAGCACGCCGAACAGGTCCATGGACTTGCGCCCGGCCATCAGCGCGCCGGTGATGGCGAAGACGGCGACGCCGAACAGGTCGGCCAGGTAGAACAGTTGCTGCATGGCGCCTTCAGTCGGCGACCGGGGTGCGCATGGTGACGAACTCCTCGGCGGCGGTCGGGTGGATGCCGATGGTCTCGTCGAAGACGCGCTTGGTGGCGCCGGCCTTCAGCGCCACGGCCAGCCCCTGGACGATCTCGCCGGCCTCCGGCCCGATCATGTGGCAACCCAGCACCTTGTCGGTCTTGCCATCCACCACCAGCTTCATCAGGGTGCGCTCCTGGCACTCGGTGAGGGTCAGTTTCATCGGCCGGAAGCGGCTCTCGAACACCTTCACCTCATGCCTGCGCTCGCGCGCCTGCTCCTCGGTCAGGCCGACGGTGGCGATGTTCGGCAGGCTGAACACGGCGGTGGGAATCAGGTCGTAGTCCAGCTCGCGGTATTCCTCGGGCCTGAACAGCCGGCGCGCCACCGCCATGCCCTCGGCCAGGGCCACCGGGGTGAGCTGCACCCGGCCGATCACGTCGCCCAGGGCCAGGATCGACGGCTCGTGGGTCTCGAAGTTGTCGTTCACCTCGATGAAACCCTTGTCGTTCAGCTTCACGCCGGTGTTTTCCAGCCCCAGGTTGTCCAGCATCGGCCGGCGGCCGGTGGCATAGAAGACGCAGTCGGTCTCGAGCTGACGCCCGTCCTTGAGCGTGGCCAGCAGGCTACCGTCGTCCTGCCGCTCGATACGGTCGATATCGGTATTGAACTGCAGGTCCAGCCCCTTCTTCTCCAGCTCCTCCTTGAGGTGCTTGCGCAGCGCGCCGTCGAAGCCGCGCAGGAACAGGTCCTTGCGATACAGCAGCGAGGTCTGCGCGCCCAGGCCATGGAAGATCGAGGCGAACTCGACGGCGATGTAGCCGCCGCCGACCACCAGCACGCGCCTGGGCAACTGTTCGAGGAAGAACGCCTCGTTGGAGGTGATCGCCAGTTCATTGCCGGGAATGTCCGGCACCTGAGGCCAGCCGCCAGTGGCGATCAGGATGTGCCTGGCGCTGTGGCGCTCGCCATTCACCTCGACCTCGTGCGGGCCCAGCAGCCTGGCGTGGCCTTCCAGCAGGGTCACGCCGCTGTTCACCAGCAGGTTGCGGTAGATGCCGTTGAGGCGCTGGATCTCGCGGTTCTTGTTGGCGATCAGGGTCGGCCAGTCGAAGGTCGGTTCGCCCGCGCTCCAGCCGAAGCCGGCGGCCTGCTCGAAGTCCTCGGCGTAATGCGCACCGTGGACCAGCAGCTTCTTCGGCACGCAGCCGACGTTGACGCAGGTGCCGCCCAGGTAGCGGCTCTCGGCCACCGCCACCCTGGCGCCGAAACCGGCGGCGAAACGGGCGGCACGCACGCCGCCGGAACCGGCGCCGATCACGAACAGGTCGAATTCATAGGACATCGAAGGTCTCCTCGCAGGCCGTACAGCATACCGGAGAAGCCCGGCGGGCTGGGTGTATGCTGAAATGCATCCATGTTGACTAGACCCGCGACCGAACGCAGCGGTTCGGGTCGGGAGGAACGCCATGCGCCCCGCCCTCACCCACGTCGCCCTGCACGTGCCGGACCTGCAGGCCTGCGTGGATTTCTACCGGGACTTCTGCGGCATGCGGGTGATCCACGAGCGCGCCGGCAAGGGCTCCAGGATCGTCTGGATGGCCGAACCGGGCCAGGAGCACCGTTTCATCTTCGTGATCATGCCCGGCGGCACGGACCGCGAACTGGCCGCCGACGACTACAGCCACTTCGGCTTCGCCGTCGCCAGCCGCGCGGAGGTCGACGCGATTGCCGCGCGGGCCGCCGAACGCGGCTGCCTGGTCTGGGCGCCGCGCGACGAGCCCTACCCGGTCGGCTACTACTGCGGCCTGCGCGACCCGGCGGGCAACTACGTCGAGTTCAGCTACGGCCAGCCGCTGCGGCCGGGCTCCGAGGCGATGCCCATACCCTGAACCGGGGCGCCGGAAACGACGAAGCCACCCGCAGGTGGCTTCGATCGGCTGGCGGCCCGTCAGTAGGCCTTGCCGGTCTTGTACAGGTTCTCGTAGCAGAAGTTGGTCGCCTCGATGTAGCCCTCGGCACCACCGCAGTCGAAACGCTTGCCCTTGAACTTGTAGGCGATCACGCAGCCGTCCCGGGCCTGCTTCATCAGCGCATCGGTGATCTGGATCTCGCCGCCCTTGCCCGGCTCGGTCTTCTCGATCAGGTCGAAGATGTCCGGGGTCAGGATGTAGCGGCCGATGATCGCCAGGTTCGACGGGGCGTCCTCGGGCTTCGGCTTCTCCACCATGTTGTTCACCCGGAAGATGTCGTCACGGATCATCTCGCCGGCGATCACGCCGTACTTGGAGGTCTCCTCGCGCGGCACCTCCTGGATGGCGACGATGGAGCAGCGGAACTGGTTGTACAGCTTGACCATCTGCTGCAGCACGCCGTCGCCTTCGAGGTTGAAACACAGGTCGTCCGCCAGCACCACGGCGAACGGCTCATCGCCGATCAGCGGGCGGCCGCTGAGGATGGCGTGGCCGAGGCCCTTCATCTCGATCTGGCGGGTATAGGAGAAGGTGCACTCTTCGATCAGGCGGCGGATGCCGACCAGGTACTTCTCCTTGTCGGTGCCCTGGATCTGGTGCTCCAGCTCGTAGCTGATATCGAAGTGGTCTTCCAGGGCGCGCTTGCCACGGCCGGTGACCATGGCGATTTCGCTCAGGCCGGCCTCCAGGGCCTCCTCGACGCCGTACTGGATCAGCGGCTTGTTGACCACCGGCAGCATTTCCTTGGGCATGGCCTTGGTGGCGGGCAGGAAGCGGGTGCCGTAGCCAGCCGCCGGAAACAGACATTTCTTGATCATGGCAATCCTTGGAACTGCGGGGCGGAATTGCCGCGCAGTCTAATCAGGCGGCGTCGGCCTTACAATGCCCCGCCGGTGGCCTGCCGATACCCCGGTAGAGGAAGCCCGACCGGGCGATCTCGGCCGGATCGTAGATGTTCCGACCATCGAACAGCACCGGCATTCGCATCGTCGCCCGCACGCGCTGGAAATCCGGCTGGCGGAACTGCTTCCACTCGGTGACCAGCACCAGGGCATCGGCACCCTGCACCGCCGCATAGGGCGACTCGCCTAGGCTCAGTTGCCCGCTTTCCAGCGCCTCGCCATAGCACCCGGCCACAGCGGCGCACGCCACCGGGTCGCAGGCCTGCACGCGGGCACCGGCGGCCAGCAGCGCATCGAGCAGGACCAGGCTCGGTGCCTCGCGCAGGTCATCGGTCCCCGGCTTGAAGGAAAGTCCCCAGAGGGCGATCACACGGCCCTGCAGGAAACCGTTGAAATGCTCGCGCAGGGCCTGGAACAGCAGGGTCTTCTGCAGCGCATTGCGCGCCTCCACCGCACGCAGGATGCCAGGCTCGAAGCCCTCCAGCTCGGCGCTGCGGATCAGCGCGCGCACATCCTTGGGAAAGCAGGAGCCGCCGTAACCGCACCCGGCGTAGATGAAGTGGGTGCCGATTCGCCTGTCGCTGCCGATCCCACGCCGCACGTCCTCGATGTCCACCGCCAGGCGCGCGCAGAGCCCGGCCATCTCGTTCATGAAGGAAATCCGCGTAGCGAGAAAGGCGTTGGCCGCGTACTTGGTGAACTCGGCCGCGCGCACCCCCATGCACAACACCCGGTCGTGGTTGCGCAGGAACGGCGCATAGAGGCGGCGCAGCTGCTCCTGGCTTTCGCCGTCGTCGCAGCCCAGCACGACCCGGTCCGGGCGCATGAAATCCTCGACGGCGCTGCCCTCCTTGAGAAACTCGGGATTGCTCGCCACCTTCACCCGGAACGGCAGGCCACGGTCGGCCAGCCCCCGGTTGATGCGCTGGCCGACCCGCTCCGCCGTGCCCACCGGCACGGTGGACTTGTCGACGATCAGGCACGGCGCGGAGAGGCACTGCCCCAACTGGTCGGCGACCGCCAGCACATGGCTGAGGTCGGCCGAGCCGTCTTCCCCGGTCGGCGTGCCCACGGCGATGAACACGACCTGGGCCTGGCGCACGCCTTCGGCCAGCATCCCGGTGAAGCTCAGCTGGCCGCTGGCGAGATGGGCCCTGAGCATCGGCTCTAGGCCTGGCTCGTAGATCGGCGACTCCCCGCGGGCCAGCTGCGCCAGCCGGCCTGGGTCGCGCTCCACGCAGACCACCCGGTTGCCCATCTCGGCGAAGCAGCTCGCCGTCACCAGCCCCACATAACCCGCACCGATCACGCACAGTCGCATCGCCTGGCTCCCGAGAGTCCTTGTATGGCGATTGCAGCGCAGTGATATGGCGGAGGAATGACGCGGACATGACAAATCGCGGGCAACAAAAAACCCGGCCGAGGCCGGGTTTTCTGCAGAGCGTCAGACCAGATTACTTGGCCTGGGCTTCCACTTCGGCTTCTACGCGACGGTTGACCGCGCGACCGGCTTCGGTGGCGTTGTCGGCAACCGGGCGGGACTCGCCGTAGCCAACGGAACCAACGCGCTCGGAACCTACACCGTACTCGTTGACCAGTACGTCACGAACGGCGTTGGCACGACGCTCGGACAGCTTCTGGTTGTAGGCGTCGGTGCCGACGGAGTCGGTGTGGCCTTCAACGGTGGTGTTGGTCTGCGGGTACTGGTTCATGAAGTCGGCCAGGTTCTTGATGTCGCTGTAGCTTTCTTCCTTGACCTTGGACTTGTCGAAGTCGAACTTCACGTCCAGCTCGACACGTACGGTCTCGGCGGCTTCCGGAGTAGCCGGAGCTTCTTCGACGTACGGGGCCGGCTCGGCAACCGGGGCCGGAGCCGGGGCGGAACCGCCACCGAAGTTCAGGCCGATGCCAATGCTCGGGGCCCACTCGGTGTCGCCCTGGTCGATGTTGTACTGAGCTTCAACGCCAGCGCGGGCGTAGAAGTTCTCGGTGAAGTAGTACTTGGCACCGCCGCCCAGGTTGGCGAAGGTGGAGCCATTACGACCACTGCGGCCGTTCTGGCCGATGCTCTGGTCGGAGAAGCCAGCGGAGATGTACGGACGCAGGCTGTCGCTCGGGGAGTTGAAGTGGTACAGAGCATCCAGGGCGGTGTTGGAGCCCTTGATGTTGCGGCCATCGTTGGAACGAGCGTTGTGCACTTCGTCGTAACCCAGGCGCAGCTCGACATCATCGGTCAGGAAGTAACCGATGGAACCGCCGAAGAGGTTGCCGTCGTTGTCGAACTCGCGAGCGCTGTCGAAGTACTGCTTCTTGGCGAAGCCTTCGATTTCAACGGCGCCCTGGCCTTGGGCCAGTGCATTCAGAGAAGAGACAGCAACCAGCGAGCCGATGACTACGCCCAAGGTGTTTTTAAGTTTCATCCGTAAATCCCCATCAAAAAGACGATTAGTAGTTGCCCGCTCCAGAGACCGAGAACAACAGGGCGGCGAGTGTAACAAAACCACACACGGTGGTGTAGTTGATATTTCACGCACCCAGCGCGTAAGAGGCGCTCGGGCTAATTAAGTTTCACCAATATTCCCGAATTTTTCCCGAAGCCGGTCCAGCGCACGTTTGTAACGCATCTTCGTGGCGCTCAATCCCATGTGCATGATGTCTGCGATCTCCTGGAACTCCAGTTCGGCGACGAAACGCAGCACCAGTATTTCCCGGTCGATCGGATTGACGTGAACCAGCCAGCGGTCGAGACCGCCCTTCTCCTCCAGCCTCGGCGCCTTTTCCTCCGAGGCTTCTTCCTGCGGGTCCAGGCTGAGCGCATCAAGCAGTCGGCGCTTGCGGCGCTCCTTGCGGTATTGGGTGATGCATTCGTTGTAAGTGATGCTGTAGAGCCAGGTCTTGAACTTGGACTTGCCCTCGAAGTTCTTCAGACCATAAAGAACTTTGAGCATAACTTCCTGACACACATCGTCGGCATCGCGCTCGTTGCCAAGGTAACGCGCGCATACATTGAACAGGGTGCGCTGGTAACGCCGCATCAGCTCTTCATAGGCACGGGTGACGTGGAACAGCTCGACGTGAGCACGCTGCACCAGCTCCTCGTCCGAGAGCTCGCGTGGGTCGTACCGCGTGGGAAGCGATTGGGCCTTGTTCAAAACAGCTCGTGCCGACAGTCAGATCAGATGGCAGCGCCACAGCGCAACGCGAGTGGCGCCGGTCGCATACATTAGCAGGGATTGGCGCGTCAGCGGCTGCTGACGCGCTGCTCGAGCAGAGTGCGGTTGGCCACCGAGACCAGCTCACCGTCGTCGGTGAGCAGCACGGTCTTCACGGTGCCGATCTCCTCGATCTGACCTTCGACCTCGCCGACCTTCACCTGTTGCCCGACCTCGTAGAGTTCGCGCACATAGATGCCGGCCAGGATCTGCCCGGCGATCTCGCGGCTGCCCAGGCCGAGCGCCAGGGCCACGGCCAGGCCCACGGAAATCAGCACGATGGCGATCACGTTGTTCAGCAGGTCGGTCTTCACTTCCAGCTGACCGATGGCCACCGAGATGCTGATGATGATCACCAGGCCCTGGGCGATGCGGCCGAGGCCCGCCGAGTAGTCCAGGCCGACACCCTCAGCGGCGCCGCGGACCAGGCTACTGACCAGCTGGGCGAGTAGCACGCCGGCGAGCAGTACCAGGGCCGCGCCGAATACCTTGGGCAGGTACAGGGCCAGCACGTCGAGGGTCGCGGACACGCGCTGCAGGCCCAGCGACTCGGCGGCGGAGACCAGGAAGATCAGCAGCACGAACCAGTAGATGATCTTGCCGATCAGGGTCGACACCGACACCTGGATGCCCACCCGCGCCATCAGCTTGGTCAGGCCGGTGCCCGCCATCAGGCGGTCGAGGCCGAGCTTGGCCAGCAGCTTGGAGATCAGGGTGTCGAGCAGCTTGGCCACCACGAAGCCGAGCAGGCCGAGGATCAGCGCGACGAACAGATTGGGAATGAAGCCCGCGATCTTGCTCCACAGGGTGGTCATGGCGGCCACGAGCGCTTGGGTCCAGGGATCGAGTTCCATAGTCAGTCAGCCTTGTCTGCAGAGCGGGCGGTGGAGCGGGAAACCGGCGTCAGGTGGCCCGAGCCGTTGTTGAGGGCGATCATCAGAGCCTCCAGGCCACGGCCCATGAGGCCGAACAGATCGCCGGCGCCCACCTGGCGATTGGCGGTCTTGAGCACGCGCCCGAGGGCCGCATCATCGTCATGCTCGGAGGGCGACGAATTCAGCAGATTGCGCAGGGACTCTTCGAAAGGATCGTACATGCCTACCTCGCACGGATTTGTTGGCTAGACGTGGCGCTCGCGGGCGAGGTCACATCTACAGCCAGCGCAGACGGCGGAACAGCCACCACTGCAGGGTGCCGATCCCCGCGAGGATGGCGCAGATGAGCAGGAAGCCATACCGGCTGTCCGCCCCGGGTATGCCGCCGACGTTGATGCCGAGCAGGCCGGTGAGAAAGCTCATGGGCAGGAAGAACACCGTGGTGACACCGAGCAGGTACATGGCGCGGTTCATCTTCTCGCTCATGCGCCGATGCTCGGCTTCGAGGATCAAGCCCACCCGTTCGCGGACCATCTCCAGCTCTTCCAGGTAGCGGGTCAGCCGGTTGTTCAGCTCGTTCCAGTAGTCGCCATCGCCGAAGCCGCTGCGCGTGAGCTGGCCGAAAATATCCCGCTGCGGCGCCAGGAAGCGACGCAGGCCGGCGGCCCTGCGCCGGACATGCAGCACCAGCCCGTGGTCGGGCATGAAGCGCTCGTCGCCGTCGAGCAGTTCCTCCTGCCCCTCCAGCTGTTCGGACAGATTGTCGATCAGCCCATCGACGCGATCGGTCAGGTGATGGGCCAGCTCCAGCACCAGTTCGGCGCTGTTGCGCGGCCCCTGTCCCTTCTCCAGCAGCGCGATCAGCTCCTCGGTGGCGCGCAGCGGGCGCAGACGCAGGGAAATGACCCGGCGCGCGCCGGCGAAGATGCGCACCGACACCATGTCCTCGGGATCGGCGCCAGGATTGAGGTTGACGCCGCGCAGGAACAGCAGCAGCTCGTGCTCCGGCAGCGTCAGCAGGCGTGGGCGGGTGTTCTCTTCCAGCAGCAGGTCGCAGCTGAATTCGCTGAGGCCGCTGTGCTCGCGCAGCCAGGCGCCGGTCTGCGGATGGCCGCGATCCCAGTGCAGCCACAGGCTCTCGTGCTCGGCCAGGCGCAGGCCTTCCAGCTGGTCCCATTCCAGGCTGCGGGCGCCGCCCTCGCCATTGAGCACGAAGGCATGTACCAGCCCCCAGTGCAGGTTGTCTTTCTCGTACATCCCTATTCGCATCCTGTCGGGGCCCGCTGAAGACGAGCCCCGACGGCATCACTCCGGCATCTTCAGCGGCTCGGGGGAAACGATCACGCCGTTGTTGTCGGCATATACGTAGTCGCCCGGCTTGAAGGTCACGCCACCAAAGGTCACCGGCACGTTGAGGTCGCCGATGTTGCGCTTGTCGGTCTTCATCGGGTGGCTGGCCAGGGCCTGCACGCCCAGGTCGGTCTGCGCCAGCACGTCGACGTCGCGCACGCAGCCGTAGATCACCATGCCTTCCCAGCCGTTCTTCGCGGCCTTCTCGGCGATCATGTCGCCCAGCAGCGCGCGGCGCAGGGAGCCGCCGCCATCCACGACCAGAACCTTGCCCTTGCCCGGCTCGTCGGCCTGGGATTTGACCAGCGAGTTGTCTTCGTGGCACTTGACGGTGACGATCTCGCCGCCGAAGGAGTCGCGGCCGCCGAAGTTGGCGAACATGGGCTCGACCACCTGCACCAGCTCCGGGTAGGCGTCGCACAGATCGGGAGTGACGTATTGCATGGAAAAGCTCCTTTCAGTTGAACCTCAGACATCGATACCGATGCGGTCACCGTCGTACGCCAGGCTGAACCGGCGAAGCGCCGCGCAGTGCGCGTTCAGCGGCCGGCCGCTGTGCAGGTCGAACTCCACGCCGTGGCGCGCGCAACGCAGCACCGAGCCGCTGAGGGTGGCGTCCTGCAGCGGCGTCCCGCGATGGGGACAGCGATTCTCCGGCAGCAGCGGCTGTCGCTCGACCACCAGCAACAGCAGATCGAGACCGGCGACCCGGAAGGCCTGCCGATAGCCGTCCTGCAGATTGATCAGACGCTCCAGAGCGACGAACATGCGGATCGTGACCGAGCCGGCGGATTTCGTCACATCTTAGCCGCATGCCAGAGCGCTTGTAACCTCGTCCTGGCGTTTTTCGGGCGGCAGTCCCAGTTCCCGCAGCCAGTGCTCGACCAGCGGCCAGACCTCGGTCTGCGCCTCCTTGCTGACCAGCATCTCGATATGGCCGAAATCGCTGGAGTAGCCCTTGTCCTTGCCCAGCAGCAGGAAGCTGCGCGGCGCCGAGATGAACTGATCGTAGAGCTTGCGGCAGGCCCAGGCCGGGTCCTGCAGGTCACCCGTGGCGCTCACCGCCAGCAGCGGCACCGTCACGTCGGCCATGCCGGCCCACCAGTCGCGCTCGGCGTCGCCGAAGCGGCCGAACAGCCGGTGCCAGCGCAGGCTTTCCAGCGCCACACCGATCGGCTCGTCCTCGGGGCCGCGCTTGAAACGGGTACCGGAAATATGAGGAAAGCCCCTGAGCAGCAGGCGGCTGCCCCATTCCAGGGGCGGCACCTTGAGCGGCCAGTAGACGCGGCTGATCTGGCTGCCGAACAGTGCCGCCGACGCGGCGCTGCTCTCGTCCAGGTAGCCGCCGCCCAGCGCGGCGGCCAGGGTGATGCCGCCCAGCGAGTGCCCCACCCAGTGCGGCACCTGCCCGCTCTGCTCACGGACGAAGGCGGCGATGGCCGGCAGGTCGTAGCGGGCATACTCCGCCACGCTGTTGTGCTTGTAAGCCTGGTTGCGCGGGGACAAGCCGTGCCCGCGCATCTCGGCGATCCACACGTCGAAACCGGCGCGGGCCAGGTGCGGTCCGAGGCCGATGGCCCGTGGCGAATACCAGAAGCGCCGGTTGGAGAAGCTGCCGTGCAGCAGGATCACCGGCTGGCCGCGCTCCTGCTGGCCGGCCAGGCCCAGCCGGGTCACGGCCAGCTCGACGGAGAAATCCGGCGCGGTGCCAGGCTTCAGGCGGTACACGTCCTCGCTCAGATCGCCGCGCAGTTCGGCGCTGATCAGGGCGACGGGGAACAATTCGCTACTGCTTTGCATACTGCTTTCTTGCACAAGAATTGCCGGGAGCGACTGCTGGCGTCGTCCCTGGGCGATAGCCCGGAGCCACAAAAAAGGCGGGATCGCTCCCGCCCTTCTGCGTGCGACCGGATCAGCCTTGCTGCTGGCCCTCGGCGAGGAAGAACCAGGTGTCCAGCACCGAGTCCGGGTTCAGCGACACGCTCTCGATGCCCTGCTCCATCAGCCACTTGGCCAGGTCCGGGTGGTCCGACGGGCCCTGGCCGCAGATGCCGATGTACTTGCCGGCCTTGTTGCAGGCGGCGATGGCGTTGGCCAGCAGCTTCTTGACCGCCGGGTTACGCTCGTCGAACAGGTGGGCGACGATGCCGGAGTCGCGGTCCAGGCCCAGGGTGAGCTGGGTCAGGTCGTTGGAGCCGATGGAGAAGCCGTCGAAGAATTCGAGGAATTCGTCGGCCAGCAGGGCGTTGGACGGCAGTTCGCACATCATGATGACCTTCAGGCCGTCCTGACCGCGGTTCAGGCCGTTGCTGGCGAGCAGCTCGACCACCTGCGAGGCCTCACCGAGGGTGCGCACGAAGGGCACCATGATCTCGACGTTGGTCAGGCCCATCTCGTTGCGCACCTTCTTCAGCGCGCGGCACTCCAGCTCGAAGCAGTCGCGGAAGCTCTCGCTGATGTAGCGGGACGCGCCACGGAAGCCGAGCATCGGGTTCTCTTCTTCCGGCTCGTACAGCTTGCCGCCGATCAGGTTGGCGTACTCGTTGGACTTGAAGTCCGACAGGCGCACGATGACCTTCTTCGGCCAGAAGGCCGCGGCCAGGGTGCTGATGCCCTCGACCAGCTTCTCGACATAGAAGCCGACCGGGTCGTCATAGCCGGCGATGCGCTTCTCGACGCTGTCCTTGATCTCCGCCGGCAGGCCGGCGAAGTTCAGCAGCGCCTTGGGGTGCACCCCAATCATGCGGTTGATGATGAATTCGAGACGGGCCAGGCCGACGCCCTCGTTGGGCAGTTGGGCGAAGTCGAAGGCACGGTCCGGGTTGCCCACGTTCATCATGATCTTGAACGGCAGGTCGGGCATGGCGTCGACCGAGTTCTTGCGGATGTCGAAGCCCAGCTGGCCCTCGAAGATGAAGCCGGTGTCGCCCTCGGCACAGGAGACGGTCACGCCCTGGCCGTCCTGCAGCACCTGGGTGGCGTTGCCGCAGCCGACCACGGCCGGGATGCCCAGTTCGCGGGCGATGATCGCCGCATGGCAGGTACGACCGCCGCGGTTGGTGACGATGGCGCTGGCGCGCTTCATCACCGGTTCCCAGTCCGGATCGGTCATGTCGGAGACCAGCACGTCGCCCGGCTGCACCTTGTCCATCTCGGACACGTCGTGGATGACGCGCACCTTGCCGGCACCGATGCGCTGGCCGATGGCGCGGCCTTCCACCAGCACCTTGCCCTTCTCCTTGAGCAGGTAGCGCTCCATCACGGTAGCGCTGCTGCGGCTCTTCACGGTCTCGGGACGGGCCTGGACGATGTACAGCTTGCCGTCATCGCCGTCCTTGGCCCACTCGATGTCCATCGGGCGGCCGTAGTGCTTCTCGATGATCAGCGCCTGCTTGGCCAGCTCGGTGACCTCGGCGTCGGACAGGGCGAAGCGGGCGCGGTCGGCGCGGTCCACGTCGACGGTCTTGACCGAGCGACCGGCCTTGGCTTCGTCGCCGTAGACCATCTTGATCGCCTTGCTGCCCAGGTTGCGACGCAGGATCGCCGGACGGCCGGCCTCCAGGGTCTGCTTGTGCACGTAGAACTCGTCGGGGTTCACCGCGCCCTGCACCACGGTCTCGCCGAGGCCGTAAGCGCCGGTGATGAACACCACGTCGCGGAAGCCGGACTCGGTGTCCAGAGTGAACATCACGCCGGCGGTGCCGGTTTCCGAACGCACCATGCGCTGCACGCCGGCGGACAGGGCGACCAGCTTGTGGTCGAAGCCCTGGTGCACACGGTAGGCGATGGCGCGGTCGTTGAACAGGGAAGCGAACACTTCCTTGGCTGCGCGGATCACGTTGTCCACGCCACGGATGTTGAGGAAGGTCTCCTGCTGGCCGGCGAAGGAGGCGTCCGGCAGATCCTCGGCGGTGGCCGAGGAACGCACGGCGACGGCCATGTTGTCGTTGCCGGCACTCATCTCGGCGAAGGCGGTGCGGATGTCGGCGTCCAGCTGGGCCGGGAACTCGGCGTCCATCACCCACTGGCGGATCTGCGCGCCGGTCTTGGCCAGGGCGTTGACGTCGTCCACGTCCAGCGCGTCGAGGGCGGCGTGGATGCGGTCGTTGAGGCCGCTCTGTTCGAGGAAGTCACGGTAGGCCTGGGCAGTGGTGGCGAAACCACCGGGAACCGATACGCCAGCACCGGCGAGGTTGCTGATCATCTCGCCGAGGGATGCGTTCTTGCCCCCTACATGCTCCACATCGTGGACGCCGAGCTTATCGAGGGAAATGACGTACTCTACCAAGGTGAACTCTCCACTGTACGTGGCAGAGCCGGTGCAGCGCCGCCGCATCCTGGCTTTGCCTCAAGGAAATAAGTCACAATGCCGACCAGTACGGGCCCAGCAAAGGGGGCCTATCATAGCCAAGAATCGTTCCTGACTTAAGGCCTCCGGCATCAATGAAACGAACCGCATTCTTCATTTCCGACGGCACCGGCATCACCGCGGAAACCCTTGGTCAAAGTCTGCTGGCGCAATTCGAGACCATCAGCTTCACCAAGCTCACGCGCCCCTATATAGACAGCGTCGAGAAGGCGCGGGCCATGGTACAGCAAATCAACAATGCTGCCGAGAAAGACGGCGCCCGGCCGATCATCTTCGACACCGTGGTCAACCACGAAATCCGCGACATCCTGGGCCAGTCCGAAGGCTTCATGATCGACATCTTCTCGACCTTCCTGGCACCGCTGGAGGCCGAGCTGAGCGAGCATTCCTCCTACTCGGTCGGCAAGTCCCACTCCATCGCCAGCAGCACCAACTACATGGAGCGCATCGAGGCGGTCAACTTCGCTCTGGACAACGACGATGGCGCCCGCACCCACTACTACGACAAGGCCGACCTGATCCTGATCGGCGTCTCCCGCTGCGGCAAGACGCCCACCTGCCTGTACATGGCCATGCAGTTCGGCATCCGCGCCGCCAACTACCCCCTCACCGAGGAGGACATGGAGCGCCTGCAGCTGCCGACCGCCCTCAAGCCCTACAAGCACAAGCTGTTCGGCCTGACCATCGACCCCGACCGCCTCACCGCCATCCGCCACGAGCGCAAGCCCAACAGCCGCTACGCCAGCTTCGCCCAGTGCGAATTCGAGGTGCGCGAGGTGGAGAACCTGCTTCGTCGCGAAGGCATCAACTTCATCAACTCGACCCACTTCTCCGTCGAGGAAATCTCGGCGAAGATCCTGGTCGAGAAAGGCGTCGAACGGCGCCTCAAATAATCCACTTGCCCAGCCGGTGATGTCATGACACTCATGGACGCGGTTTTGTTCGCCCCCATCGCGGCGCTGATCTCCCTCGGCCCGGGGCCCAACAACTTCTGCGCCCTCAACAACGGCATCAACTACGGCCTGCGGGCCGCACTGCTGGCCACCTTCGGCCGACTGGCGTCCTACGCCATCTTCCTGTTCATCTCCGCGGTCGGCCTGGGCGCCATGCTGCTGGCCTCGGAGACCGCCTTCACCCTCATCAAGTGGGTCGGCGCGCTCTACCTGGTGTACCTGGGCATCCGCACCTGGCGCAGCACCGAGTTCAGCGGCCTGAAGGTCGACGAGGGCGAGCTGCGCCCCCAGCCCGCCGCCAGGGCGCCCATCGGCAAGCTGATGCTAAACGAGTTCCTGGTCGGCATCAGCAACCCCAAGGCCATCCTGCTGTTCGCCGCGATCTTTCCCCAGTTCATCAAGCCCGGTGAGCCGGCCGCCGAGCAGTTCCTCTACCTCGGCAGCACCTATCTGCTGGCCGAGCTTTGCGTCGCCTCCATGGCCTATGCCCTGTTCGGCTTGCAGATTCGCCGCATGGTGCGCAGCCGCAAGGGCATCAGCCGCCTGAACAAAGGCACCGGTGCCTTCTTCGTCGGCGCCGGCGGCCTGATGCTGGGCGTCAATCACCACTGACGCCCGGCGCGAGCGAGACCTAGAACGCGTCGCCCGGCACCCTCACCCAGCCTTCCATCAGTATCCGCGCACTGCGGCTCATGATGGCCTTGGTCACCGTCCACTGGCCCTCGACCAGCCTCGCTTGGGCACCGACCCGCAAGGTGCCGGACGGATGGCCGAAACGCACCGCCTCGCGCTCGCCGCCACCGGCGGCCAGGTTGACCAGGGTGCCAGGGATCGCCGCCGCCGTGCCGATAGCAACGGCGCAGGTGCCCATCATGGCGTGGTGCAGCTTGCCCATGGACAGGGCGCGCACCAGCAGGTCGACATCGCCCGCCTCGACCGTCTTGCCGCTCGACGCCCGGTAGCTGCGGGGCTGGGTGACGAAGGCGATCTTCGGCGTGTGCTGGCGGGTCACAGCCTCTTCGGCGGTCTTGATCAGCCCCATGCGCAGGGCGCCGGCGACGCGGATCTGCTCGAAGCGCGCCAGCTGCGCCGGATCGCCGTTGATGTCCTCGCGCAGCTCGGTGCCCTGATAGCCGATGTCCTCGGCGTTGACGAACACCGTGGGGATGCCGGCGGTGATCATGGTCGCCTTGAAGGTGCCGATGCCGGGGACCTCCAGATCGTCCACCAGATTGCCGGTGGGGAACATCGAGCCGCCCTCCTCGCCGTCATCGGACGGATCGAGGAACTCCAGCACGATCTCGGCGGCCGGGAAGGTGACGCCGTCCAGCTCGAAGTCGCCGGTTTCCTGGACCTGACCGCCGGTGACCGGCACGTGGGCGATGATGGTCTTCTGGATGTTGGCCTGCCAGATGCGTACCACGCAGGTGCCGTTCTCGGGGATGCGCGCCGGATCGACCAGCCCCGCATGGATGGCGAAGGCGCCGGCAGCGGTGGACAGGTTGCCGCAGTTGCCGCTCCAGTCTACGAAGGCCTTGTCGATGGAGACCTGGCCATAGAGGTAATCGACGTCGTGGTCCGGCTGGCTGCTGCGCGACAGGATCACGCACTTGCTGGTGCTGGAGGTGGCGCCGCCCATGCCGTCGATGTGCGCGGCATAAGGGTCGGGGCTGCCGATCACGCGCATGAACAGCCTGTCGCGCGCCTCGCCCGGCACCCGGCAGCTTTCCGGCAGGTCCTGCAGGCGGAAGAACACGCCCTTGCTGGTGCCGCCACGCATGTAGGTAGCGGGAATCTTGATCTGTTGCGCCATGATTTCGTCCTGGCTGATTAAGGTAGATCCTATGTTAGGCAAGTAATTTGGCGCTGTGAGCCTACTGGGTCCCCGCCTTCGCGGGGACGACGGCATGGAAGGACGGCGGGCCTGCCCCCGTCATTCCCGCGTAGGCGGGAATCCAGGTGTTGCTGGCCCTCAGGGTCTACTCCCTCTCCCATTCATGGGAGAGGGAGCAGTCCGTGCTATCAGGCAACCGCCCCTTCAAGGAAGTCCTTGGCGAAGCGCTGCAACACGCCACCGGCCTTGTACACGCTGACGTCGGCGGCGGTGTCCAGGCGGCAGGTCACAGGGACCCTGACCACCTCGCCGCTACGCCGGTTGACCACCAGGGTCAGGTCGCAGCGCGGCGACACTTCGCCCTCGATGTCATAGGTCTCGGTGCCGTCCAGGCCCAGGGTCAGGCGGGTGGTGCCTGGCTTGAACTCCACCGGCAGCACGCCCATGCCGACCAGGTTGGTGCGGTGGATGCGCTCGAAGCCCTCGGCGACGATCACCTCGACCCCCGCCAGACGCACGCCCTTGGCCGCCCAGTCGCGGGACGAACCCTGGCCGTAGTCGGCGCCGGCGACGATGATCAGGTTCTGTTTGCGGTTCATGTAGGTCTCGATGGCCTCCCACATGCGCATGACCTGGCCTTCCGGCTCGACGCGGGCCAGCGAGCCCTTCTTCACCTGGCCGTCGACCACGGCCATCTCGTTGACCAACTGCGGGTTGGCGAAGGTGGCGCGCTGGGCGGTCAGGTGGTCGCCGCGGTGGGTCGCGTAGGAATTGAAGTCCTCCTCCGGCAGGCCCATCTTGTGCAGGTATTCGCCGGCGGCCGAGTCCATCAGGATCGCGTTGGACGGCGACAGGTGGTCGGTGGTGATGTTGTCCGGCAGGATCGCCAGCGGACGCATGCCCCTGAGCGTACGCTCGCCGGCCAGGGCGCCCTCCCAGTACGGCGGGCGGCGGATGTAAGTGGACATCGGGCGCCAGTCGTACAGCGGGCTTTCCGCTTCCTGCACGCTGCCCAGGTCGAACATCGGGATGTAGACCTGGCGGAACTGCTCCGGCTTGACGCTGGCGGCGACGATGGCGTCGATCTCCTCGTCGGACGGCCACAGGTCCTTGAGGGTTATGGGATTGCCGCTGGCGTCGGTGCCCAGCGGGTCCTGCTCGATATCGAAGCGCACGGTACCGGCGATGGCGTAGGCCACCACCAGCGGCGGCGAAGCCAGGAAGGCCTGCTTGGCGTAGGGATGGATGCGACCGTCGAAGTTGCGGTTGCCGGAGAGCACGGCGGTGGCGTACAGGTCGCGGTCGATGATTTCCTTCTGGATCACCGGATCGAGCGCGCCGGACATGCCGTTACAGGTGGTGCAGGCGTAGGCGACGATGCCGAAGCCGAGCTTTTCCAGCTCCGGCAGCAGGCCGGCCTCTTCCAGATAGAGCCTGGCGACTTTCGAGCCGGGCGCGAAGGAGGTCTTCACCCAGGGCTTGCGCACCAGGCCCAGCGCGTTGGCCTTCTTCGCCACCAGGCCGGCGGCGACCACGTTGCGCGGGTTGGAGGTGTTGGTGCAACTGGTGATGGCGGCGATGATCACCGCGCCGTCCGGCATCAGGCCCTCCGCTTCCTCGACCTTGCCGCTCTGCAGCTTGGCTTCGTCGGCGATGCCGCGCTCGGCCAGCGCCGAGGTCGGCAGGCGGCGGTGCGGGTTGGACGGGCCGGCCATGTTGCGCACCACGCTGCCCAGGTCGAAGGACAGCACGCGCTCGTACTCGGCGGTCTTCAGCGCGTCGCTCCACAGGCCGAGGGCCTTGGCGTAGTTCTCCACCAGCGCCACCTGCTCCGGCTCGCGGCCGGTGAGCTTGAGGTAGTCGATGGTCTGGCCGTCGATGTAGAACATCGAGGCGGTGGCGCCGTATTCCGGGCACATGTTGGAGATGGTCGCGCGGTCGCCGATGGACAGGCTGTCGGCACCCTCGCCGAAGAACTCGACGTAGGCGCCGACCACCCGCTCCTTGCGCAGGAACTCGGTGATCGCCAGGACGATATCGGTGGCAGTGATGCCGGGCTTGCGCTGGCCGGTCAGTTCCACGCCGACGATATCGGGCAGGCGCATCATCGACGGATGGCCGAGCATCACGGTTTCCGCTTCCAGGCCGCCGACGCCGATGGCGATCACGCCCAGGGCATCGACGTGCGGGGTGTGCGAGTCGGTGCCGACGCAGGTATCGGGGAAAGCCACGCCGCCGCGCGCCTGGATCACCGGGCTCATCTTCTCCAGGTTGATCTGGTGCATGATGCCGTTGCCGGCCGGGATCACGTCGACGTTCTTGAACGCGGTCTTGGTCCACTCGATGAAGTGGAAGCGGTCCTCGTTGCGGCGGTCCTCGATGGCACGGTTCTTCTCGAAGGCGTCCGGGTCGAAGCCCGGTGCTTCCACGGCCAGCGAGTGGTCGACGATCAGCTGGGTCGGCACCACCGGGTTGACCTTGGACGGGTCGCCGCCCTGCTCGGCGATGGCGTCGCGCAGGCCGGCCAGGTCGACCAGCGCGGTCTGGCCGAGGATGTCGTGGCAGACCACCCGCGCCGGGTACCAGGGGAAGTCCAGGTCGCGCTTGCGGTAGATCAGCTGCTCCAGCGAGGCGGTCAGGTGCTGCGGGTCGCAGCGGCGCACCAGTTGTTCGGCCAGCACGCGGGAGGTGTACGGCAGGCCGGCCCAGGCGCCGGGCTTGATGGCGTCCACCGCCGCGGGGGCGTTGTAGTAGTCCAGGTCTGTGCCTGGCAGGCGTTCACGGTATTGGCTGTTCATGGTCGAACCTGTATGGGCTTGGCGGGCGGCCCCGGCGACCCTCCCCCGTCCGGGAGAAGGCGCGCTGCACGGTCAGCGAGGGGCGCGCCGCTGGATTACGGACGGTCCTTGAGGGGCACGAACTTCAGGTCTTCCGGACCGACGTAGTTGGCGCTCGGCCGGATGATCTTGCCGTCGATGCGCTGCTCGATGACGTGGCTGGACCAGCCCGAGGTGCGGGCGATCACGAACAGCGGGGTGAACATGGCGGTGGGCACGCCCATCATGTGGTAGCTGACGGCGCTGAACCAGTCGAGGTTGGGGAACATCTTCTTGATGTCCCACATGATGGTCTCCAGGCGCTCGGCGATGTCGTACATCTTGTTATTGGACTGCTCGGCAGAGAGCTGGCGCGCCACTTCCTTGATCACCTTGTTGCGCGGGTCGGCCACGGTGTAGACCGGGTGGCCGAAGCCGATCACCACTTCCTTGCGCTCGACGCGGGCGCGGATGTCGGCCTCGGCCTCGTCCGGGTTGTCGTAGCGCTTCTGGATCTCGAAGGCCACCTCATTGGCGCCGCCGTGCTTGGGTCCGCGCAGCGCGCCGATGCCGCCGGCGATGCAGCTGAACATGTCGGAGCCGGTGCCGGCGACAACCCGGGAGGTGAAGGTGGAGGCGTTGAATTCGTGCTCGGCGTACAGGATCAGCGACGTGTGCATGGCACGTACCCAGGACTCGCGCGGCTTCTCGCCGTGCAGCAGGTGCAGGAAGTGACCGCCGATGGAGTCGTCGTCGGTCTCTACCTCGATGCGCCGGCCGTTGTGACTGAAGTGATACCAGTACAGCAGCATGGAGCCCAGCGAGGCCATCAGCTTGTCGGCGATGTCGCGGGCGCCCGGGTGGTTGTGGTCTTCCTTCTCCGGCTGCAGGCAGCCGAGCACGGACACGCCGGTGCGCATCACGTCCATCGGGTGGGCGGACGGCGGCAGCTGCTCCAGCGCGGCCTTGAGGCCCGCCGGCAGGCCACGCAGGGCCTTGAGCTTAGCCTTGTAGGCGGCCAGTTCGGCGACGTTCGGCAGCTTGCCGTGTACCAACAGGTGGGCGATTTCCTCGAACTCGCAGGTGGTGGCGACATCGAGAATGTCGTAGCCGCGGTAGTGCAGATCGTTGCCGGTACGGCCGACGGTGCACAGGGCGGTGTTGCCGGCGGCGGTGCCGCTCAGGGCCACGGACTTCTTCGGCTTGAAGCCAGGGGTGGTCGCTTCTTGGGCGCTCATCGCGGGTCTCTCCTCATCATTCGTTCTTGTGCGTGCGCAGGCGGGCCTGCGTGCCGATCACTTCTTGCCGGCGGCGAACAGCGCGTCCAGCTTCTGCTCGAAGGCGTGGTAGCCGATGCGGTCGTACAGCTCAACGCGAGTCTGCATCTGCTCGATGACGTCTTTCTGATGGCCGTTCTGGCGGATCGAGGTGTAGACACTTTCCGCTGCCTTGTTGGCCGCACGGAACGCCGACAGCGGATACAGCTGGATGGCCACACCGACCGAGGCCAGCTCGTCGCGGGTGAACAGCGGCGTGGCGCCGAACTCGGTGATGTTGGCCAGCACCGGCACGTTCAGCTCGCGCACGAAGCGCTCGTAGGTCGGCAGGTCGTAGGCGGCCTCGGCGAAGATGCCGTCGGCGCCCGCCTCCACGTAGCGCCGGCAGCGCTCGATGGCGGCGTCCACGCCCTCGGCCTGGATCGCGTCGGTGCGGGCGATCAGGAAGAAGTCCGGGTCGGTCTTGGCGTCGGCGGCGGCCTTCACCCGGTCGACCATCTCCTCGCAGGAGACGATTTCCTTGCCCGGGCGGTGGCCACAGCGCTTGGCGCCAACCTGGTCCTCGATGTGGGCGGCGGCGGCGCCGGCCTTGATCAGGTTCTTGATGGTGCGCTCGATGTTGAAGGCGCTGGGGCCGAAACCGGTGTCGATGTCCACCAGCAGCGGCAGGTCGCAGACGTCGGTGATACGGCGCACGTCGGTGAGCACGTCGTCCAGGGTATTGATGCCCAGGTCCGGCAGGCCGAGGGAACCGGCCGCCACGCCGCCGCCGGACAGGTAGATGGCGCGGAAGCCGGCACGCTTGGCCAGCAGTGCGTGGTTGGCGTTGATCGCGCCGATGACCTGCAGCGGTTTCTCTTCGGCAAGGGCCTGACGGAAACGCTGGCCGGCGGTGTTCTGACTCATGACTCACCTCGTGTTTTGGACGGGTTGGCGAGCGCTTCCTGGTAGTGGCGCTCGATGTTGCGCTTGGAGGCGCCGATGTGACGGCGCATCAGCAGCTCGGCCAGTTCGCCGTCACGGTCGGCGATGGCATCGAGAATGCGGTGGTGTTCGGCGAAGGCCTGGTGCGGCCGGTTGGGCATGCTGGAGAACTGCAGCCGGTACATGCGCACCAACTGGTACAGCTCGCCGCAGAGCATCTGCGCCAGGGTCTTGTTGCGGCTGCCCTGGATGATCCGGTAGTGGAAGTCGAAATCGCCTTCCTGCTGGTAGTAGCCCACGCCGGCCTTGAACGCGGCGTCCTGCTCATGCAGCTCGAGCACCCGGCGCAGTTCGTCGATCTCGTCCTGCCCCATGCGCTCGGCCGCCAGGCGGCAGGCCATGCCCTCCAGGGACTCGCGGATCTCGTACAGCTCGATCAGTTCGGCATGGCTGAGCGAGACCACCCGTGCGCCCACGTGGGGAACTCGCACCAGCAGCTTCTGTCCCTCGAGACGGTGTATCGCTTCGCGCAACGGCCCGCGACTGATGCCATAGGTGCGCGCCAGCTCGGGCTCGGAGATCTTGCTGCCCGGGGGGATTTCGCCCTGCACGATGGCCGCCTGGATGCGGCGGAAGACGTGTTCGGCCAGGGTTTCCGAGTCGCCCTGGTCGGCAGCGGTCGAGTCGATAAATTCGAGCATCATTGTCAACAACATTGACTTCAATGAGCCCAAAATAAGCCCTTAAAAGCCTTTATGTCAATGAACAAAACCAGGATTGTCGACAATCCAAAGAGAGAGCAAAACGGTGCCCAACCGACCATTTCACCTGCAGAAACGCTCATAAGCGGCTGTCGCCGCAGAAAAACCCCATGTTAGAATGCCGCCCGCATCCACCGGCCCAGGCCACCCGTGCGCCTGCTAGACTTCATCGGCCGGCCCCATGCCCCGCCGCCCCGACGACGCGACCCATCAAAGGATTTATGCGACTCACGTCCCTCGCCACCCTCCTCGGCATCCTGATGCTTCCCGGCCTGAGTCCCGCCGCCGAAAAGACCGTCTATGGTCTGAACGAATACGTCAGCCTTACCGAACTGGACCTGCAGGTCGCCGCCAAGCTCGACACCGGCGCCAAGACCGCGTCCCTCAGCGCCCGCGACATCAAGCGCTTCAAGCGCGACGGCGAGACCTGGGTACGCTTCTACCTGGCCATCGACGACGCCCACGAGCATCCGATCGAGCGCCCGCTGGCGCGCATCAGCAAGATCAAGCGCCGCGCCGGCGACTTCGATCCCGACGAAGACAAGACCTACACCGCACGCCCGGTGATCGAACTGCAGCTGTGCATGGGCAAGGCCCGACGCACCATCGAAGTGAACCTGACCGACCGCAGCGCCTTCCAATACCCGCTGCTGATCGGCTCCGAAGCGCTCAAGCGCCTGGATGCCCTGGTCGATCCCAGTCTTAAATATGCTGCTGGCAAACCTGGCTGCACCTCCGCAAACTCTGCCGAGTAACTCACATGCGCTCTCTTACCCTGCATCTGAAAGTCCTGATCACCCTCCTGGTGACGGTGGGCGTTCTGGTCACGGCCTACCAGATCTTCATCCTCGGCATCCCGGTGACCGAAGACGAGACCGACGATCTGTGGAACATCGACGCCAAGGTCGAATTCCAGGCCAGCCCGCGCGAACCGGTGAAGGTGCAGATGTTCGTGCCGCCGTTGAACCAGGACTACGTCAGCCTCAACGAGAGCTTCATCTCCAACAACTACGGGGTGAGCGTCAACCGCGTCGACGGCAACCGCAAGCTGACCTGGTCGGCCCGCCGCGCCAACGGCAACCAGACCCTCTACTACCGCCTGGTGCTGACCAAGCGCTACAGCGGCGAGCCGGCCAAGGCCAAGGGCCCGATCTTCCGTGACAGCATCGCCGTGGAAGGCGCCGAGAAGATCGCCGCCGAAGCGCTGCTCGCCCCCATCCGCCAGCACTCGGCGGACGTGCAGACCTTCATCAGCGAGACCATCAAGCGTGTCAACAATGCCGGCGACGACAACGTCAAGCTGCTGCTCGGCGGCGACTCGTCCACCGCCAACAAGGCCAAGGTGATCGACCTGCTGCTGTCCATCGCCCACGTGCCGATGGAGCGCGTGCACACCATCCGCCTGGTCGCCGACGCCCAGCAGACCCCGGAACTGTGGCTGCGCAGCTTCAACGGCGACAACTGGCTGTACTTCAACCCGGAAACCGGCGAACAGGGCCTGCCGGTCGATCGCGTGGTCTGGTGGACCGGCGACGAGCCGCTGGTGACCATCGAGGGCGGCAAGAAGCCGCAGGTCAGCTTCACCCTGAACAACAGCGAGATGAACGCCATCCGCCTGGCCAAGCTGACCGACGAGAACACCGACGTCGACTTCCTCGAATACTCGCTGTACGGCCTGCCGCTGCAGACCCAGCAGACCTACCAGATCATGATCATGATCCCGATCGGCGTGCTGGTGATCCTGATCCTGCGCAACCTCGGCGGCCTGCAGACCCTCGGCACCTTCACCCCGGTGCTGATCGCCCTCGCCTTCCGCGAGACCCAGCTGGGCTTCGGCATCGCGCTGTTCACCATCATCACCGCGCTCGGTCTGTCGCTGCGCTCGTACCTCGAACACCTCAAGCTGCAGATGCTGCCGCGCCTGTCGGTGGTGCTGACCTTCGTGGTAGTGCTGATCGCGGTGATCAGCCTGTTCAGCCACAAGCTCGGCCTGGAGCGCGGCCTGTCGGTGGCCCTGTTCCCGATGGTGATCCTGACCATGACCATCGAGCGCCTGTCCATCACCTGGGAAGAGCGCGGCGGCGCCCACGCCTTCAAGGTCGCCGTCGGCACCCTGATCGCCGCATCGCTGGCCCACATGCTGATGAGCATCGAGCAGCTGACCTACTTCGTCTTCACCTTCCCGGCCGTGCTGCTGATCCTGGTGGGCTTCATGCTGGCGATGGGTCGCTACCGCGGCTACCGCCTGACCGAGCTGTTCCGCTTCAAAGCCTTCCTGAAGGATTGAACCCATGATCGGCCTGTGGAAGACGTGGAAGGCCCTTGAAGCCAAAGGCATCATGGGCATCAACCGACGCAACGCGGACTACGTGCTGAAGTACAACAAGCGGCACCTGTACCCGATCGTCGACGACAAGATCATCACCAAGGAGCGGGCCATCGAGGCCGGCATCCATGTGCCGGAGCTGTACGGCATCATCTCCACGGAGAAGGAGATCGAGCGCTTCGACGAGATCATCGGCGGGCGCAGCGACTTCGTCATCAAGCCTGCCCAGGGCGCCGGCGGCGACGGCATCCTGGTGATCGCCGACAAGTTCGAGGGCCGCTTCAAGACCGTCTCCGGCAAGATCGTCAGCCACGACGAGATCGAGCAGCAGCTCTCCAGCATTCTGTCCGGCCTGTATTCGCTGGGCGGCCACCGCGACCGCGCGCTGATCGAATACCGCGTCACCCCGGACCCGATCTTCAAGAGCATCAGCTACGAGGGCGTGCCGGACATCCGCATCATCGTGCTGATGGGCTACCCGGTGATGGCCATGCTGCGCCTGCCGACCCGCCAGTCCAACGGCAAGGCCAACCTGCACCAGGGCGCCATCGGCGTCGGCGTGGATCTGGCCACTGGCGTGACCCTGCGCGGCACCTGGCTGAACAACAAGATCACCAAGCACCCGGACACCACCAACGCGGTGGACGGCGTGCAGCTGCCGAACTGGGACGGCTTCATGAAGCTGGCGGCCGGCTGCTACGAGCTGTGCGGCCTCGGCTATATCGGCGTGGACATGGTGCTGGACGTGGACAAGGGTCCGCTGATCCTCGAACTCAACGCCCGCCCCGGCCTGAACATCCAGATCGCCAACGACTGCGGCCTGACCCATCGCGCCCACGCGGTGGAAGCCCGCATCGCGGAACTGGCGAAGGACGACATCAAGGAAAGCCCGGAAGAGCGCGTGCGCTTCTCCCAGCAGCTGTTCGGCCACATCAAGCCGAAGGAAGTCTGAGGGGCACACGCAGCCCCCACTCAAACCCCGTCATTCCCGCGCAGGCGGGAATCCATGCGCTGCGTTTCTGGGTCCCCGCCTTCGCGGGGATGACGGGACGGTGCGCCACAAGCGCGGTCACCATTCGGTCATCGCCCCGTCACCTGCGCGACACGGCATCGGTCCAGACTGATGCCATGAATGTCACAAGCCTGCATATCGCCCTGGTCAGCGAGACCTATCCGCCCGAAGTCAACGGCGTGGCCAACACCCTCGGCCGGCTCTGCCAGGGCCTGCGCGAGCGCGGCCATCGACTGCAGCTGGTGCGCCCGCGCCAGGTCGACGAAGCCGGCGCCAGCGACGAGGAACTGCTGCTGACACGCGGCTGGCCGCTGCCTGGCTACGCCGGCCTGCAATGGGGGCAGTCGTCGCTGCACAAGCTGCTCCGGCGCTGGCAGCGCAACCGGCCGGACGTGCTCTACATCGCCACCGAAGGGCCACTCGGCCTCTCGGCCCTACGCGCCGCGCGGCGTCTCGGCATCCCGGTGGTCAGCGGCTTCCACACCAACTTCCAGCAATACAGCGGCCACTACGGCTTCGGCCTGCTCAGCCGCCTGCTGACCGGCTACCTGCGCTGGTTCCACAACCGCTCGCGGCTGACCCTGGTGCCCAGCCCCAGCCAGCGACTGGAACTGCAGCGGCGCGGTTTCGAGCGGCTGGAACTGCTGGCCCGCGGCGTGGACGGCCAGCTGTTCCACCCCGCACGGCGCTCCCAGGAGCTGCGTGCCGCCTGGGGACTGGAGGAAGACGAGATCGCCGTGCTGCACGTCGGCCGCCTGGCCGCAGAAAAGAACCTGCAACTGCTGGTGCGCACCTATCGGGCGCTGCAACAGTCCCGGCTGCGCCTGCGGCTGGTGATGGTCGGGGATGGCCCGCTGCGGGCACAGCTGCAGGAAGAGCTGCCGGACGCCGTGTTCTGCGGAGTGAGGCGCGGCGAGGACCTGGCCGCTCACTACGCCAGCGGCGACCTGTTCCTCTTCCCCAGCCTGTCGGAAACCTTCGGCAACGTCCTGCTGGAGGCCCTGGCCTCGGGGCTCGGCGTAGTCGCCTTCGACCAGGCGGCGGCCGCCCTGCATATCCGCCACGGCCACAACGGCGCGCTGGCGACGCCCGGCGACGAGCAGACCTTCATCGACGCGGCGCACTGGCTGCTGCACGATGCCGAAAGCCTGCGGCGGGTGCGCCTGAATGCCCGCCAGCATGCCGGCAAGCAGGGCTGGCCGCAGATCGTCGCCCAGTTCGAGGCGCACCTGCACCAGGCCAGCCGGCCTGGCACAGATCAAGCCTGAATAGCGATCAGTCCAGCTGCTCCATGAGCTCGTCGGGGATTTCCGCGTTGTGGTAGACGTTCTGCACGTCGTCCAGGTCCTCGAGCATGTCGATCAGCTTGAGCACCTGCTTCGCGGTTTCCAGGTCGGCAATCGGCGCGCTGACCGACGGGATCATGGCGATCTCGGCCTCCTCGCTCTTGAAACCGGCACCCTGCAGGGCCTCGTTCACCGCGTGGAAGTCGGAGAAACCGGTGGACACCAGGGCCGAGCCATCCTCGCCCATCTCCACGTCATCGGCGCCGGCCTCCAGAGCCGCCTCCATCAGCGCGTCCTCGTCCACGCCCGGGGCATAGCTGACCTGCCCCTTGCGCTCGAACATGTAGGCCACCGAACCGTCGGTGCCGAGGTTGCCACCACACTTGCTGAAGGCGTGGCGTACCGCCGCGGCGGTGCGGTTGCGGTTGTCGGTCATGGCCTCGACGATGATCGCCACGCCGCTCGGCCCGTAGCCTTCGTAGCTCAGCTCGATCATGTTGTCGGCTTCGTTGTTGCCGGCGCCACGGGCGATGGCGCGGTCGATCACGTCACGCGACATGTTGGCGGTCAGCGCCTTATCCACCGCCAGGCGCAGGCGCGGATTGTCCGCCGGCACCCCGCCGCCGTGCTTGGCAGCCACGGTCAGCTCACGGATCAGCTTGGTGAAGATCTTGCCGCGCTTGGCGTCCTGACGCCCCTTGCGGTGCTTGATGTTGGCCCATTTGGAATGACCAGCCATAACTCACTCCGTCTCTTCGATCGATTTCGTACCGCTGAAATGCAAGGAGCCTGGCATGCCAGGCTCCTGTCGCTCTCTCTTATTCCGCCTTGGGCTGTTCGCGCAGGCGGATGTGCAGCTCGCGCAGCGCCTTGGCATCGACGATGCCCGGCGCCTGGGTCATGACGCAGGCCGCGCTCTGGGTTTTCGGGAAGGCGATGACCTCGCGGATCGAGCTGGCGCCGGTCATCAGCATCACCAGGCGATCCAGGCCGAAGGCCAGGCCGCCATGGGGCGGCGCGCCGAACTTCAGCGCGTCGAGCAGGAAGCCGAACTTCTCCTGCTGCTCGTCCTCACTGATGCCGAGCACACGGAACACCGCCTGCTGCATGCCCTTGTCATGGATACGGATGGAGCCGCCACCCAGCTCGGTGCCGTTGAGCACCATGTCGTAGGCGCGAGACAGCGCGGCGGCCGGGTTGGCCTCCAGCTCTTCCGGCGAGCACTTGGGCGCGGTGAACGGGTGGTGCATGGCGGTCAGGCTGCCGTCGTCGTTCTCCTCGAACATCGGGAAGTCGACCACCCACAGCGGCGCCCACTCACAGGTGAGCAGGTTCAGATCGTGGCCGACCTTGATACGCAGCGCGCCCAAGGCGTCGCAGACGATCTTGGCCTTGTCAGCGCCGAAGAACACGATGTCGCCGTCCACGGCACCCACGCGGTCAAGGATAACCTTGAGGTTGTCCTCCGGGATGAACTTGACGATCGGCGACTGCAGGCCCTCGACGCCCTTGGCGCGCTCGTTGACCTTGATGTAGGCCAGGCCCTTGGCGCCGTAGTTGCCGACGAACTTGGTGTAGTCGTCGATCTGGCTGCGCGGCATGGAGGCGGCACCCGGCACGCGCAGAGCGGCGACGCGGCCCTTCGGATCGTTGGCCGGGCCCGAGAACACCTTGAATTCCACGTCCTTGAGCTGGTCGGCCACGTCGACCAGTTCCAGCGGGATGCGCAGGTCCGGCTTGTCGGAGCCGAAGCGACGCATGGCCTCGGCCAGGGTCATGTGCGGCAGCTCGCCGAACTCCACGTCCAGCACTTCCTTGAACAGATTGCGGATCATGGTCTCGGTGAGGCCCATGATGTCGTCTTCATCGAGGAAGCTGGTCTCGAGGTCGATCTGGGTGAATTCCGGCTGACGGTCGGCACGCAGGTCCTCGTCGCGGAAGCACTTGGCGATCTGGTAGTAGCGGTCGAAGCCGGCCACCATCAGCAGTTGCTTGAACAGTTGCGGCGATTGCGGCAGAGCGAAGAAGCTGCCGGCGTGGGTACGGCTCGGCACCAGATAGTCGCGCGCGCCTTCCGGGGTGGCACGGGTTAGGATCGGGGTCTCGACGTCGAGGAAGCCGTTATCGTCCAGGTAGCGGCGGATGCTGCTGGTGATGCGCGAACGCAGCTTCAGCTTGGCGGCCATCTCCGGGCGGCGCAGGTCAATGAAGCGGTAGCGCAGGCGGGTTTCCTCGCCCACGTCGGAGTATTCGTCCAGCGGGAACGGCGGGGTCTCGGCCTGGTTCAGCACTTCCAGCTCGTAGCCCAGGACCTCGATGGCGCCGCTGGCCATGTTCGGGTTGCGTGCGCCCTCCGGACGCAGGCGCACCTTGCCGGTGACCTTGACCACGTACTCGCTGCGCACGCGGTCGGCCTTGGCGAAGGTGTCGGCGCGATCCGGGTCGAACACCACCTGGGCCAGGCCTTCACGGTCGCGGATGTCGAGGAAGATCACGCCACCATGGTCGCGACGGCGGTGAACCCAGCCGCAAAGGGTGATTTCCTGGCCGTCCAGGCTCTCGTTCAACTGGCCGCAATAGTGGCTGCGCATCATGGTCGTGGTTCGCTTCTCTAGATCAGTCTTGAATTCGCGCCCGGCCGGCCCGGGCATACTCTGCAGGCGGAGGGGAAACGGGCGACCGATGGCGCCATGGTCGATGCGTCTCCGCACCCGCGGGACAAGGGGCGGGATTATATAGCGTTAATCGCACCTGCGCAGCCCACCACCGCCCCGCAGCCTTTCTATACTGAGAGTCCAGCCCTGCGGAGACCACCCCATGGCCCTGCCCCGCCCCGCCGACATACCCAGCGATCTGCTGGATGACTTTCGCCTCGATACCGAGGAGCAGCTGCCGCGCTGCGAGCAATTGCTGATCGAACTGGAGCGCCACCCGCAGGATGGCGGCCGGTTGCGCGAACTGTTCCGCTTGGTGCACAGCCTCAAGGGCAACCTCGGCTACGTCGAGCTGAACCATCTGCTGCCGCTGCCCCAGGCGATGGAGGACGTGCTGGACTGCCTGCGCGCAGGCACCCTGCAGTTCGACAGCCTGCTCGGCGACATCCTGCTGCTCAGCCTGGACCAGCTGCGCAACACGATCCAGGCGGCCCTCGGGCTTGCCGCAGCGCCGGACCGGCGCCAGATCGACAGCCTCTGTCAGGCACTCCAGGCACTCGCGGCGGCCCCCGCTTCCCGGCAGACCGAAGTCCGTCGCGGCCTATTGCAGAACCTGGCGCCGGAAACCCGCCTGGAGCCTGTCGAAATCGGTGAAGGACAGCTCGCCCAGCTGCTCTCCGATCATGGCATCGAGGCCAACGCCGACCTGCTGTTCTTCGCCGGACTCATGGAAGCGGGCGAGCAGCGTTCGCCCTACTGGCAGGGCCGCGGCCTGCGCCTGCTCGACCTCGCGCTGGGCATGAACGAATCCGCCGGCAAGCCGGTGGCTCCCGAGCAGCTCGCAGCCGCGGTATTTCTGCACGACCTGGGCATGGCCTTCCTGCCGCTGGACCTGCTGCACAAGGGAAGCGACCTCAGCCGCGAAGAACGCCGGCAGATGCAATCCCACCCCCGCCAGGCCAGCGAACTGCTCAAGCGCATGCCGCTCTGGAGCGAAGCAGGCGAGATCATCCTCCAGCACCAGGAACATGCCGACGGCAGCGGCTATCCGAAGGGACTGCGCGAGGCGGAGATCCATCCCGGCGCGCTGCTGCTGAACATCGCCGACACCTACGACGCGCGCACCCACGAACGAGCCCACCAGACCTTGAGCAAGCGCCCGCGCCTGCGCGCGATCCTGGAAATCAACAACCTGGCGGGCCAGCAATTCAGCCGCCACTGGGTCGAGGCATTCAACCACACGCTGCAGAACAGACCGGAACTCGCCCACCTTTAAACGGAACCGCAAACCCGGCAATAGCCTCCAAGCATGGCATTCATTGATTCAAGCCAAGCTGGAAGCCACGTGGCCTATGTTAGGCTGCCCCCATCACTGGGAGCTTGTGCTCCGGCCATATGAGGAGAAAGGTATGGAAATCAACATCGGTATCGCCGAACAGGATCGCGCCGCCATCGCCGAGGGCCTGTCCCGCCTGCTGGCGGACACCTACACCCTGTATCTGAAGACCCACAACTTCCACTGGAACGTCACCGGCCCGATGTTCAACACTCTGCATCTCATGTTCGAGACGCAGTACACCGAACTGGCCCTGGCCGTCGACGCCATCGCCGAACGCATCCGCGCCCTCGGCTTCCCCGCCCCTGGCACCTACTCCGCCTACGCCCGCCTCTCCTCCATCAAGGAAGAGGAAAACGTGCCCAGCGCAGAGGAAATGATCAAACTGCTGGTCCAAGGCCAGGAAGCGGTGGTACGCACTGCCCGCGGTATCTTCCCGCTGCTCGACAAGGTCAGCGACGAACCAACCGCCGACCTGCTGACCCAGCGCATGCAGGTACACGAGAAGACTGCATGGATGCTGCGTAGCCTGCTGGCGGACTGACCTTGAAGTGACATCCCTCCCACAAAAGGAGGGATACCGGAAAGAACAAAGCCCCGAAAACATCAGTTTTCGGGGCTTTGTTTTGGTCTGGCGGTGAAGGAGGGATTCGAACCCTATTTTTGCCGTTCCGTTGCGTCGCAAACTCGCTCAATCTGCGGCCTCCGGGCACTGATCCTTCTCACTACGTAGCTATCCGACGCAGTGATTTCGACACTTTTTCGACACAAATCTCTACGGCGCTCCGAAAGCATTTCCTTTGCGTAGCACAAAAGAAAGCTGAACAATCTCCAGTGCGTACCTGTATTGACGCGATATGTATTTAAGCGCCATCGCCCCAATTGCCATACCAAAAACTAATGCAGAGCCAAAAAAAATTGTATTAAATAACCATCCAGCGTTCAAACCCTGAGAGACTTGATCGATCACATAATCAGCCCCTACACGATCATCAACTTCCTTGTATAAGGTCCACCCCATCGCAGCCAAGGAAAGCAAAGCCAAATCAGCTCTACCCATGAAACCACTGATTCTACTTTCGATTCTATCAATTTTATTTATAAGAATTTTCTCTACATAATTAACAGCAGTCTCGCTTACACTTAAAACATAACGAGCATGCTCCATTTCCCTATCTTTCTCTTCAAGAAAATCAGCATGAAGATCTTTAGATATCCTCAAGATTGAAATTATTATACTGCCCCCTCCAAGAACAAATGAAAGCAAAACCAACACCATACTTGCCAGACCCGTAATTGTCCCCCAAAGTTTAACTCTTTCAGAAGCTTCACCGCCAATAAAAACCACGCTCGCAACCACTAACATCGCTATAAAAAACAAAATCCCTAATGCCAGCACTAATTTTGAAGCCTGCTCAAAAGAAATGGCATGCGCGCTGCGATGCATCGGAGCCTTGTATCTTTTTGCTTTCAGCAGGTATTCAAGCAAACGATCCACTTCTATTTGAAACATAAAAATCCTTTTAAAATTAACCTACAGGATTAAGTCCAGACACAGCAGGCAATAGCGCTGTTGTAATATATCGTTTCTTGCACCACCGCTTGACCTGCATTGCTCGTAAAAAATTGTTTGCGCCTTCATGGCACTTTCGATACTCGAAATGCCCTTTCTTATAATTAGCGCAAACCGATCATCCCTCTATTGAGTCATCTACATTCAATTCCGCCACATTATTTAGCCTGCCTACAACTCTGCATTTTCTTTGCTTCGTTCTTAGCACTAGGATTTGAGCGATATTGATCCTGCCAAAACAGGCACTCATAAAGCTGCATCTTCTTTTCAGCCTCTTGAGTTTGTAATGTTTCGCGCCGCCCCTCGGCTCGTTGCCGGGTCTCTGCTTTTTCGCTATGAAACTCTTTTGCTAGCTGCTCAAGCTGATAGTTCATCCAGGCATTTGCTGCCAAGAGTCGGATGCCATCAGCGATAAGGGTTCCCAGCACGATTGCCAGGGTGATGATGCCAAGCCACATGAAGCTGCTCCGCTCCTTGGGCCTGGGTGGGATGTAGATGTCGTCGTCATCCATTCGCGTGATTCAGTCCTTTTCGCCGCCCGTCCTTTGGGAATACCAGCGCCTAACTACTTCCTTGGTGATCGCTATCCCACGTCTTGATTGGGCAAGTTTGAATGGGCCCGGTCGTATTCCGGGCTGGTCTGCCCTATTTCAGGCGCAGTCTTTCCGCTCGCTAGCCATAGGGCGTATTGGGGGAAGACGTCTACAAGCACATCAATTTCCTCAGTGCTCACACGTACTGCGCCCTTGCTCACACTCTTCCAGCGCTCGTAGTCGCCACCATATGTGCTGGCCTTCTTCGGCCCAAGCTTCTTGATCAGTAGACGTGCTCTATCAGCAGCCGTGCTCATATAGAAAATAAAATCCAGAGAAAATATTGCTCCGCATCGACATTCAGGGCAATAATTCACCTGGGGCAAATATTTCCCTGAGCCACTAACGGCTAATGCCACGAATAGTGACGGAACGAGCATGGAACTGGAAGAGCTAGACCCCGCCAAGCTGCATGCCCAGCAGCGCGACCTCGAAACCATCGAGGGCTGGGCCGAACGCAACGGAATTGCCTATGGAGTCGCCCGCGCCTGGGCGATGAAGGCCGTGATCCCCACCCTCAAGGTCGGCAAGCGCCGCATGGTGAACAGCGCGCTGTTCCGTTCGTGGCTGCTGGAACAGGACTGGACCGCATGAATCGCCAAGCCAAGGAGCACACCGCATGAGCCACGCCAAACTCGATATTTGCAGCATCAGCACCTTTGCCGCCATGTGCGGCACCTCCATCGACAGCGTGATCGCCTGGATGAACAGCGGCGCCATCCCGAGCGTGAAGGTCTCCGACTTCCGCATGATCAACCTGGCCAGGATCAAGGCCGACCTCGACAAGGGCAAGAGCAGCTTCGAAGAAGGGGATTACGACGATGAATAAGCCCGGTCAGCCCCATGGCAAGGTCGTACCGCTTGGCTCTGCCATCGGCGACCTGTGCAGCATCGTGACCTTTGCCTCGGCCTGCGGCATTCCGGTGGATGAGGTGGCCGAGTGGGTGGAGAACGGCACCCTGCCCAGCATCACCATGGGCGGTCTTCGCATGGTCAACGTCCAGCAGCTCCGCGAGGAGCTGCTCAGCAGCAAGGGCGAGTTCAAGGAAGGAGGTTACAGCCATGGATAGCCGCCTCCCTGTGGACGCCTCAAACGCTGCTCAGTACATGGGGGCAACAGTCATTGTTGAGTTGTTCTGGAAGGAAGACCCGGTAGTGCTGTGGCGCTGCTTCCATATCGTCGGCATCGTCCTGCCGATGGAAGGGGTCTATGACGAGAGCGGCTATTTCCTGACGGTCCCTCTCGGTGGCACGAAGGATTTCCCCGCTGAAATCTGCTTCTACAACATCCGCACCATTCGGGCGATACGGCACCGCGACCGGCAGAGTTCCGGCAACGTACTGGACCGTATGACCCGACCCTCTGCGTCGAGGTCAGGGGCCGCGCTCCCGGCTCGTCGGAACAGCTTCATCGTTCCGTCGAACGGAAGCACGGGCGTAGCGCATCCTTGACCCTGCACGACCATGAACAGCCTCTGCCGGGGAGTGTGGGGTAGCTTCACCACCCCATGCTCCCGAGCCCTCGGCGGCAAGAGCGGGATGACAAGGGCGGCGCCCTTGGTGTTTTCCCCGCTGGACCTCGCCGCGATGCCCCGCCTGTTTCTGCTGCTGGCCTGCCTCGCGCTCTGGCGAGGGTGCGCCCAGGGCCTGCCGCCCGATCCGCCTCCTTTCTTAGTGCCCTTCCTGGGCGATACCTGCATTGCCTGTGATGACTATCCCTGCCTGAGCGGGATGGATAGCTGCTGGTGGAGGGAGTGAAGAGACGCCGGACAGCGCCTAGCGGCGGTTTGCGCGCAGCGGGAGACGCCGCTAGGCGCTGGCAGGGCGCCCGGCTGACGTCCCTGTAACACGTCAGATAACGAAGTAAACACAGTGCCAATTCGTAGCAATTTGGAGTGAGACAAGATGAAGGTTAAAGACCAACTGCGCGTCGATCATGAGTTTCAGGAATCCCCGAGCGGGCGCCTGTTCTTCGACGACACGACGGCCATCCTGACCGACCTGTCGAAGGTCCGCTTGCTCCGTTGCGGCGTGGACACGGTGCGCCAGCTCTACCGGGGGCTGATCCGCCCGGAAATCATGGTGCTGTTCGAGAAGCCGGGCGCCATGGTCGAGTTCGCCGGCCAGCGCTGGCACGCCGGCCGGGTAGGTCGGGACTCCGGCTACCAGTACAAGCTGCAGAACGCCGACCTGGGCTTCGTCCTGCTGGTGAAGAACTTCAACGCCAAGCAGGACGCCATCGGCCCGCACCTCAAGATCGAGGTGTCACCCCATGCCATCGACAGCCTGAGCCCCGAGCGCCTGCAAGACCGCATGGACTACTACGCCGGCGAGTTGCTGACCCATGTGGAAGCCAACCAGTGTGCCGTGCATCTGGCCCTGGACCTGCAGGGGTGGAAGCCTCCGGTCGATCTGGTGGGCCGCATGCACTGCCGGGCACGAACGCACCGGGACATTTCGGGCATCAACCAGATCGAGTGGGCCAGCAAGTCCAGTGTGTACGGCCGCGGTGAAACGTCCATGTTCGGCTCGGCGGGTGGCATCCAGCTCTGCATCTACAACAAGACCGAGCAAGCCAGGGCGACCGACAAGCTGGACTACTGGGAAGGCGTGTGGAAGCGCCGTGACAGCTTCGACGAAGGCGACCCGGACAACTACAACCCCGCCCAGGACGTGTGGCGTGTCGAGCTGCGCTACCACCATTCCATCATCCAGCAGTTCGCCAGTGGCTCGGTGGACCTGCAGACTGGCCAGATTATCGACACCCGTTCGTTTTGCTCCTTCGCCGCTCACCTTGACGGCCTCTGGCGCTACGGCCTGACCCAGTTCCGCCTGCTGGCTCGCCCGGGACGCTATGAGCCCATCTGGACGCTGATCCGCCAGGACGTGCGCGTAGACGTGCCCGTCGACTCGCTGCTGGAGGAAACCGAATACAAGCGCCACTACAAGACCGCTCGCGGCTTCTCCGGCAAGAACGTGGAGCTGTTCCTGGGCAACTTCGTCAGCCTGCTGGCAAGGGAGCGGGTGGGTGCAAAAAAGGCGTTTGACCGGCTGCAAACCTGGGAATGCTGGCCGGTCATCCGCGATCACTACGCCGCCAAGGACATGACCGAGTACGACATCTACAAGCACATCAAGGATCTGCTGGAGGAACGTCATATCCGCTGGGGACGGGCCGTCTAGATGGCAATCGAGCAACTGCCGGACGGCCGCTGGCGGGTGGATGTAGAGCCGATCAAGGGCAAGCGCTTCCGCAAGACGCTCAAGACCAAGGGTGAAGCCCAGCGCTTCGAAGCGACCTGCAGGGCCAAGGTTATCGACACACCGGACTGGTCACCCAAGCCCAAGGATCGGCGCACCGTTTCCGAGCTGGTGAAGCTGTGGTTCGACCTGCACGGCTCGTCCCTCTCGGATGGCGTCCGGCGCAAGGCCATTCTCGACGAAGCTGCAGCCACCCTGGGCGACCCGAAGGCCATCGCCGTGGAAGGCGCCACAGTCGCCAACCTCCGCGCAACCTGGCTCGCTGCCGGTGTATCGCCGAAGACCACGAACAATCGTCTCGGCTACCTCAAGGCGGTCTACAACAACCTGCACAGCCTGGGCGTGATCGACTACCCCTGCCCCTTCGCCAGGCTCAAGCCGATCAAGCTGCAGGAGCGGCCGCTGTCCTATCTGTCGATCGAGCAGATCGGCGAAGTGCTGGATGCCCTGGATGATCGTGCCGACACCTCGCCGCACCCGCCTGTGATCGCCCGCCTCTGCCTGGCAACGGGTGCCCGCTGGGGTGAGGCCGAACAGCTCGGGCCGGATCGCTTGCGTGGCAATCTGGTGGTGTTCGCCAACACCAAGTCGAAGCGGGTCAGGTCGGTGCCGATATCCGATGCCCTGGCCAAGCGACTACGCGCCCACTGGAAGAAGCATGGCCCCTTTACCCACTGCATGCTGACCTTCAGCCGGGTACTCGAAACCACGTCGATTCGCCTTCCTGCAGGCCAGGCCACCCACGTGCTGCGCCACACCTTCGCCAGCCACTTCGTCATGCGGGGCGGCAACATTTTGGTGCTGCAGAAGATCCTGGGCCATTCCTCCCTGACGATGACCATGCGCTATGCGCACCTGGCGCCGGATCACCTGCAGGAGGCCCTGCTGTTCAACCCACTCTCCGACGAGAGCGCATTAACACAACGTACGTTTTAGCGTACGCTCAGCGCATGACTCTGGAGATACCTCCCATGAAAGTACTCACCGCAAGCGAAGCCCGCACCAATCTCTATCGGCTCATGGACCAGTCGGCCGAGTCGCATCAGCCGATCATGATCTCTGGCAAGCGGACCAGCTCCGTGCTGCTCTCGGCCGAAGATTGGGAAGCCATCCAGGAAACGCTCTATCTGCTGTCCATCCCTGGCATGCGCGAGTCGATCAAGGAAGGCATGGCCGAGCCCGTCGAGGAATGCTCTAAGGAACTGGACTGGTGACCTGGCAACTCGTCTACACGAAGCAGGCGCAGAAGGACGCGCAGAAGCTGGCATCTGCAGGCTTGAAGGACAAGGCGAAAGCGCTGCTGGAGGTGGTGCGGGCCAACCCCTTCCAGAACCCGCCCCCTTACGAAAAGCTGGTCGGCGATCTGGCCGGCGCCTACTCGCGGCGCATCAATATCCAGCATCGCCTGGTGTATCAGGTGCTGCAGGAGGAGCAGACGGTGAAGGTACTCAGGCTCTGGTCGCACTACGAATAGCGCCGGCTCTCGACACTTCTTCGACACGTTCGAGGGTCTGAAAAGCAAAAGCCCCGAAAACTTGTTAGTTTTCAGGGCCTTAGCATTGGGGTCTGGCGGTGAAGGAGGGATTCGAATGCACCCGAGCTAATCCCCCACCGCTGGAGGCCGCATTCCATGCGGGTTAGAGGGTGCGCAGGCGTCTGTATCTGTTCCCAGAGCGTTCCCACGTCAGCATTAGCGGCGGCCAGAAACACCCCGCCCCATGGGCTTTTTCGGTTTTTATGTTGACCCCTAAAAAACAGGTAATTTTGGTAATTTGATTTTCTGAATAGAGTTTTCTCCTTTAAATACAAAGGCTTATAGATATTTATTAAAGGTAATTTTTTGGTAATTGATAGGTAATCGAATTACCTTTTCTGAAGTGATTTTCTCAAAAATAAAAATCCTTACGAATCAGCTACTTACAAAAAAATTACCTTTTCCCTTACCCAAAATTACCTTCCAAGGTAAGGGCTCCAGACCAGCAACCACGCGGGCTCCAGCGCGGTTTGTGAACGTCCTAACCAAAATTACCCGTTTTGAAATTCGCTCCTGAGAAAAGGGCGGCAGGCATCCCCATAGCCCCAAGAAAGCCCCCTCCTGCAGGGATTCGCAGGGAAATCCAGAATCGGAAATCGGAAACCAGCGCACAGCCTGGGCCGCCTGGAGGCCTGTGCGGGGGTGCGGAAAAATCCACACGTTTAGCCCGCAGGCGTGGCGGGGGGACGACTGCGCGCGCCGGGTGCCGCTGGGCCTCCGGCAGCCGCTCGGGGACCAAAATCGCACCACGTTGGTGCGCCCGCGTGCCCCCAGCCGGCCGTCGGGCACAAAAAAGCCGCCTCGCGGGCGGCTTGGGTAGGGCGGGTGCCAGGGTCAGTTGGCGGCGCTGCTGGGCAGCGCATACGGCTTCCAGCGCACCACTTCCTCCCCCAGCCATTCGTTGATCTGTGCCAGGCGGGCCTGCACCGGCTCCAGCTCGTTGACCGCCCACACCTCGGCCGCGTCGCGGATCGAGCCGAAGCCCCCCGCGTTCTGCGGCACGATGCCCATCAACTGGGGCGGGATGCGCAGCATGGCCAGCTGGTCGTCGCGGCTGATGTTCTTGATCGCTCCGAAGTCGTCCTTTGCCGCAACCTCGCTGATGGGGATCAGCTGGATTCCCTCCTTCTTCCCACCAGGTGCGTACATGAACAGGTTGCGGAAGTTGCCCGGCCCCTTGCTGTTCTTCATCGCCTCGCGCAGGTCCTTGACGAAGGTCTCGTCCTGGACGGCGTCGGTCATGTAGAGGATGAACCCAGCGTGCGACCCGTTCTGGTAGTACTTCCGGCGGAACAGGGTCGCGCTCTCGTTGAGCAGCGCACTCTGGAGCGCCGGCAGCCACTCCGGCAGGCCGTAGATTTCCTGGCTGATATCGGCCTCGCGCAGGTGGCACACACTACCCGGGCGGAACTGGTATTCGTCCTTCCAGCCCATCACCTGGTAGTAGGTGTCCAGCTCAACCCCCCTGCGCATGTACTTTGCCAAGCAGGGCTTGAGCCCCATCGCCTGCCGCAGCATGTTGTCCTGCTTTTCCAGGTACAGATTGCCCGACCACCCCCAGTCCATGACGACCTGCTCGAAGGCCTGGCGGCTCAGCAGCCGGTGGGGAATGAACGTGCGGGACAGCGCGTTGCGCTTGAACGTGAGGCCCGACTGCAGGTAGACGCTGGCCGTCTGCGCCTTGGCCAGGCCGCTCAGCGACACCGGCGGTTCATACCATCGCCCGTTCGCCCAGCACTCCAGATAGTCCAGCACCCCGCGCCCATCGAGGACCGGGTCAGGGTCGCCGAAGGTGAACACCATCGGCGCCCCGCTCTGGTCCTTGAGCAGCAGCTCGCCTTCCAGAACCTCACTCGCTTTGTGGGCCGGCTGGCGGCGACTTTTCTTGCTCATCAACAAATCTCCATGATGCTGGTATTGGCGACGGTCTGGCCTTCCAGGGGCTCATTGGCCAGCGCGTGGAACAGCGCCCAGGCCAGGTCGGCGTGCCCGGTGGAATCGCTGCGCCCCGCCGTGTAGGTGAACTGCCGCCCGCTGGCGGTCATGGTCTTGCGGATCGCCAGCAGCGACTGGGCCAAGTCGGCCCAGCCGGCGTCGAACTCGATACGCCCCTTCGTGAACACGTCCCACGCCTTCATGACTAGGCGGGTTTTCACCTCGGGGCTGTAGCTGAACGTGCGCAGGCCCGGGAAGAACTGCTTCACCAGCTGCGCCACCCCCGACCCCATGCCGGTGGTATCGATACCGATGTAGGTGACCCAGTAGCGCTCTGTGATCTTGCGGATGGTCTCGGCCTGGGCGTTGAAGTCCATGCCACGGAACTGGAAGCGCTCGATCACCCGGAACTTGCCGCCGGACGGCGGCGGCGGCGACACCACCACCAGCCCCGCCGAGTCGCCAGTCTCTGCAGGGTCATAGCCAACCCACACCGGCCGATCCCCCAGGGGCCTGGGAGCGAACGGGCGGTAGCCCTCCCAATCCCAGCTTTCCACCATCGCCGGCTGCAGCAACGTCAACGGGAACACCGAGTCGCCATCGTTGACGAACTGGCACATCAGCAGGTTCTGGAACGCGGGGCCGTCGTATTCGAGGCGCAGCTCGTCCAGGTCGAACAGATCGCAGCCCCGTTCCTCGGCATCCAGGATGGTGACGATCTGCCGCCAGATACGGTCCTCGCACAACCGGCCCTGCTGCAGCGCCTCATGGCTGACGTCAATGTGCAGGTGCTTGGCGGTCGGCTTGCCCTTGTTGTGTCGCTCGCCGGTCCAGTACACATAGGCCGGGTGGGCCGTGCTGCTCGGCGTGCTGAAATAGGTCTTCCGCCAGCGCTTCTGCAGCGCCATCGCCGAGGCGGTTTTGTTGATCTCCGCGAAGCCATGAACCCAGAAGAATTCATCGAAGTAGAAATTCCCGGTGCGGCCCTGGGCCGTCCGGTAGTTCGTCCCGAGAAAATGCAGCTCGGCGTTGTTCCACAGCACGATGGGGTCGCCGGTCAACTTGACGCCCAGCACCTCATTGACGAAGGACTGCATATACGTCTTGAACTGGTGCGCCTGCGCCTTGCTGGCGGACAGGAAAATCTGATTGCGGCCGGTGGTGATCGCGTCGATCAGCGCTTCTCGGGCGAAGTAGTACGTGGCCCCGATCTGGCGAGACTTCAGCAGCATGCGCGTGCGCTGATTGCCCGCCCGATACCAATCGAGCTGGTAATCGAAACAACCGTCGAGGAACGCCTCGACCAGCGTTTCGATCTGTTCTTCGCTGAACTCGTTGCGCTTCGGCGCCTGCTTCGGCCCGGAGTTGCGTCGCTCTATGTTCGGGTTTAGCTCGGCCTCGGTGCCGCCACCCTGGAAGCGCTGGATGCGCGCCTGTCGCTCCAGCTGCCGGTGCAACAGGTCAATTTCCTTGAAGTCGCCGCCGGTCTTGCAGTCCTTGAGGATCAGCTGCACCAGGCGCGCTTCCAGCGCCCCGCCGATCCGCTCGACGTTGTCCGCACGGTCCCACTCGTCGCGGGCCTTCCAACTATGGACGGTCTTTTCCTTCTCGCCCAGGTGGTCGGCAATTTCCGTGATGCGCCAGCCGGTCCAATACAGGAACTTGGCCTGGCGGCGGTTATCGGTGGCGGCGGGCTGGGCGATGGCATTCATGGCGCCGATGCTGCCGGTCGCGCGCGCGAGCCCCTACCACGGCACCCTGTAGCGCGCCCCGCTACAGGCTTAGCGCGTTGCTGCGCCCTCTCCTGCTGTCGACCATGCCCTCAACGCAACGGCACCACCGCCACCGCATCGAGGACCGCCCGAATGGCCGCAAGCACCGCCCCCGCCAAGAAGTACCGTTCCAAGCCCTTCCGTGTCGCCCTGGAAGGGGCAACCACCGACGGCCGCAACATCGAACGCAGCTGGATCGAGGAAATGGCCAGCAGCTACGACCGCAACCTGTACGGCGCTCGGATCAACTGCGAACACATCAAGAGCGTGATGCCTGAGTCGCCCTTTGGCGCCTACGGCGACGTGGTTGCCCTGAAAGCCGAGGAAGTCGAACTGGGCGGCAAAAAGAAACTCGCCCTCTACGCCCAGTTCGAGCCCAACGAAGCCGGCATCGCCCTCAACAAGAAGGGCCAGAAAATCTACACCTCTATCGAGGTCTCCCCGAAGTTCGCCGACACCGGCAAGGCCTACCTGGTGGGCGTCGCCCTCACCGACAACCCGGCCAGCCTGGGAACTGAAGCGCTCGCCTTCAGCGCTCAGCATGGAACGCTGAACAGCCGGAAGGTCAGCCCGGAGAACCTGTTCACCTCCGCCGAGCAGGTCGAGGCCATCGAGTTCGAGGAAATCACCGACACACCAAGCATGTTCGCCGGGCTGAAAGAAAAGCTCGACGGACTGCTGGGCAAGAGCAAGGACAAGGAAGGCAAGGACGCCGCTTCCTTCGCCGCCCTGGGCGAAATGATCGAGCAGATCGCCACCCACGGCGCCGAGCAGGAAAAGGCCTTCGCTACCGAACAGGCCGCCCGCAAGGCCCTGCAAACCAAGTTCGAGACGCTGCAGACCGAGTTCGCCGACCTGGTCAAGCGGCTCAGCAACACCCCCAACCCGAGCCAGCCCAAGCGGCCGGTGGCTTCCGGGGGCGATGGCCTCGCCGTCACCGACTGCTGATCAACGGAACTGCACACCCAAGGACTACCGGAGAGCCCCATGCGCAACGAAACCCGTGCCCTGTTCAACGCCTACCTGCAGCAGCTCGCGCAGCTGAACGGCGTGACCGACGTCACCACCAAATTTGCCACCGCCCCCTCGGTCGCGCAGACCCTGGAAAGCCGCATCCAGGAATCCAGCGAGTTCCTGAGCCGCGTCAACATCTACGGCGTCACCGAGCAGATGGGCGAGAAAATCGGCCTCGGTGTTACCGGCAACGTCGCCGGCACCACCGATACCGACGTCAAGGACCGCGAAACCCGCGACCCCAGCGCCCTGGACGACCGTGGGTACATCTGCACCCAGACCAACTTCGACACCCACCTCAAGTACTCGAAGCTCGACGCCTGGGCCAAGTTCCCCGACTTCCAAGCCCGCATCCGCGACGCAATCATCAAGCTCATGGCCCTCAACCGCATCTGCATCGGCTGGAACGGCACCAGTCGCGCGGCCACGTCCAACCCGGCCACCAATCCGCTGCTCCAGGACGTCAACATCGGCTGGCTGCAGAAGATGCGCACCGAAAACGCCGCCCGCGTGATGAAGGAAGTCGCCCAGGGCAGCAATAAAATCGAGGTCGGCAGCGGCAAGGACTTCGAGAACATCGACGCCCTGGTCTACGCCATGGTCAACGAACTCATTGAGCCCTGGTATCAGGAAGACACCGACATGGTCGTCATCTGCGGCCGCCAGATTCTGGCCGACAAGTACTTCCCGATCATCAACAAGACCCAGGCGCCCAGCGAAATGCTCGCGGCCGATATCGTCATGAGCCAGAAGCGTATCGGCAACCTGCCGGCCGTTCGCGTGCCGCACTTCCCGGCCAAGGGGCTGCTGGTCACCCGGCTCGACAACCTGTCCATCTACTGGCAGGAAGGCAGCCGCCGCCGCACCGTCGTCGACAACGCCAAGCGCGACCGCATCGAGAACTACGAGTCGGTCAACGAAGCGTATGTCATCGAAGACCTGGGCTGCGCCGCCCTGGCCGAAAACATCGAGCTGAGCTGAGGCGCCGACCATGACCAACCCCTGCCGCCGTCACTTCCAGCGCGTCACCGCCGCCGCAGAGGCGGCGGCGGCAACCCCGGAAATGACCATGGAAGGCGCCAACGCCTACGAACTGCACATGGCCCAGCTGCACCAGGACATGCTGCGCCTCAAGCAAATTCAGTCCATCCAGGCCAAGGTGCAACTGAAAGCCGAGCTGCTGCCGGCCTACGCTCCCTATGTCGAGGGCGTGCTCTCGGCCGGCAAGGGCGCCGGCGACGAGGTACTGACCACCGTCATGGCCTGGCGCATCGACACCGGCGACCTGGCCGGCGCGCTGGATATCGCGGAATACGCACTGCCGTACGGCCTGCCCATGCCTGACCGCTTCACCCGTGGCACGCCGTGCGTCGTCGCGGAAGAAGTAGCCCAGGCGGCCTTGACCGCGCTCAAGGCCGGCGGCGACTTCGACCGCGCCATCCTGCTGCGTACCGCAGAACTCACCGCTACACACGACATGCCCGACGAGGCCCGCGCCAAGCTGCACCTCGCCCTGGGCAAGGTCGATCTGAAGGCCTTCAACCCCGAGCATGTAGACGCCGCTGGCATCGAGCGCCTGGTCAACGCCAAGGCCCAGCTCGCGCGCGCCATCGAGCTGCACGACAAGTGCGGCGCGAAGAAAGACATGGATACCGTAGAAAAGCTTCTCAAGAAACACGCTGGCGAAGCCGGCTAACCGAGCGGTCCCCCGCAACCCCGGCGGCTCGGGGCTGATCAGCGGTTTATTCCTTTCTCCGCTGTGACGCCCCGACCACCGCCGACCTATTCGAGCGGCAAGCATGAGCGCATTCGTGGCAAGCGGCGGCAGCGCCGAGCCCTTCACCCTGGTCAACGACGGCTGGTGGCCCGATATCGACGGCGACAAGCTGCGCGACGCCCAGCGCATCAAGGCCGACGTCACCAACCAGCGCCTGGAGTTCGCCGTGGTCGCCGCCATGATCAGCGTCAACCGCGAACTGGCCGCCTGGAAGGCCACCCAGCTGGCCGCCGGCCACGCCACCCTGGCGGACGTACCGGCCGAGCAGATCGGCGGCCGCAGCCACCGCGTGGCCCTCTACGAACGCGCGATCTACAGCGCCACCAGCGCCGAATGCGCCGAGCGCTACCGCAGCTACGACGCCACACGATCCGGCGGCGACTCGGCCGAGGAAGAAGAACGCTCCATCGACGACTACCGCCGCGACCAGCGCTTCGCTATCCGCGACCTGCTGGGCGTCGCCCGCACCACCGTGGAACTGCTGTGATGAAAAAGCACCAGGTGATCGACTGGAACGAAATTTCCCGGCTTGGCCTGCTCGAACGCATCAACCGCGAAATCATGCACCCGCTGGGCTATGCCGTCGTCCGCGTCGTGGAAACCGGGCACTCGCCTGGCGCCCTTGTCTCCGACGATGGCCCCTGGGTGTTCCCCGATCAGGCCAAAGCAGCCGAGGGCGAACGCTGATGGCCCAGGCCCGCGCGAACCAGGGCGACACCCTCGACGACGTCTGCTGGCGGCACTACGGCCGCAGCTCGGGCGTAGTCGAGGCCGTGCTCGCGGCCAACCCTGGGCTCGCGGGTCGCGGCCCCATCCTGCCCATGGGCACCCTGATCGAACTTCCCGATGTTGCCCCGCAACCCACCGCCCAAGTGGTGAACCTATGGGACTGAGGAATGAACGGAATGCCTGACCGCCCCGAAACCTGGGCCTGGCTCGGCGCCTGGCTCGAACATCATCACCCGCTCATCTACGCGGCGGCCCTCTCCGCCGTGCTCGCCACAGCCCGCTTCATCCACAGCGGGGGCGGCGTGCGCCGCGCCCTGAGCGAGGGATTCATCTGCGGGCTGATCACCCTGGCCGTCAGCAACGGCCTGGCCCTGGTCGGCATCCCCGCAGGCTACGCCCCCTTCTTCGGTGGCTTCGTCGGCCTGGTCGGCTCCGACGCCATCCGCCACGGCCTCAAACGCCTCTACAACCGCAAGGTGGACAACCTATGACCCAGCTCAAGCACGGCGCCACCGGCACCGACGTCCAGCAGCTCCAGCGCTCTCTGCGCTTCCTCGGCCTCGACGTGTTCGTCGACGGCATCTACGGCGACGCCACCGAAGCCGCCGTCCGCGCCTACCAGCGCCGCGCCGGCCTGGTCGTCGACGGCATCGCCGGCACCAAGACTCTCGTCACCCTCGCCGGCTTCGGCGGCGACCGCCTGCTGGGCCACACCCAGCTGGCAGCGGCCGCCAAGCGCCTGGGCGTCGAGCTGGCCGCCATCTACGCGGTCAACGAAGTGGAAAGCGCCGGCGTGGGCTTCCTGAACAACGGCAAGCCGAAGATTCTGTTCGAGCGCCACGTCATGCTGCAGCGCCTGCAGCTGCCCCGCACCGAGGGCGACGACGTTGCCGAGTTGAAGCGCCGCGCGGCCGAGCTGGCCGCCAAGTATCCCAACCTGATCAACACCGCCCCCGGGGGCTACTCCGGCGGCACCGCCGAGCACCAACGCCTCGCGCTCGCCAAGAGCCTGGACGAGCGCGCCGCCCTGGAGTCGACCAGCTGGGGCGCCTTCCAGGTCATGGGCTACCACGCCGAGCGCCTGGGCTACGCCAGCGTGCAGGAATTCGTGGCGCTGATGGCCAAGGACGAGGGCGAGCAGTTCGAGGCCTTCGTCCGCTTCCTTGAAGCGGACAAGGCCCTGCTGAAAGCGCTGAAGGGGAAGAAGTGGGCCGAGTTCGCCCGCCTCTACAACGGTCCGGCCTATGCCCGCAACCTGTACGACGTGAAGCTGGAACGGGCCTACGAACGCCACGCCGCGTGCGGCTGCGGCCAGGAAGCAGCGGCATGAAACACGCCATTGCCCTGCTGTTCTCCGCCCTGCTCCAGGGCTGCACCGTCATCCAGTCCGCGCAGTGGGCCGTGTCCCGCTACTGCGGCCTGCCGGAGCCGGCCCGCAGCGTCAACCGCGAGGCCGTCGCCCTGGCGCTGGCCCCCAACCGCCTGCACGTCGACTGCGCCGGGGACCAGTGATGGACTACTGCACCGGATTCCCCGAAGGCTGGTGGCAACACTGCTGCCAGGCCCACGACGCCGCGTATGACCTGCAGATCGGCAAGGCCCAGGCCGACCGCGAGCTGCTGGCCTGCGTCGAGGAAGCGCGCCCGGGCTGGGCAGACCAGTACCCGCTGATGGCCGCCGGCTTGTCCGATGCCATCGCCATCGTCATGTTCGCCGGCGTGGCCGTGTTCGGTCGCCGCTTCTACCGCCGGGCTGGGAAGAAGAAGCCCACGCCATGAAGAAGCCCGACAGCCTGCGCGCCCACCTGCTCGCCGCCATTCCCCAACTGCGGCGCTCCCCCGACCAGCTGCTGATCTTCATTGACCAGGGCAGCGCGCGCAGCACCGCCGCGCGCGGCCTGTCATTCGAGTACCGCTACACCCTCAACCTGATGCTGACCGACTTCGCCGGCAGCCCGGACGCCGTATTCATCCCGCTGCTGGCGTGGCTCGGCGTCCACCAGCATGAGCTGCTGGCCAGCTTCGAGCAGAACGCCGAAGGCATCGGCTTCGAGGTCGACGTCATCGACGCCGGCAAGGTCGACCTGTCGATAACCCTGCCGCTGACCGAGCGCGTCATCGTCAAGGGCCAGCCGGGTGGCCAGCTGCTGGTCGAATACCCGCAGGAACAGCAGCTGGAACCGTTCCTGCCGGCCGGCACCTGGCAGCTCTACAGCGGCGCCGAGCTGCTGGCCGAGTGGCAGAGCACCGAGCAAGAGGGCGGCGACCTGGCCATGCCGCACCCGCCGCGCCGTGGCTGACCTCGAAGCCCTGGAAGACTGGGCCGGCGCCCTGCTGGCCCGGCTCTCGCCCAGCGACCGCCGCCGGCTGAACACCACCATCGGCCGCGACCTGCGCCGCAACCAGCAGCGCCGCATCGGCGCCCAGCGCAACCCGGACGGCTCCGCCTACGCCCCGCGCAAGCCTCGCAAGAACCTCCGGGGCAAGGCGGGCCGCATCAAGCGGCAGATGTTCACCAAGCTCAAGCAGGCCAGGCACCTCAAGCTGCAGAGCACCCCCAACGAAATCGCCATCGGCTTCGTCGGCCGCGCCGCCCGCATCGCCCGCGTCCACCAGCGCGGCCTGCGCGACCGCCCGGAGAAGGGCGCACCGGACGTACAATACGCCCGCCGCGAACTGCTCGGCTTCACCGACGCGGACCTGGACCTGATCCGCGACGCGCTGCTGGAACACCTGGTGGGCGACGGCGCCCTGTAGCGGGGCGCGCTACAGGGCCAGCCGAATGCGCCACGCGCGCGCGACCGCCACCATCGGCGGCATGAACTACGCCGCCCTCGCCCGCCTCGTCGAAAACATGATCCGCCTCGGCACCGTCGCCGAGGTGCAGATGCAGCCGCCGCGCGTGCGCGTCACCTCCGGCGAAATCACTACGGCCTTGCTGCCCTGGATCACCCCACGCGCCGGCGCGGACCGCGAGTGGAATCCGCCCACCGTCGGCGAACAGGTCCTGCTGCTCAGCCCCTCCGGCAACCTCGCCCAGGGCCTGGTGCTGTCCGGCCTGTTCAGCGACCTGCTGCCGGCGAACGGCGAGCGCGAAGGCCTGCACCGCTACACCTACCGGGACGGCGCCGTTATCGAATACGACAGCGTCGCCCACCAGCTGCGCGCCATCCTGCCGGCCGGCGGCGTCACCGAGCTTGTCAGCACCGGCGGCATCAACATCGTCGGCCCCATCACCCACCAGGGCGACTACACGCAAACCGGCAACCAGAACGTCACCGGCAAAGTCACCGTCAGCGAAGACGTCGTCGCCGCCGGCGTCAGCCTGGTCAAGCACACCCACGGCGGCGTCATGAGCGGCCCGTCCGTCACCGGCCAGCCGATCCCGGGGGGCGCATGAACAGGCACAACGGCCGCGCCATCGAGCGCCTGGCGCACATCCGCCAGTCCATCAGCGACATTCTCACCACCCCGCTGGGCTCCCGGCTGATGCGCCGCGAGTACGGCAGCCACCTGCCTGACCTGATCGACGCCCCGCACAACGACCACACCCGCATGCTCGCCCTGGCCGCCATCGCCGCCGCAGTCATGCGCTGGGAACCGCGCGTGCGCATCAGCCGCGCCCAGATCGCCTACGGCGACGCCTGGTCCACCGGCGTGGCGGATATCGAAGGGACCCTCGTCGACAGCAACGAACCGTTCAGCCTCCAAGTGCCGCTGCGCATGGGAGCCCTCGCATGACGCTCAACGCCCCCGATATCGTCGAAGCGCTGGACTACGAGCGAATCCTGCAGGCCCGCAAAGAAGGCCTGCTCGCCCAGTACCCCGAAGCCGACCGCCAGGCCGTGGCCGACGTGCTCGCCCTGGAGTCCGAGCCGCTGACCAAACTGCTGCAGGAGTCGGCCTACCGCGAGCTGCTGCTGCGCGCCCGTATCAACGACGCCGCCCGCGCCAACCTCATCATCTACGCGACGGGGCTGGACCTGGACCACATCGGCGAGCTGTTCGGCCTGCCGCGCCTGGCCGGCGAACAGGACCCGCGCTACCGCGAGCGCCTGCTGCTGCGCATCGCCGCAATGGCCGGCAACGGCACACGCGAGCACTACGTCCTAGTCGCGCTAAGCGCCAGCCTGGCCGTGCGCAGCGCCGAAGTGATCCAGCCCGCCGCCGGCCGCGTCGACGTCGTGCTGTGGCTGCACGAAGGGGCGGACGGCCCCGCCACCCTGGCCGCCTGCTGGGCCGCCTTCGACGCCCCCGGCGCCAAGATGCTCGGCGTCACCCTCGGCGTGCGCCTGGCCCTGGCCAAGCCCGTCGACGTGCTCGCCGGCATCTGGCGCGAAGCCACCGCCCCCACCAACCTGGTGGCCCAGCTCGCCACATCGTTCCGCGCCCAGTTCGCCGCCCAGGCCACCCTGGGCCGACCCATCGCCCGCAGCTGGATCACCAGCGCGCTGCACGCCGCCGGCGTCGCCAAGGTCGAGCTGAACATGCCGGCCGATATCGCCATCGGCGCCGACGAGTTCGCCACCCTGCGCAGCCTGCAGCTCACCGACCGGGGCCTGGCATGACCGCAAGCCTGCTGCCGCCCAACAGCACCCAGCTGGAGCACGCCTGGTCGCGCCTCGGCCTGGGCGAACTGGAGGGCCTGGGCGACCTGCCGGCGGGCGTCCAGATCACCCTGCCCCCCGGCTATGCCCCGTTCGTGGCCGCGCAGTACTTCCTGGCCCAGTTCGCGGAGTACTTCGACACCCCCGAGCAGCTGATCGCCGCCGGCCTGCCCTGGCTCCGCCAGCGCGGCACCGCTGCAGCGGTCGAGCGCGCACTCAGCTGGATCGACATAGACTCCACCGTCGAAGAAGACGGCCCCCTGCTGCACCTGGACCCCGGCAGCCCCCGCGCCCCGGCCAGGCTCGACGATATCCGCAAGCTCATAGCCGCGAGCATCCCGGCCCACGTCCGCTTCTATCGCCTGTTCCACGGCTACGACGTGCGCCACGCCCGGCTGGATCGCTCTCGCTGGGACGACGCCCTGCTCGACGACGACAGCGGCCTGCTGGTCGACGGCCTCAAGCTGAGCTTCGGCGAGCGCCATGCCTCGCTACTGCCCCCACCCCCCCGCGACGTCCTGCCGGCACGCACCCACAGCCGCGCCCTGCTGCTGCGCCGCGACAGCATGTACTGGGACGCCTGGGTCTGGGACAGCCTCTGGGAAATGGACCTGTTCGGCGGCGTCGGCTCAATGCACAGCGCCCTGGTGCCCGACCGGGACCTGGCCGCCCCTGTCCTGCTGTTCGGCCGGGTGGGCCAGGCGCTGGTCCCGCGCGACCTCCCCGCCCCGCTGCCGGCCTGCACCCAACACCGCGCCACCACCACGCCGGAACGCTTCCCGAGCCGGCGCTGGTCTGGCCCCTGGTCAGGCCCGTGGCGCCTGGTCATCCACTCCAACCACTCCACCGAGGTCTGACCATGGCAGCACTCCAAGACGACGGCCGCATCGGCGAATGCGCCCTCTTTATCAGTCTCCCCCTGTTCTTCGCATGGGGGCGCGGCAACCCTGCCTGGGACGTCACCCCAGAACCCGAGCCGACCAACGCCACCAGCCTGGTCGACGAAGTCGGCCGGCGGATCGCCACCCAGGCCCAGTTCGTCAAGCCCGACCCGGCCGGCGAGATCGAACTGCCCGGCGGCCAGCGCTTCATCCCATCCGCCACCCCCACCAAGTGGGCGCACGTCCGCGTGGTGTTCGACTACCTCGACGCCGCCGGCGAAACCCTGCGCGAGGTCGGCCTGTTCTACGGCACGGAAACCGACCCTGCACTACCACCCGGCCAGCGCTACTTCATCCCGGCCCAGGTCGTGGTCCCCGGCCGGCTCAAGGTGCTGGAGCGCCTGAATACCCCCCTCATCCGCGAAGCTGGCGTTCGCCAGACCTTTGAATACGTCCTGCCGTTCTGAGGCCCGCCATGACCGAAATCCTCGACCACTTCGACCCAGACAAGAACTACGACCGCCTGCGATTCCTCTCAGACCGGATCATCCAGACCGCCGAGTTCAACGAAATGGTGAGCAGCGCCCACCACCGTCTGAAAGGCGTGGCCGACGCCCTGCTCAAGGACGGCGACGTCATCCGCGATTGCGACATCATCATCGACCAGCAGACCGGCATCGCCACCCTCGGCAGCGGCGCCCTGTACCTGGCCGGCGCCGTCCGGGGCATCGCGCCGGCACAACTGCAGATCGAGCTGGAGGGCACCGTCACCGTTGGCGCCTACCTTGTCAGCAACATCATCACCGCCCTGGAAGACCCGGCACTGCTCAACCCGGCGGCGGGCACGCGCGGCTACGGCGAGCCTGGCGCGGATCGCCTGCAGGTCATCCCGGAATGGGGCATCGCCGGTGCCCGGCCAGATGGGGAGTTCTACCCGGTCTACACCGTGATCGACGGCTACGTCCGCTCCCGCACAACCCCCGTGGGGCTCGACAGCGTCGTGCAGGCCCTGGAGGGCTACGACCGCGAATCCACCGGCGGCGGCACCTACGTCGTCAGTGGCCTGGACGTGAAGTTCGGCGCGACCACGGCCGACGACGTGCAAACCTGGCTACTGGACAGCGGCAAGGCCCGCGTCGCGGGTCGCGCCCTCGACCTCGCCACCTCCCGCCGCATCACCTACGTCGCAGACCCGACCACAAGGCTGATCAACTCGGAAGCCCACCTGATGCACGGCCCGGCCCGGCAGCGCATCAACGTCAACCGCCCGGCCATCGCCAGTATCGAATCGGTCCAGGTCACGAAAGAGCGGACCGTCCAGATCGTCCACGGCGCATATACGGGCGTGTCCGACCCGCTGCCGGATGCCGGCGTGCTGGAAATCCTGCTGGTCAAGCAAGCCGCCACGACCTACCACGCACCTGCGGACTACCGCCTCACCGCCGGCTACGTCGACTGGTCGCCTGCAGGCGCGGAGCCAGCCACCGGCAGCAGCTACGACGTAACCTACCGCTACATCGAAACGGTCGAGCCCATCGAGCCAGATTCCCGGGGGTTTAGCGTTGAGGGTGCGGTAGACGGCACCCTCGCCCTGGTCACCTACCGCGCGAAGCTGCCGCGTATCGACCGCCTCTGCCTCGACTCGGTCGGCAACGTCGTCTGGCAGCGCGGCGTCCCCTCGAATGGCAACCCGCTCCCGCCGCCGACCTCCCCGACCCTGCTGTCGCTCGCCCTGGTCCATCAGACCTGGCTGGACGACACCCGCCGCATCGTCGCGGACAACTACCGGGTCATCAGCATGTTCGACCTTGCCCGCTACGGCGCGCGGCTCGACACCCTGACCAAGATGGTCGCCGAGCAGGCCCTCCGCACTGACGCCAGCATGCGTAACGCCTCGCTCAAGTCGGGCATGTTCGTCGACCCTCTCATCGACGACAGCCTGCGCGACGCGGGCATCGAGCAGACCGCTTCGATTGTCGCCGGCGCGCTGATGCTCTCCATCGACGCACAAGCCCACCCGCTGCCCGGCGACGTGGCCAAACCGACCCTCTGCCAGTTCACCCTGGCGGACGAAGTGAAGCAACTGATGCGCACCGGCTGGATGCCCATCAACGCCTACGGCTCACAGCTACCTGTGCCGGCCTCGATCGCGCTGAATCCTGCCGTGGATCGCTGGACCGAAACCGCCGTCGTATGGGGCTCGCCGCGTACCGAACATTTCGTGTACGACTACTTCGACAGCGCCGAAACCGGGCTCCAGAGCAGCAAGAAAGTCTCGACGCAGACATACATCACCCGGGAAGCCGTGGCGACCCTGCGCCAGATCCCGGTCGCCTTCACCATCACCGGCTTCGGTGCCCGCGAGCAACTGACCGGGCTGACGTTCGACGGCATCAACGTGCTGCCTGCCGGTGTTATCAAAGCCAATGACGCCGGTGTAGTCGCCGGCAGCTTCACCGTGCCGGCCGGCATTCCGTCCGGCAGCAAGGCAGTGAAGGCAACCGGCGCGGGCGGCAGCACCGGAACCGCAGTTTTCACCGGCGAAGGCATCCGCGAGGTCACCAACAAGGTCTACGTCACCACCATCATCGACGTCTTGGACTACTGGACCGGCAAGCCCATCGGCACCTGTTTCATTGACCCGCTGGCTCAGACGTTCCGCGTCACCCGCACATGCCAGCTCGCCCAGATCATCCTGCGCGGCAAGCGCGGCGGCGACGAGCCGTTGCTGATCCACATCCGCGAAACCGTCAACGGCCTGCCCACCGGCAAGGTTCTGGCCGAGCAGCGCATCCCCGCCAGCACGTTCGGCCTCAACGAATCGTTTGCCGGCATTAACCTCGACCTGCCGCCGACACTGTTCGAGGGCGTGGAATACGCCCTGGTCATCATGACCAACGGCCTAGGCCACGAGTTGGTCATCGCAGAGCTGGGCAAATACGACGTGCAGTACAACCGCTGGGTGAGCAACCAGCCGTATGAGGTCGGCGTCCTGCTCAGCTCCGCCAACGCCCAGACCTGGACGCCCCACCAGGACCGCGACCTGTATTTCAGTTTGCAACGGGCCAGCATCGCGCCGGCCAACCGCACGCGCGTCGTGCCGCTCGGCGCCGTGGCCGTCGAAGACGCCACCGATCTGATGATGCTCGGCAACCACCTCAACCCCGCCGCCGGCGCTGGCGTGGAATACCGCCTGACCCTGCCCAGCGGCGAAGTGCTCGACGTGGCCAGTGACCAGCCGGTGCGCCTGGCCGCGCCGATCACCGGCAACGTGGCGGTCGCGGCAGTGATCACCGCCACAGAGGACCTGTCCGGTGTCCTGCTGCCGGGCTCCAACCTGGTGGTAGGCAAGGTCGCATCAGAGGGCACCTACGTTTCCCGCGCGTTCAACCTGGTGACTGCCGCCCTGGGCACCAACCAGCGGCTCACTGTCGTCTACGACGCCGTCCTGCCACCCGGCAGCACTGCGGTCGCGCACTACCGGATCGACGACGGCCCATGGCACGCCTGCGACGCGCCGACCGCCGCGCCGGCCGACAACGGCGCGGTGGAACTGACCTCCGTCACCCCCGGCCTGAGCGGCAGCGTGGTGCGGGTTCGCCTCACGCTGGCGGGCACACCGGCAGCCCGGCCAACCGCGCACAACATCCGCGTCATCGTCTCGGAGTAAGCCATGGACGTCATCGACCAGAAAACGCCCAACGCCGAGCTGCCCCTGCCGCACCCGGACAACGACCTCTCCGACGACGTGCTGCGCATCCGCACGTCGCTGCAGATGGTCGACGGCCTGCTGGCTGCCCTGGCCTCCGGGCTCGACGGCCTCACTGGCGAGGGCGGCGGCCTCGACCTGAACCTGTTGCCGGACAACGTGCGAGCGTTCGCCGCCCTGGTCGGCGCGGCTGACCGGCTGCCGTATTTCACCGGAGCCGGAGCGCTGTCCGTTGCCACGCTGACTGCCTTCGCCCGCTCCTTGCTGGCGGCTGGTGACTCTGCCACCGGGCGCGCTGCGCTCGCGCTGGGGACTGCCGCAACCGCAACCGTCACCACCTCCGCGACCGACGTCACCGCCGGCCGAGTGCTGCGGGTCGGCGACCTCGGCGGGCCGGCGAACGCCAACTACCGATACCTGCCGACAGCAACGGGCACTGACAATGTCGCGGACTTCAATAACCTGATCGTGGCCGGGTGGTTCAAAAGCCTGCTGGGCGGCGCACCTGGCTCCCGCAATCCGAACCACCCGGACGGTCAGACCCCAATGTCGGCCGGCAATGGCGTCGCCAACTACTACTGGTGCTGCGTCGGTCGCCATGATGGTGGCGGGCTGTTCCAGCTCGCCATTCCCTACATCAGCTCCGAGAACATCAGCCGGGCGACGATCAAATATCGCCTGCTCGGTGCCGGCGTCTGGTCCGATTGGGACTACCTGCCCAGCGGGACTGCCATCGCCCAGCTGATCACCGCCTTGACTACGCGCGTCACCAATCTGGAGAGCGCTCAGGCCCTGATCAACCCTGTAGTGGCCGCCATGGCGGTCATGCAGCGGGTGTTCAATGCCGGCGAGGTGGCGACTGCCGCTGCTCAGACAGTTGCGCTTGACGTCAGCGCCGGTCGCTACTTCATCGCGTCGATGAACACGGCGAACACCACCGGCACCCTGACGCTGAACATTACCAACGTCCCGGCTCCGGCCGATCAGATCGTGACATGGCACGTCGAGCTGATCCGGGGCGGCCGCAAGGCCATCGCGTTCCAGCTCGACGGCGTCACGCTCACGCCGGTCTGGGCCGGCGGCTCAGCGCCGACGCTCAGCGCAGGCACCAACACGCGCGACGTGATCATGATGTACCGCCTGCCGGGTCGCTCAACCGTCTACGCCATGCTCGTCGACTCGGGGGCCGTGTGATCAGCCCTATCTACTTCCGCCCCCGCCCCCTGGGCGTCAGCCAGACAGTGTCGACAGTTGGCGCGACCGTCGCGTATCCACGCTTCCCCGGCGTCTACCAGGCCCAGGTGATCGGTGGAGGCGGCGGCGGCAGCGGCAGCGATACCTTCTACGGCCGGTACGGGACGGCAGGCTGGGCCGCTGGAGTCGTCACGGGCGTGCTGACATTCAGCGCATCCCTGAGCGTATCGGTCGGCGGCGGAGGTGGCGGCGGTCCCGCCAGTTCGAGCGGCAATCTCCCTGGCTCAGCGGGCCAGCCATCATCAGTCGGCTCGGTCTCGTCCGCCGGGGGGGCAGCGGGCACCGGCATATCAGGTTCGTATTCCGCGCAGCGGCCATCGGCCTGGCCGGACGGCAGCACCATCGGGGCCGGCGGGGCCGGCGGCGGTATATCCAGCACAACCAGCGGCAGCCCTGGCGGGCGCGGCGCCGTGAAACTCACCCTCATAGGCTGACACCATGGAAATCATCAACCTCGAAACGCGCCAGGCATGGCAGGAACACGACTTCCGTGCCGCCCATGCCCACATGATCTTCCCGCCCGAACTGCCGGCCGATCTGCTCGGCGAGCTGGGCTTCGCCATCGTCGACTACGACCCGCAGCCGGAGCTGGCCCCCGGCGAGCAGCTGGAGCCCGGCGAGCTGCGCATCGAGCAGGGCCGCGCCGTGCGCGGCTGGTCCGTAATCCCGGCGTTGCCGGTCGACTGGCAGGCCGCCATCGCCGCCCGCCGCTACCAGGCCGAAGTCGCCGGCATCGAGGTCGGCGGCATGCACGTCGACACCGACGACCGCAGCAAGCTCTTGATCAACGGCGCCGCCCTGGAAGCGCTGATGGACCCGGCCTACGTCATGCAATGGAAGACCCCGGCCGGCTTCATCGAACTGACGGCCGAACAGGTTATGGCCGTGGCCCGCGCCGTCCGCGCCCACGTCCAGGTCTGTTTCGACCGCGAGGCCGACCTGCTCGCCGCCCTGGCCGCCGAAACCTTCGCGCCGGCCATGCTCGACCAGGGCTGGCCCTCCCCCGCCTGACCTCCGGGGCCTGTAGCGCGCCCCGCTACAGGTCCCGCGCCTCGCATCCCCTCCGCGCGCGCGTCACGCTCAGGGCTCACTGATCAGGCACCCAGCCCAGGAGCCCCACAATGCCTATCCCCGGTTATCACCACGGCGTCCGCGCCGTAGAAATCAACGAGGGCACGCGCCCGATGCGCACCCCGGCCACCGGGGTCATCGGCATGGTCTGCACCGGCAGCGACGCCGACGCCGCCGCCTACCCGCTCAACAAACCCGTGCTCGTCACCGACGTGCTTACCGCCGCCGGCAAGGCCGGCAGCATGGGCACCCTCGCCGCCTCCCTCGACGCCATCGCCGACCAGGCCAACGCCATTACCGTGGTGGTGCGCGTCGCAGACGGCGAAGGCGCGGACGACGCCGCCAAGGCCGCCGACCAGGCCACCAAGATCATCGGCAGCACCGCCGGCGGCCAGTTCACGGGCCTGAAAGCGCTGCTGGCCGCCGAGGCGAAAACCGGCGTTCGTCCGCGCGTCCTGGGCGTGCCGGGGCTCGACTCTCTGCCTGTCGCCACCGAATTGGTGACCACCGCTCAGAAGCTGCGCGGCTTCGCCTACGCCAGCGCCTGGGACTGCCAGGACGTGACCGAGGCCCTGGCCTACCGCGAGAACTTCGCCGCCCGCGAGCTGATGTTGCTCTACCCCGACTTCGTCAACTTCGACACCGCCACCAGCAGCACCCAGACAGCCTCCGCCGTCGCCCGGGCGCTCGGCCTGCGCGCCCGCATCGACCGCGAAACCGGCTGGCACAAGACCCTCTCCAACGTCGCAGTCAACGGCGTGACCGGCCTGTCCCGCGACGTCTACTTCGACCTGCAGAGCCCGGACAACGACGCCGGCCTGCTCAACGCCGGCGACGTCACCACCCTGATTCGCCGCGACGGCTTCCGCTTCTGGGGCTCCCGCACCTGCTCCGACGATCCGCTGTTCGCCTTCGAGAACTACACCCGCACCGCCCAGGTGCTGGCCGACACCATGGCCGAAGGGTGCTTCTGGGCGGTCGACAAGCCCATGCACGCCAGCCTGGTGCGCGACATCGTCGAGAGCATCAACGCCAAGTTCCGCGAACTGAAGACCGCCGGCTACATCATCGACGGCCAGTGCTGGTACGACCCGGCGGCCAACGACAAGGACACGCTCAAGGCCGGCAAGCTGCTGCTCGACCTGGACTACACCCCCGTTCCGCCGCTGGAGAACCTGCTGCTGCGCCAGCGCATCACCGACCGCTACCTAGTCGACTTCGCCTCGCTCATCGCGGCCTGATCCCAATCACCCCGCGCGGCCTCGGCCGCGCCGTAGGAGAACTCCACAATGGCGCTGCCCCGAAAGCTCAAGCACCAGAACCTGTTCAACGACGCCAACAGCTACATGGGCGTCCTCAAGTCCATCACCCTGCCCAAGCTGGCCCGCAAGATGGAGAAGTACCGGGGCGGCGGTATGGACGGCCCGGTCAGCGTCGACATGGGCCACAGCGACGACGGAATGGTGGTCACCTGGACCCTGGGCGGCCTGGACCTGATCGTCCTGCGCCAGTACGGCGCGGTACGCGCGGACGGGGTCCAGCTCCGCAGCGCCGGCTCCTACCAGCGCGACGACGACGGCTCGGTCGCCGCCGTGGAAGTCGTCATGCGCGGCCGGCACGAAGAGATCGACATGGGCGACTCCGAGCCCGGCGCGGATACCGAGCACAAGATCACCACCGCCCTGACCTACTACAAGCTCGTCGTCGACGGCCGCGAGGAAATCGAAATCGACCTCCTGAACTTCATCTTCCGCGTCGACGGCAAGGACCTGCTCGAAGAACACCGCCGAGCCATCGGCATCTAGCCCCATCCCCCATAGCCCGGTGGGAGGCCGCCATTCAGCGCCCACCGGCACCCCCTCAATGAAAGGAGAACCCCACCATGGGCAGCATCACCGACAACGCGCACGACGAGCAGCAGGAACGCACCCGCGAAGCGGAACTGGCCAAGGCCGCCGCCGCACCGGCCGAGCAACCGAAGAACCCCAACCAGGAAGTGATCGAGCTGGACGCTCCAATCGTTCGCGGTAGCCAAACCATCAAAGAGCTGATCATCCGCAAGCCCGGCAGCGGCGAGCTGCGCGGCGTCGCTCTGCTGGACCTTATCCAAATGGACGTCAACTCGCTCCACAAGGTGCTGCCGCGCATCACCATCCCTTCTCTGACGGAGATCGAAGTCAAGGCGCTGGACCCGGCCGACCTGATGGCCTGTGGCACTGCGGTATCCGGTTTTTTGCTGCAGAAGAAAGCGCGGGAGGCTTCCCTCGTCGCGTAGAGGACGCCTGGGCGGATATCGCCCTGGTGTTTCACTGGACGCCCCGAGACATGGAGTCTCTGAGCGTCACCGAACTGATGGAATGGCGGGAACGCGCGCGCGCGCGCTGGGAAAGAAACGATGGCTAGCGACCTCAAACTGCAGGTGATCCTCGCGGGCGTCGACCGACTCACCCGCCCGCTGCGGACGATCACCCAAAGCAGCGTCGGCCTGGGGCGGGAACTCAAGGAAACCCGCGACCGGCTCAAGCAGCTGCAGGCCCAGCAGAACGATGTTTCCAGCTGGCGCACCCTGCACGCTGCCAGCCGGCAGACCGAGGCCGGTCTGCAGGCCGCCCGCGACCGCGTCAAATCCCTCAACCAGGAAATGGCCGCCACCGGCGTGCCCACCCGGCAGATGCAACGCGACCTGCGCGGCGCCATCCGCGAGGCCGCCGCCCTCAAGCGCGAACACCAGCAGCAGCAGACCCAGCTCCAGGGCCTGCGCAACAAGCTCGACGCCGCCGGCATCAGCACCCGCAACCTGGTGAGGGACGAGCGGGATCTGCGCCAGCGCATCGACCAGACCAACCAGCAGATCAGCGAGCAGGGCCGGCGCATGCAGCGGCTCACCGCCCAGACCAAGCGACTGGCGCTCGCTCGCGCGCAGTACGACAAAACCCAGCAGCTCGCCGGCAACATGGCCGGCGCCGGCGCGGGTGCCGCTGCGGCAGGCACCGCCATGGGCATGCCCGTGCTCGCCTCGGTCAAGAGCTACATCGAGTTCGAGGACGCCATGCTCGGCGTCGCCAAGCAGGTCGAGGGCGCGCGCGACGACAACGGCCAGCTCACCGCCACCTACCACCAGATTGCGGCCAGCATCAAGGAACTGGCCGAGCGCATCCCCATGGCCACCACCGAGATTGCGGCCCTGGTCGAGGGCGCCGCGCGCATGGGCGTGCAGGGCAAGGAGAACCTGCTTATCTTCGCCGAAGTGGCCGCCAACGCCGCCACGGCCTTCGAGCTGCCGGCCGACGAGATCGGCGAGAACCTGGCGCGCATCGCCGACCTGTACAAGGTGCCTATCGCCCAGGTGGACAAACTCGGCGACGCCATCAACTACCTGGACGACAACGCCAAGTCCAAGGGCGCCGATATCATCGAGGTCATGACCCGTCTCAGCGACGTGTCGGACAAGCTCGATTACAAAACCGCCGCAGCGCTGGGCAGCACCTTCCTGACCATCGGTCGCCAGGCCGAAACCGCCGCCTCCGCATCCCGCGCCATGGTGCGAGAACTGAGCGTCGCCACCATGCAGAGCAAGAAATTCCAAGGCGGCATGAAGATGCTCGGCCTGGACAGCGGCGTGGTGCAAAAGCGCATGAGCACCGACGCGATGGGCACCATCATCGACGTCCTGGAGCGGATGAAGAAAATCGACCCCGACAAGCAGCAGGAAGTAGCGACACGCCTGTTCGGGAAAGAGTTCGGCAAGGACGCTGCAGCACTGACCCACAACCTCGACGAGTTGCGCCGCCAGCTCGGCTTGGTCAACTCCGCCGCCGGCGATGGATCGATGCAGCGCGAGGCGGATATCCGCGCCGCCGCCCTCTCCGCTCGCCTGCTGATGGCCCAGAACCGCGCCTTCAACCTCGCATCCGCCCTGGGCGAGACCCTACGCCCGACCCTGATTGAGCTGATCGAAGGCATCAACGGCGTGCTGGCGAGCGTTAACGACTGGGTCAAGGCCAACCCGGAACTGGCGGGGCAGTTGGTCAAGATCATTGCCGGCGTCGCGGCGCTGGCCGCCGTCTTCGGCGCCGTCACCCTCGCCCTGGCCAGCTTCCTCGGCCCGTTCGCCATGGTGCGCTACGCGCTGACCCTGTTCGGCATCAAGAGCCTGGGCGCCATCGCAGCCATCAAGGGCGTGGGCGGCGCCCTCCTGTGGGCCGGCAAGGCGCTGCTCTGGATCGGGCGCGCCCTGATGCTCAACCCCATCGGCCTGGCCGTGACCGCTATCGCCGTCTCCGTCTACCTGATCTACAAATACTGGGAGCCCATCAAGGCATACTTCCTCGGTCTCTGGGCAGAGATCAAAGCGGGCTTCAACGGGGGGCTGGCCGGCATCGCCGAGCTGATCCTCAACTTTAGCCCCCAAGGCCTGTTCTACCGCGCGTTCGCTGGCGTCATGAGCCTGTTCGGCGTTGAGATGCCGGCCAAGTTCAGCGACTTCGGCAAGCTGCTCATCCAGGGCCTGATTGACGGCATCAAGGCCATGGTCCCGGCCCTCAAGCAGGCGGCGCTCGACGCGGCGAATGACGGCTTCGCCAGCCTGCGTGAGAAGCTGGACTTCATTCCCGCCGTGGGCGCCCTGAACGCCGGCACCAAGCTGGTCCAGCAGTTCCGCCGCGAGGACGAGCAACTGCGGCCGCCACCCGTGTTCGACAACCGCCCGCCACTCACCCCGCGCGCGCCCAGCACCACCAATATCGGCCCGACCACAATCCAGATCCACGCTGCGCCTGGCATGGACACCAACGCCCTCGCGCGCCTGGTCGACCAGAAGCTGGAAGAACACCGCCGGAAGATCGCCGCGCGTGGCCGCAGCGGCCTGAGCGACCAGGAGTAACCCGCCATGATGATGGCCCTCGGCATGTTCGTATTCAGCCTGGAAACCCTCGCCTACCAGGAATTCCAGCGCCAGACGGAATGGCGCCACGGCAGCACCTCGCGCATCGGCACCAACCCGGCCAGTCAGTACCTCGGGCGGGGTGAAGACACCATCACCCTGCCCGGCCTCCTGCTGCCCGGCCTGGCCGGCACGCCGCTGAGCCTGGACACCCTGCGCATGATGGCCGACACCGGCAAAGCCTGGCCCCTTGTCGAGGGCACCGGGAAAATCTACGGCGCCTGGACCATCACCTCCATCAGCGAGACCCGCACCCTGTTTTTCCGCGACGGCGCCGCCCGCCGCATCGAGTTCACCGTCAACCTGAAACGCATCGACGACGGCCGCGTCGACCTGCTCGGCGTCATCACCGGCGCCCTGGGCGGCATCCTGCGGAGCATCCTGACGTGACCGGCCAGCTCGGCGCCCTGCTCGGCGACGCCCAGCAGCTCTACCGCGACGCCACCGCGTACCCGCGCCCCATCTGCCGCGTGGTCGTCGACGGCCGCGATATCACCGCCGCCATCGAACCGCGCCTGGTCAGCATCGAACTGACCGACAACCGCGGCATGGAAGCGGACCAGCTCGATATCACCCTGAGCGACCACGACGGCCTGCTGGCCATCCCGCCCCGGGGCGCCACTGTGCAGCTCTGGCTCGGCTGGGACGACACCGGCCTGGTCGACAAGGGCACCTACACCGTGGACGAAACCGAACACAGCGGCGCGCCGGACGTGCTCAGCATCCGCGGACGCAGCGCGGACCTGCGCGGCGGCCTCAAGGTCAAGCGGGAAAGGTCCTGGAGCACCACCACCCTGGGCACCATCATCGGCGCCGTGGCCGCCGCCCACGGCCTGGCGCCCCTGGTCAGCGCCGTGCTCGCCGGCGTCGAGCTGCTGCACCTGGACCAGGCCAACGAGAGCGACGCCAACCTGCTGGCCCGCCTGGGCCGCGAGTACGACGCCATCGCCACGGTCAAGGCGGGCCGGCTGCTGTTCATGCCCACCGGCCGGAGCACCACCGCCAGCGGCCTGGCCCTGCCCCACGTCACCCTGACCAGGGCGGACGGCGACCAGCACCGCTTCCTGGAAGCGGACCGGGACGCCTACACCGGCGTGCGCGCCTACTACTACGAGGTCAACAGCGCGGCGAAGAAGGAAGCGATCGCCGGCGGCGGCGAGAACCTGAAAGAGCTTCGCCACAGCTACACCGACCTGGCCAGCGCCCTCCAGGCTGCCCGCGCCGAATGGAACCGCCTGCAGCGCGGCACCGCCACGCTCGGCTACACCCTGGCCCGGGCGCGCCCCGAGCTGATCCCGGACCAGACCTATTCATTGGTCGGCATCAAGGCCGAAATCGCCGCCATCGTCTGGCTGGGCGGCAACCTGCGTCACAGCTTCACGCCCGAGGCCTTCACCACCACCCTGGAGCTGGAATCCCAGCTGCCGGACGGCGACGACGTCGCCGAGCTGGCCGACGACTCCGGCGACTACACCGGCGTCGTCGCCTGGTACCGGGACGAGAAGACCGGCCAGCAACACAAGGTCACCGCCGGCGACCAGGCCAACCCCCGCCGCCTGCCACACCTCTACCAGAGCAAGTCCAGCGCGAAGCGCGCCGCCGACCGCGAATGGGGACGCATGCGGAAAAATAGCAACTTGCTATAGCTCCAGAATTCCCGTAATCTGCACCCATAGCAAATTGCGATACGGAATCTGGGCATGCACATCATCACGCAGAAGCGCATCTGGGAAGCCAAAGAGAAATGGCTTCATTCCGCCACCGCCCTGGACGCCTGGTATCGCCTGCTCAGCAAAACCAGCCCGAAAGACTTCGCCGCCATGAAGCAGCTGTTCCCCAGCGTGGACAAGGTCGGCGACAAGCATGTGTTCGATATCGGCGGCAACAAGCTGCGGCTCATCGCCACCGTGGATTACACCTTCAAAAAAGTGTTCATCAGGGCCGTGCTCGATCACAAAGAGTACGACCGCAACCAATGGAAGTGAGGTGCATATGAGCGCACTCCTGAAGCAAGCCACCGAGCACTGGCGCTACGTCGCCCCGCTGCTCACCCCACCGGAAACCGAGGCTGACTACGACGCCCTCGTCGAAGCCCTGGACGAGCTGCTCGACGAAATCGCCGGCGAATCGCCCCACCCGCTCGCCGCCCTCGCCTCGCAGATGGGCGACCTGGTCGCGGCCTACGATGCCCAGCACTACCCCATGCCCGAGGCCCCTGGCCATGAGGTGCTGCGCTACCTCATGGCCGAGCACGGCCTCAGCCAGAGCGACCTGCCGGAGATCGGCGCGCAGTCGGTTGTCTCCGACATTCTCAGCGGCAAGCGCCAACTCAACGTGCGCCACATCCGGGCGCTGGCCCAGCGCTTCAACGTCTCGACAGACGTGTTTTTCTGACTGGCATGAAGTGTCCCGTCTGCGGCCAGGCGTAGCTGGCCCACGATACCCGCGACCTGCCCTTCACCTACGATGGGCAGACCACCATCATTCCCCAGGTGGAGGCCGACTGGTGCCCCGCCTGCGGGGAATCCATCACCGGCCCGGCCGAGTCCCGCCGAGTGATGGCGGCCATGGCCGAGGCATGCCAGCAGCACGGCATCCTGAGCGAACCGGCGAAGTGACGCGGGGCTAGGTCTCCAGTAGTTCCTCGCGGTAGATGGCCACCTGCTTCGGCGCCTCGATGCCAATGCGCACAGCGCCCTGGCCTTGCGTGCTCACATGGATGGTGATGCCATCGCGCACCAGCTGCCGCAGCAGCTTGTCGGCGTCGACGCCGGGGTCGATGGTCAGGCGGATTTGCTCGCCATCGCGGCGAGAAAGGCTCAGATAGCCCATGTCGAATGTCCTTTTCGGGGTGGGATGCGTTCCTGCCGCGACAGTGTAGAACAGGATGGCCACCTCGCCCTATCAACAAAAACCCCGGCATTGCGCCGGGGTTTTTCTGCCTTACTCCGCAGACTGCAGGAACGCCTCCATGATTCTGATGACATCCGCACGCTGCTGCTCGCTAAGACGGCGCATCAGATCAAGAACATAGGCTTCCAACTGGGTAAGGTTATCCATCATCGGGACTCCATTTCGATGTAACGGGCGCCCGCGCTTACAGCCTCGGACTTCGCGCCCTGGAATCCCTATTCTCCGCGGGTCAGAAAGATAGATGCGCTAGCGCGGCCAATTACCACCAGGGCACGCAACTGCGTCGAATAAGCCAGCGGCAAAACGCTATCCAGCCGCGGGGCTAAGAACATTCATAATAGCTTTAGCGTTTGGCTTTTTCAGTTGACCTTTGTGGTTAAGCGCAGAAGTAGCAGCGCCTACGGTTTCCTCTACCAGCTTTATAGAAACCTTACCAGACCGCTGCCCCAACGCAACAAACTCCGGCACATCAACAGATATCTTATATATTCTCTTACTTTTCTTGCCAACATGAAAAGCAATTCTATCCATTACCCTCTCTGCAAGAGACTCGCCAGAGGTAACATACTTGAACTCAATAACAACCTTTCCATCCTCGATAAAATATCTCCACGCAACAGGCACATCCATCGGTGACAGCTTTAGTGTTAGCGTGATATTTTTATCAGCCGCGTTATGCTCTACAGCGACGCTATTCACATCAGAGTAGTCAACGTCGGTCCATTCTTCTCTGGGCGCAGACATTATAATCTCTCCAATAAGTGACTAATAATAGCTATTGTCAGCCGATAATTATCCGCCGCATCTGCGGATATACCTTCTGGATAGCGGCTATCCAAAACTATTACGCCCCAATTCCTACCATTCTTTTCAACAGGAATTGCGACTATCGCTCGGGGTAGTTGTTTTCCTTCTTTCGCATAGTGTTCAATCATTTCTTCAGCGCATCTAGTCGACTCAGCATACGCTTTAATGTCACGCTTCGCACAGCCTCTCACGATAGCCGGAAGGTTATGCATTTCAGCTACCTCCTCTGAGACCCAGGCTAGCCCAGCAATGCCTTCCGCTTCATCACCAGAATCCGGTACGTGAAAAGCAACCTTACTTTTCTTCGATGTGTGGCCAGATCGTAATATAGGCACCAAGTGGTTAGAGAAAAATCGTCTACCCCTCCGCCTCATCCACGGGCGAGATGGCCCAATGACACTTCTTTTCATCTTAAAAAGCGTTATTCGATTGTGGTCCCTAGGAATAGCTTGACCGTTCTTCATAAAAGCCCTTTCTTGATAGCTATCAAGAATGAATTGCAATTTATTAAGCACCCACGGATCACCTAAACCCTTTAGCAATTTCCCAAACAAAAAGGCAACAAACAGCAGAGCAAAAATAACAGCCAAATTGTTATGCACCAGCAAATAAAAGTGATGAACAATAGGCCTCCTTTCCTCAAATCCATCAGCCAAAGGGTATGTAGCCACCACACCAAAAATTGTGGCCAACATGGGAGCACTCACATCCAATATCTTTCCAAGATAAAAACAAGCAGCTTTGTACGAGCTAACCGTTTTCAATTGTCAGGCAACCAGTCTAATTATTGTTTACCAAACGCATTGGAGCCTGAGCTATTCGCCTTGCTCTTCAATACAGTATTCAACCATTTCATATTCCGTTCCCCATTCGCGCTCGCAAGCGGTGCGCACCGGGCCGGAGTAGTTGCGCTCAATATTATCTTTCGCGCTCCTTCGCTCCTTAGCACAATGCTCCTGCATGCTGTATTCATTCGGCCACTCCCTCGCACAGCGCGTAGCAATCTCATCATCTGGCGCGTGAGAAATGGCAATCTCCGACGCCCGCTGCTCCTTAATACAGTGCAGGGTCATCACATAGTCGGTGCCCCACTCACGCTCACAGTGCTCACGAATAGCCCCCCCGAAACTGGCCAGGCCTTTCAGGGCCTGACGCTGCTCCGTAACACAGTAGGTCCGCATTTCGTAATCGTCGGGCCACTCGTCCGAACAATGAGCCTGTATCGAGGACTCATCAGCAACCGCCGGGGAAGATAGAGACACCGCCAATATGGCGGCGTAGAAAGGTAATCGCTCCCTATACATAGCACCCTCATCTCCGTTGATAACCGACATTCTCTGTCGGCCAACTACCAACTCATTCCGAGCCAGCATCACTCCGTTGTTTTTGACCGCCCTGCCGCCTCAGCCAATACCGCTGCGGTTCGCTCTAGCACGCCCTGGTCAGCAGCCGGCAGCGCTCGGTAGCACTCCAGCACCTTCGCTTCGGCAGCGTTGATGCTGTCGGCAGCCTGTGGCTTGCGCTCGCCCGTCACGACGTACAGGACATCCACCCCCAGTTCGGCGGCCAATGCCAGCGCAACCGCACCGATCTCTCCTGTACCGCCCTCATAGCCCGCCAAAGTCCGCTTCCCTAGGCCGACCTCGCGGGCAAAAACATCTTGGTTCAAGCCAATGCGCTTTCTCTCTTCCTGAAGGCGACAACCAATGGCTTCCTTTGAAAGATGCAATATTTTTCATCTCCGCTATTTACAAGTGCAGAAACGTGCATCATCCTTTGTTCGTCATCACACGAAATTGCACGAATTTGCACTATGCCGAACGCCTACCCCAGCGAGCAAGCGCTCAGCGACGCCCGCGCCCAGATCAGCAAGCAAGGTCTCAGCACCAAGGAATGGGCCGAGCAGCACAAGATCAACGCTTCCACCGTTTACGCCGTGCTCAACGGGCAGAAGAAATGCCTGCGCGGCGACGCCCACAAGGCCGCCGTCTTGCTCGGCATCAAGGAAGGCACGGTCGCACAGTAGTGCTGCCGGTCATGGGGGGAAACGAGAGGATGAAGCGCCCGATTCTTGATAGCCGCCGCAAGGCGGTCATGGCCGCCGTAGCCGCCTTCCCGGGCGGCCGCGAGTTCGCCGCCCTGCACCTGGGGCTGGACCTCAAGCAGCTGGACAACAAGGTCTACGAGAACCCCGGCCACCGGCCGCTGACCGACGACCAGGTGCGCCAGCTCGAACTGGTATCCGGCACCCGCTACCTGCCGGACTACCTGTGCGGCCTCTACAACGGCGTGTTCGCCGAAATGCCGGCCGGTTCCCAGCTCGACAACCTCGACCTCTACGCGCGCTCCCTGGTCACCGACGTGGCCGAGGGCAAGGTCGACCAGATCATCGCCAAGGCCCTCGAAGACGGCCGCATCGAAGAACACGAAATCGCCGAAATCATCGCGGCGCACCGGGCACACATCGCCGCCCGGCACGCCGAGGTGGGCGCAGTCATCACCCTGCACCGGAAACCGGGCGGGCTGGATCAGTAGTAGGCGCGGGAAGCGTCGCAACTTACGGCCCACGGGCCGGGCCGCATCTGGCGGCCGGGGGAGAACATGAGCAAGAACAGCGGCGGGGGCTACAGGTGCCTGTGCCCGGCCTGTGGTAGCCGGATGCGCATCCGCAACTCGGAAGACCAGACACCCACGTACAAGACCATGTACGGCCAATGCACCAACTTAGCGTGTGGCGGCACCTATACCGGCGCCTTGTCCTGGGACTACGCCCTGAGCCCCAGCGGCCTTGACCGACCGCGCGTCACCCTGCCCGTGGCCCCTTCTGTGCAACGCATGAAGGCCCTGCGCGAAAGCCAGCCGAAAACCAACCAGCTCGACATGCTCGCCGCCCTGGAGACCTCCGAATGACCACAGCCCAGCACCCCGACGACTACCGCGCCAGCATGCAGGTGGCCGCCGCCGGCTTCATCGAGCGCCACCAGGCCGAGCACCTGCACGACGACGCCCTGTTCGACCGCACCGTGCAGCACCTGGTCACCACCCTGGGCGTGCCCCTGTTCATGGCTGACCGCATCGCCTACCTGGCCATGACCGACCGACCGCCCGTGTGGCTCGGCATCGACATGGCCACCGGCCCGGACGTCACCGTCCAGCACCACTTCCAGGCCACTCCGGCCGCCCGTTAACCCGAACCCGAACCCCAGCCCTGCCCGCTTCGCGTGGGTTTGGGCGAGTTACACCCGCGATCCGAGGTCGCCCATGCAGAACGCCATCGCCCTTCAGCTGAACATGCCACGGCCCGTAGCCGAGGCCTGGCTCGCCTGCCTGCGAGCCGACCTGCAGAAGTGCCTCACCGAGCACTGGTATGACGACCGCTACCGCACCGTCCCGGCTCCCCTGCGTAGCGCGCGAATCCTCGACGACTACCCGGCACTTGCCGGCCACAAACGCACCATAGGCGCGCTGAAAGCCGCCCTGGCCAACCAGCAGTAAGGCCCCCATGAAGTCCATGCCCAACGACATCCGCCAGGAGGTGCTACGCCGCCTGGAGGACCAATACGGCCTCAAGCACCGCGACGGCACCCTCTACATGCGCAAGGGCAAATGCCCGGCATGCGGGAAAAAGGAGCTGTACTCCCGCAGCGACGAGCCCTGGTTCATCAAGTGCGGCCGCCCGAGCAAGTGCGGCCAGCAGTGGCACGTTAAAGAGTTGTTCGACGACCTGTTCGACGACTACAGCAAGCAGCACCCCGCCACAGAAAAGGAGCCTGCCGCCTCGGCCAACGCCTACTTGCAGTGGGCGCGCGGCTTCGACCTGAACCTGGTCAAGGGCTGGTATACCCAGGAGAACTACTACAGCCGCGACCTGGGCTTCGGCAGCGCCACCGTGCGCTTCCCCTTGGAGCACGGCGGCTACTGGGAACGGCTGATTGACCGGCCCCACCGCTTCGGGAAACTGAAGGCCCGCTTCGCCCCGGGTAAATCGCCCAGGGGCTACTGGTGGTGCCCGCCCAGCATCGACCTGCTGGAGGTGGACGAACTGTGGATCGTCGAGGGCATCTTCGACGCCATCGCCCTGCTGCACCACGGCATCGCTGCCGTTTCCGCCATGAGTTCCGTGGCCTTCCCCTTCGAGTCGTTGAAGGCCCTGGCCAAGGCCCGCACCGAGGCGGACAAGAAGCTGCCCACGCTGGTCTGGGCGCTGGATAACGAACCCGGGGCACACCACTACACCCGCAAGCACGCTGCCATGGCCAGCGAGTTGGGCTACCGCTGCGAGGCGGCGCAGATCCCGCAGCGCGACCGGAAGGCCGACTGGAACGACCTGCACCAGCGCTGGATGTTCATCGACGAGCCCAAGCGCTCCGACGTGCGCGCCCAGGACCTCAAGGCGGCCCGCTACCACGGCGCGCTGCTGCTGGCCGAGAACGCCAGCGAGAAAGCCCTGCTCATGTACGACTGGCGCGAGCAAGGCGAATTCCACTTCGGCTTCGACAACCGCCTGTACTGGTTCAAGCTCGACCTGGAGAAATTCAACCAAGCCATGCGCGGCCTGGAAGACAGCGACGACCACGACGAAAAGCTGCTCAACACCAGGCAGATGCGCGAGAAGGCGCTACGCCAAGCCGGCTGCGTGGTGGAAATCGCCAACTGCTACCCCCAGGCCCTGTACTTCCAGCGCAACGAGATTACCGACGAGTCCTGGTACTACTTCCGCGTCGACTTCCCCCACGACGAGCCCACCGTCCGCAACACCTTCACCGGCGGCCAGGTCGCCGCCGCCAGCGAGTTCAAAAAACGCCTGCTCGGCATGGCCGCCGGCGCCGTGTTCACCGGCAGCGGCGCCCAGCTCGACAAGATCATGAAGGAACAGCTTTTCGGCCTGAAAACCGTCAAGACCATCGACTACATCGGCTACAGCAAGGAACACGCCTGCTACGTGTTCGGCGACCTGGCCGTGCGCGGCGGCGTGGTGGTGCCGGCCAACGCGGAGGACTACTTCGAGTTCAAGGACCTGCGCCTCAAGACCCTGCAGAAGTCGATCAAGCTGGCCATCGCCCGTACCGACGAGGGCTACAGGCCGGAATGGCTCGACTGGTTGTGGACGTGCTTTAACACCCAGGGCGTCATCGCCCTGGCCTACTACTTCGGCTCCCTGTTCTGCGAGCAAATCCGCGCCGAGTTCCAGTCCTTCCCCTTCCTGGAGGTGACCGGCGAGGCCGGCGCCGGCAAGTCCACCCTGCTCATGTTCCTGTGGAAGCTGCTCGGCCGCCCGGACGAGGAAGGCAAAGACCCCTCGAAAATGTCCAAGGCGGGCCTGCGCCGCTGGCTCAGCCAGATATCCGGCATGCCGGTAGTGATGCTGGAGGCGGACCGCAGCGACGACAAAGGCAACGCCGCCAAGGCCTTCGACTGGGACGAGTTCAAACCCCTGTTCAACGGCGGCAGCCTGGGCGTAACCGGCGTGAAGACGGCGGGCAACGAAACCCACGAACCGCCCTTCCGCGCGGCCCTGGTGATCAGCCAGAACGCCACCGTAGTGGCCTCCGAAGCCATCCTGACCCGCATCGTGCGGCTGCACTTCATCCGCCCCGAGGTCACCAGCGCCAGCCGCGCGGCGGCCGACAACCTCAACCTGCTGCAGGTCGAGGACGTCAGCCACTTCCTGCTGATGGCGGTGAAGATCGAACAGAAGGTCATGGAGGTGTTCCGCGAGCGGGTCCGGGTCTACGAACAGGAGCTGCGCGCCCTGCGCGAGATTCGTATCGAGCGGATCATCAAGAACCACGCGCAGCTGATGGCCCTGGTCGACGCGCTGTGCCTGGTGGCGCCCCTTCCTGATCGGCAACGGGATGCAGTCATCCGCGAGCTGAGCGCCATGGCCGTGGCCCGCCAGCACGCCGTCAACGCCGACCCGCAGGAAGTGGCCGAGTTCTGGGAAGTGTTCGACTACCTGGAATCGCTCCACGACCACCCGATGGTCAACCACAGCAAGAATCCCGAGCGGATCGCCATCAACCTCAATGAGTTCTGCGAGCGGGCCGCCGAGCACAAACAGCGGCTGGCCGACGCCACCACCCTGCGCACCCTGCTGGTCAACAGCCGGTCCCGCCCCTTCATCGACAAGAACCTGGCCGTGGACAGCGCCGTCCGCGCCGCCTTCAACGCCCGAAATACCGAGTTCAACCAGCGCGCCACCACCGTGAAGTGCTGGGTGTTCAAGGCCACCTAACCCGGGCGCGGCAACGCCCGGCATCACCCCAAGGAGAAACACCATGCACGACGAAACACCGCTCCACCGCCCCAGCCGGCGGGAGGCCCTGGCCACCCTGGCGACCACCGGCCTGACCCTGGGCCTGATCACCCTGGCCGGCTACTACGCCCCGTCCCTGCTGGCCCTGGCGGCCCGCTAACCCCAACGCCCAGGCGCGGCAACGCCTGGGCAACTACCCCAAGGAGAAACACCATGCACAAGCAAACCCCCAACTGGCTGACCCAGTTCCTGATCGCCTTCGGCGCACCCGGCCTGGTCGCCCTCGCCTGGTGGGCTGGCGCGTTCCATGCCCAGCGTATCCGCGAGCTGCAGGCCACCTACCCCATCCTGCAGATCACCGGCCCGGCCGGCTCCGGCAAAACCACTCTCGTCTCCAGCCTCTGGGGGCTGAGCGGTAGCGAGCCAGTCAGCTACTCGGCGAACACCTGCAGCATGGGCGCCTTGCTGGCGTTCCTGGCACGCGCGGTCAACCGCCCGGTAGTGATCGACGAGAGCGGTTACGACAGCAACGAAAATTTTGACTGGAACGCCCTGCGCGAGTGCTACGACGGCAAGCCAATGTCCACCCGAGGGACCGGCATTCCCGCCGAAGGAATGAGGTTCCAGGGCGCCCTGGCATTCATCGGAGGTGAAGGCGAGGTACTGAACCGGCGCATCGTCAACGTACATCTGCCCCGGCTGCACCCGAGCGAGGCCCAGCGCAACGCCATCCAGGCGCTGAACGAACTGCAGGTCGGCCACTTCACCGAGTTCGTGGAAACCGTCCGCGCCAACACCGTGCAGGTGGCCTACCGCCTGGGCCACGTCGCCGCCTACGTCGAGAGCATGCAGGAGGACATGGGGCCGGACCTGCCCACCGACAGCGCCCGCAACCACGCCCAGCTCCGCGCCCTGCTCGACCTACTCGACGACCTGTTCCAGGTGCCCGACGAGGCCCTGCACCAGGGCCATTGCTTCGTGAACGACATGGCCTGGCGGCACGCCGGTTCGGGGGCTCGCCTGTGACCTCGCTCGATCTGCTGGGCATCACCCTGGGCTTCCAGACCTGGGCGGAGCCGCGCGGCTACGACATGGCCACCGACGCCGAAGGCACCTTCCTCAACCTCGAAACGCGCAGCGCCTGGCTGGGCTACCTGGCCGCCCATGGCGAGGACGGATGCAAGCCGGTCGGCCAGCAGCTGTACGCCCGCATGAGGCCTGGCGGCCGCTACGCCCACCAGACGGACAAGCTGTTCCCGGTCCGGGTCGGCAAGGCGCCCTATGACGACTACGTGGTCCACGGCGGGCCTGGCGGCGTGTACGCGCTGCGCGACGTGCACTTCTTCGTCCTGGTCGACGGCAAGCCCATGCGCCTGGACGGCAAGCCCATCAACGCCCGCTGACAGCGGAAGGCCCCGCCGAGCGGCAACTCGGCGGGCCTGCCCCCAACCCAAGGAGAAACACCATGCACCCGCTGGAACTGCGCTACCGCTGGCCGCTGCTCGCCATGGTCGCCGCCCTGGCAGGCGTGACCGCCATATCGGTGGCGCTGGCCATCGCCGCGCTGATCGAGGACACCCTGCTTGCGCTGCTGTTCGCCTCGGCCGCGGTGGTCCTGGACCTGTTCAAGTACATAGCCTGGCCGCTGGCCCTCGGCCTGCTGGCCGTGCGCCGCAACGTGGGCGCAGCGCTGATGATGGCCTGTGCGCTCGCCCTGGGCGGCGTCTCGGGCTGGGCCACGTATGACCGCCTCATGACGTCGATAGTGACCAGCCGCGCCGAGCACCAGGCGCGCCACGAACAACGCCGCGTCGACCTGGTGGAACAGCGCGACGCCGATGCCGTCCGCACTCAGCAGCTCGACGCCGAAGCGGCTGCTATCCACCAACAGGCCAACGCCTTGCGGGAGCGCGGCATGGTCAGCCGCGCCCTGGAGCTGGAAGCCACCGCCCTGGCGCGCATCGACACCGAGCGCGAACGCGCCCAGGTGCGCCGGGACAACGCCTCGCGGGAGCTGACCGCCCTGCTCGCCCAGCCGGCCAAGGCCGCCGGCCTACCCCTGCACCTGGCCACCCTGCTGTGCCTCGGCTTCGCCGCCGCGCTGGAGGTCGTGCCCGCCCTGATCCTCGCCGCGCTGCGCCCGGCACCCGCCCAGGAACGCGCCCCGGTAGCGGTTCCCGCTGCACAGGAACAGCCCGAGGAACGCCCCCAGGAACAGGCGGAAACAGGGCCGGAAACGGCCACAGGGCAAGGCCTTCCGCCAGAACTACGGCAGCTCATAGCGGGAGCAGAGCGAGGCGCCAAGGTGACCGTCAGGCAAGTGGCGAGGGAACTACAGATGGGCAGCACCAAGGCCACCCGATTGCTGCAGCAGGCCGAAGAACTGGGCCTGCTGCACAAGACCGCCGGCGGCTATGTCGCCGCATAAAAAAAGCCCCACCGAGCGGCAACTCGGCAGGGCCTCAACCCCAAGGAGAAACACCATGCAAGCGAAACCCCAAGAAGTCGACCCGAAGGCTACCACACCCGTGATCACCGCCGCCCACCTGCCTGGCCTGCTGCTGGCCGCGCAGTTCTTCACCGACCGCGGCTATGACGAATTCACCCTGGAAATGCACATCCTGGGCGACCTGATCCAGCAGTCCTACGCTCGCCCGTACATCCCTGCCGGCATGCGCGAGGCCTTCGAGGTCTGGGTGCTGAGCATGTGGGCAGGGGCACGGCTTCATCGCCGCGACGCCCTCCCGGGAAGTCATCTGCATTACGGCGAGTATGTCGACGAGTACGTCCAACGTGCCTGGGTCGGCTGGCAAGCCTGTGCCGCGCAGCCCTCGCCAGATGGCTCCAGCAGCGACAAGACCCGCGCCGAGCTGTACGACGAGGTATGGCAGAAGGCCCGCGACATGGGCTACGGCAATGTCACCGGCGCCCTGCTGGAGCTAGATCGCATCAAGGCGCGGCAGGCCGATCTGTCGGCCGAACTGCAATGGACACATCACAAACCGGACCAGCAGGGAGCGTACTGGATTCGCGGTAACAGCCTCGAAGCCCCCGCCCTGGTACAGGTCAAGCTCTGCGACGACGGGCTGTGGTGCAACCTGCACATTAGAACCACCGAGCCCAACTTCGAGTACGGCTTCTCCATCGCGCAACTGAATGACCAGTTCGAATGGCTCGGCCCGCTGCAGGGAGGTGCCCAATGAGCACCATGCGCGGGCAATCCCGCACAGCTGACAAGTTCGTTCTGCGGATGCCGGACGGCATGCGTGGCCGGATCGAGGAGCTAGCCGAGTCGAACCACCGCAGCATGAACGCCGAAATCGTCCGCAGGCTTGAGCGCTCGTTCATCACCACCGACCTGGTCGCCCAGCAGAACCAACTGATCGCCCACTTGCAGTCAACCATTGCCATTCTGTGCCGCACCGCAGAAAGCGAAGGCGCCGGCCCCGATCTGCGCGCAGTCATCGACGCCGTTAACGCCGCACGCCGTGGGGAGGTGCCCCATGCGTGAACACCCAACCATGGCCAGCCACCGCCTGGACCTGTCAAGCATCTGCGATATCTGCGGCAAAGCCCGGTCGACCCGCAAGCACGCCCGCTGCAGCCGTATCCGTCAGAAGACAAAACAGGCCGAGTGGGAAACCCTGCAGGCCGAGAAAGCCGCCGCACGCGAAGCACGGGGGCGCCGCTATGCACGCTGAAAAAACTACACCCATCACCATCAACGTGCGCCAGAACTCTTTCACCTACATCGCCAAGGCCAAGGGCTTCAAGCCCTCGGCCAGCTGCACCGCCGGCGCACGCCAGGCCGCCGAAGCCCTCGCCCGCAAGCTGGGCCTCGCGCCCGGCGTGCTCCAGGAACAGCAGGACGCCGACCTGGCGTATGGCTGCTCGCGCTTCGTCCATCCTGGCGAACAGCAGCAGAGCGCCGGGGGTGAATCATGAGTTCCCTACGGCAGGGCGATATCTTCTCCGCCGGCGCGGCGCGCCTGCAGATGACCGAGAGCATCGAGCTGACGATTCAGTCTCTGCAGGCCTACGGCGCCGATCACGATCACTGGGCCATGGCCTGGTCGGGCGGAAAGGACAGCACCACCACCGTCACCCTGGTGCTGTACCTAATCGACACCGGCAAGGTGAAAGCCCCGAAAACCCTGACCGTGTTCTATGCCGACACCCGGCTGGAGCTGCTGCCGCTGGCGAACTCCGCGCGGCAGATCATGGACGAGCTGGAGGAACGCGGCGTCCACGTCGAGGTGGTCATGGCCCCGCTGGACAAACGCTTCATGGTCTACATCCTGGGCCGGGGTGTACCGCCGCCGAATAACAACACCCTGCGGTGGTGTACCCGCCAGATCAAGCTCGACCCTATGCACGCCGCCCTGGAGCATCGCCTCGCCGAGCTGGACGGTAACGTCCTGATGATCACCGGCGTTCGCCAGGGCGAGAGCGCCATCCGCGACCAGCGCATCGAAATGAGCTGTGGCAAGGATGGCGCGGAGTGCGGCCAGGGCTGGTATCAGAAGATGTTGCCCGAGGCGAAGGGCTTCAAAGGGCGCGTGGCCACACTCGCGCCGCTGCTGCACTGGCGCGTCTGCCACGTCTGGGAATGGCTGAAGCACTGGGCGCCCCAGGTCGAGTTCGGCGACTGGTCAACCGCCATGATCGCCGACGCTTACGGCGGCGACGAGGCAGAAGAAATCAACGCCCGCACCGGCTGTACCAGCTGCCCGCTGACCGATGAAGACATGGCGCTCGACACCATCCTGCTCACCCCATACTGGCAGTATCTGGCGCCGCTCAAGCGCCTCAAGCCGCTGTGGCGCGAGCTGCGGGAACCACGCCATCGCCTGCGCAAGGCCGGCATAGAGCGCCTGAAGGACGGCAGCATCGCTGCCAACCCGCAGCGAATGGGGCCGATCCTGCTGGGCTCTCGGCTGATGGGCCTGGAGCGAGTGCTGGCCATCCAGGCCGAGGTCAACGAAGCCGCCCAGCGCCTGGGGCGCCCTCCCGTCGACCTGATCAACCCCGAGGAAGAAGCCCGCATCCGCGAGCTGATCGCCGCCGAAACCTGGCCGGATGGCTGGGACGGCGACGAGCCGGTCGCCACCACCCCGCTGGACAAGGTCTTCGCGGACGGTTCCGTGCAGCCGCTGCTGTTCCGGGAGGTGCAGGAATGAAGGCACTAAGCATTCGCCAGCCCTGGGCCTGGCTGATCGTCAACGGTCACAAGGACGTCGAAAACCGCAGCTGGCCGACCCGTTTTCGCGGGCCGGTGCTGATCCATGCCGCCAAGGGCATGACCCGCGAGGAATACGAGATCGCCCGCGACCTTGCGGAACATCTTGGCGTCACCCTGCCTGCACCTCATGACCTGCAGCGCGGCGGCATCGTGGGCATCGCCACTGTGACCGGGTGTGTCGATGACAGCCCCTCGCCCTGGTTCTTCGGCCAGTTCGGCTTCGAGCTGACGGCCGCCCGTCCGCTGCCATTCTTCATGCCCTACAAGGGGCAGCTGGGGTTCTTCAATGTGGATTGCCTGGAGGTGTTCGATGGCTGATCAGTTCAGCACCGGCGGCCGCCGGTGCGGGCGCGCACTTCGCAAGAACCTCCAGCCGCTGCTGCAGTACGCCAAGGCCAACGGCTGGACGGTAGGCGCTACGAAGAACGGGCACCTGCGCTTCACCAAGCCCGGGCGGCCCATCATCCACACCGGCAGCACGCCCAGCGACTGGCGATCACTCCGCAACGCCCTGGCCGCCCTCGCCAGGGCCGACCGGATGGTCGTTGTCGAGCTGCCTCACGCGGTGGCCATCTACCATGGCTGACCAGGACATGAGCCAGCACAGGCTGGAATGCGAGGCCCGGGCCTGGCTGCGCTTCGGCTATACCAGCCAGGAAAAGGTCAGTGAGCTGCAGGAGCTAATCGCCAAAAAGCGCGGCACCTCGGCGGCCGAAAGGCTGGTCCAGGAAATGCGCCGGCAGTGGCAGCGCCGGCGGGAGTGGCTGCTCTAGCCGCCCGGCTCGATCTACAAGAATCGACAGTCTGTAATTCTCGGCCCCCCTGCGAGCCGAGCCTTCACGGCGCCTCCTACACTGGCGCCGTTTTTATGCGTGGGGACGCAAATGGCTGATGGAGTTGAAGTGCGCGGCAACGCCGTGCGCGTGTATTTCCGCTATGGCGGAGAGTTGTGCCGGGAGCGCATTCCCGGTGGGAACACCCCTGAGAACCAAGCCCATGCGCGCCGGCTGGTGGAAATCATTGAATTCGAGATCCGCGCCGGCACGTTCGACTATGCCCGGCACTTTCCCAACTCAACCCGGCTGACCGAGAACACCTTTGGGCACTACCTGGACCTCTGGCTGAGCATCCAGCGGAACAACGTGGCGGCAACGACTTACCGGGGCTATTCGAGCAAGGCCGAGGTCCATATCCGCCCGCGCTGGGCGCGCGTGCAGATCGACCGCATCACCCACCTGAACCTGCAGGAGTGGGTCCAGGACGTGCTGGCCAGCAGCCTCAAGAACAAGACGATCCGCGAGGTGGTCAGCATCACCCGCCAGGTGTTCCGCCTGTACCGCACCAACAAGAAGGTGGCGCACGACCCCACCGAGGGCATCATCGTGCGCCTGCCCGACCCGGAAGACCCGGACCCGTTCACCCGGGCGGAAATCAGGAAGATTCTGGAAACCCCGACCGACCGGACCCTAGAGCTGCTGATGGTGCAGTTCATGATCTGGGCGGGGCCGCGCGTGTCTGAAACCATCGCCCTGGCCTGGGAGGACGTCGACCTGGTCAACGGAACGGTCACGTTCCGCCGCTCGAAGGTGCGCGGCGCCTATAGGGTGACGAAGACTCGGCGCTCGACTAGGAAGGTTCGTCTACTGGCGCCGGCCTGGGACGCGCTCAGGAAGACCAAGGCCCTGACGCAGGGCGGCAAGCGGCAGGAAGTGGAAGTCGTGCAGCGGGACAACAAGACCAGGCGCAAGGAGCGGCTGCACTTCGTGTTCCTGAACACCAACACCGGAGAGCCACACGTCAGCGACTTCAGCGTCCGTGACCGCTTCTTCAAGGCCCATCTAAATGCGGCCGAGGTCCGTTACCGGGGGCCAGGCCAGTGCCGGCACACCTACGCCAGCCAGCTGCTGACCACGGGCGTGGCCTCGATCGACTGGATCGCCGAGCAGATGGGCCACACCAACGGCAACATGATCCGCCAGCACTACGGCAAGTGGATCAACGAAGACGGCCCGGACGTCGTCGGCATGCTCGAACACGCGCTCAACCTCTGAGCGCGTTCCCATACCGTTCCCATCTGGGCGATTTTCACATCCCCCAAAACGACCAAGCCCCTGATTTCTCTAGGAAGATCAGGGGCTTAGCGTATATCTCATCTGGCGGTGAAGGAGGGATTCGAACCCTCGATACGGTTTCCCGTATACACACTTTCCAGGCGTGCTCCTTCAACCGCTCGGACACTTCACCGGATCTCGCCGAACCAGTCTGGTCCGTCGAGGCGCGCTAATGTAGCCGAACGGTTTTCCGAATGCAAAATATTTTTTCAGTCGATTCATACGCTTATGCGGAGCGGTGGGGTTTCGTCTGGTTCGCGTCGAAACGATGGCCGCCGAACAGCAGGAAGCCGAGGGAGACGAACAGGCTGAACAGGAACAGCTGCAGCACGCCGGACTGGCTGTGGCTATAGGGTGTGGCGGCCAGGACCGTCAGGCTGACCAGCAGCAGCGACATATAGAAAGGGGACGATACGAGGCATGGGCGCTCCTCAGGTTCGCGGCCAACCTAAGTCAACGCTCGGTATAGCAGCCAATCGACAATGCCGATGGCGCCGATCGACAGGCGGGTGGATGACCCCACGGTCAGCCAAAGCGCTTTACCCTTGGCCCGGTGCTGGGTAACGTCAGCGCCACTTTCCGCAACCTGGACTAGGACTTCCGCCATGAGCGACCTGATCAGCTATCAACTCGAAGACGGCATTGCCACCCTGACTCTCAACAACGGCAAGGTGAATGCCATCTCCCCGGATGTGATCGCCGCCTTCAATGCCGCGCTGGATCAGGCCGTGCAGGACCGCGCCGTGGTGATCATCACCGGTCAGCCGGGCATTCTTTCGGGCGGCTACGACCTCAAGGTGATGACCTCCGGCCCGCAGAACGCCGTGGCGCTGGTGACCGCCGGCTCCACCCTGGCGCACCGCATGCTTAGCCACCCCTACCCGATCATCGTCGCCTGCCCGGGACACGCGATCGCCAAGGGCGCCTTCATCCTGCTTTCCAGCGACTACCGCATCGGCGTGGAAGGCCCGTTCAACATCGGCCTGAACGAAGTGCAGATCGGCATGACCATGCACCACGCCGGCATCGAGCTGGCCCGTGACCGCCTGCGCAAGGCCGCCTTCCATCGTTCGGTTATCAACGGCGAGATCTTCGATCCGCAGGGCGCCGTGGACGCCGGTTTCCTCGACAAGGTGGTACCGGCCGAGCAGCTGCAGGCTACCGCCCTGGCCGCCGCCCAGCAGTTGAAGAAGATCAACATGACCGCACACAAGAACACCAAGCTCAAGGTGCGCAAGGCGCTGCTCGAGACCCTGGAGAAGGCCATCGAGCTGGACCAGAAACATCTGGGCTGATCGCAAGCACACGAAAAAGGCGCCTCCGGGTGCCTTTTTTATGACTATGTCCCCGTTGCGTGTTGCAGACTCTACAGCTGGCCTGCGGAAACGGCCTGCCTGCCACATCAATAGGAATTCGTAGGATGAGTTAGGCCACGGGCCGTAACCCACCAGAGCAATCGATTGCGGCACCGCCGGTTGGTTACGCCAGCAAGCGGCTGACCCACCCTACGCGATGCGTGGTCAAGCCCCTTTATCTGAACGCTGCAGCTGCCTGCTCCTGGATTATTCCCCTTCGGGCCAGCGCAAGCGCTGTTCAGCGATACAGCTGCTGTCCCGCCTGCGCGGGAATGACGGTTCCGGAAGAAATTCCCCCTACCTCGTCATCCCCGCGCAGGCGGGGACCCAGGATGAGCCCGGGCGCTACAACACGTAACGGGTACATAGCCAAGAAAAAGGCCATGTCACCGTTAAATGTTGCATACCTTGTGGAATCGGATTTATCCGCGAATTTCGCGGCCAATCGGAATGCCGCCCAGCCGCTCCCACAAGAGCAGAATTGCGCCACCAATGCGTAGCAGGGACATGGCCTTTTATGGCCTGCCATCCCGCTGTGGTGGCGTTGAAAGACTCTCAGCCCATTTCTTGGTGCGCGCAGCGCACCCTACGTCTACGTGCGTCAGCAGTCGCTGAGGTGCAGGAAGATTTCTGCCAGCCGCTCGATGCCGGCCTGGTCCTCGACGCTGAATCGCCCGAGATGCGGGCTGTCCAGATCGAGCACGCCGATCAGCCGCCCGCCCTTCACCAGAGGCACCACCAGCTCGCTGTTGGAAGCGCTGTCGCAGGCGATGTGGCCGGGGAAGGCGTGCACATCCTCGACCCGCTGGGTCTGCCGGGTGCTCGCCGCGGCGCCGCACACGCCGCGCCCGAAGGGGATGCGTACACAGGCCACCTTGCCCTGGAACGGGCCGAGCACCAGTTCCTCGCTCCTGTTCAGATAAAAGCCTGCCCAGTTGAGCCCGTCGACCTCGCCGAACAGGAAGGCGGCGAACTGTGCCGCATTGGCGATGAAGTCGCGCTCGCCGGCCAGCAGCGCCTCCAGCTGCGCCGCCAGCAGCGCATAGCCCTCGCGGCCCTGCCCCATCTGCTGCAGATCGATCACTGGCCCGCCCCCAGAAGTTGCTGGCCGACCCAGCTGCGGGCGAACTGGTAGGCGCAGCGGCCGTTGCGATTGCCACGTCCCAGCGCCCAGCGGATGGCAAGGATTTCCAGGTCGTGGTTCCACTCCCAGCGCAGCCCGACCTGGCCCGCCAGCACGCCGATCCAGTGGCGCACCACCGCGAGGAAGTGCTCCTGGGTGAAGGGATAGAAGGAAATCCACAGGCCGAAGCGGTCGGACAGCGCGATCTTGTCCTCCACCGCCTCGCTCGGGTGCAGCTCGCCCTCGACGTGCTGCCAGTTGTCGTTGTCGCTCTCCTTCTCCGGCACTAGGTGGCGGCGGTTGGAGGTGGCGTACAGCAGCACGTTGTCCGGCGCCCGCTCCAGGGAGCCGTCCAGCACGCTCTTGAGCACCCGGTAGTCGCCTTCGCCGGACTCGAACGACAGGTCATCGCAGAACAGCACGAAGCGCTGTGGCAGGCCGGCCAGGGCCTCTACCACGCGCGGCAGGTCGGCCAGGTGGTCGCGCTCGATCTCGATCAGGCGCAGGCCGACGCCGGCGTTCTCCGCCAGCAGCGCGCGCACCAGCGAGGACTTGCCGGTGCCCCGCGCGCCCCACAGCAGCGCGTGGTTGGCCGGCAGGCCCTGCACGAACTGGCGGGTATTGCGCGCCAACTGCTCGCGCTGGGTGTCCACGCCGACCAGATCGGATAGATTCAGGTCCAGGCTCACCCGCAGCGGCTGCAGGAATCCGCTGTGCCCCTCGCGCTGCCAGCGGGCGGCGATGACGCTGTGCCAGTCCAGCGCCACGCGCACGGCGGGCAACAGGGGTTCCAGACGCTCCAGCACGGCATCGGCACGTTGCAGAAAACTGTTCAAGCGAGAATCCACGACTTACTCCTCAATATCCGCCAGGGCATTCGGGTGAAAGCCCTATACGATAGGCAACCCGGCCACTCCCGCGCAGGCGGGAATCCGCGCGCAGGCCAAGACGCTGCATTCCTGGTTCCCCGCCTTCGCGGGGACGACGAGGGGGTACAGCCACTCCACCCCATTGCCCTGAATATCCGCCCCTGCCGATGATCCGGCGCCATGGGCTATGCTAGGGTCTGTTGGCGTTTCGGCGTACGCCGCCGAACCTCAGCAGGCCCCATGGAAAGCCAGTAATCAAGGACTCAACCGCCGCACCGATGGATATTTCTCTGACCCATCGCCTGTCTTACAAGCAGGCCAAACTGACGGTGCTGGTGGCCTTCATCCTGGGTACCCTGCTGAGCCTGATCCAGGTGGGACTGGATTATGCCAGCGAAGACGCCTCCATCGACCGGGAAATCCAGTCTCTTCTGGAAATCAGCCATAACCCGGCCGCACGCATCTCCTACAACATCGATGCCGAACTGGCCCAGGAACTGGTGCTTGGCCTACTGCGCTCGCCCGCGGTGATGCGCGCGGAGATCATCGACAACAGCGGTCTGGTGCTGGCCTCGGTGGATCGTCCGCCGGTCGAGAGCCGCTACCGGATGTTCAGCGACTTCCTGTTCGGCGAGCGGCGCCTGTTCGAGGACCCGCTGTTCGTCAGCCACGCGCCCGACGAATCCCTCGGCGTGCTGCGCCTGGAGGTGGACACCTACGCCTTCGGCAGCCACTTCCTGCGCCGCGCCCTGCTCACGATGATGACCGGCTTCGCCCGCAGCCTGCTGCTGTCGATGATCCTGCTGGTGCTGTTCTACGCCATGCTGACCAAGCCGCTGGTGGGCGTGATCCGCGCCCTGAGCGACCGCGACCCTCGGCGCGACTTCTCGCCGGTGCCCTGCCCGCCCGGCCACGAGCTGGACGAGGTGGGCACGCTGGTGGCGGTGACCAACCGGCAGCTGGCCAACACCCATCAGGAGATCAGCCAGCGCCGTGAGGCCGAGGACCGCCTGACCCAGCACCTGTCCGAACTGGAGAACATCGTCTCGTCCCGCACCGCCGAGCTGAAGGCGACCAACGCCCGCCTCACCCATTCCAACCAGGAACTGGAGCGGGCGCGCAGCACGGCCCTGGAAATGGCCCAGGCCCGCGCCGCCTTCCTGGCCAACATGAGCCACGAGATCCGCACCCCGCTCAACGGCCTGCTCGGCATGCTGGCGCTGTCGCTGGACGGACCACTCAGCAGCGAACAGCGCCAGCAGCTGTCCATCGCCCACGACTCTGGCAAGGTCCTGGTGGACCTGCTCAACGATATCCTCGACCTGTCCAAGTTCGAGGCCGGTCAGCTGGAGCTGGAGAGCATTCCCTTCGACCTCGGCGCGCTGGTGGAGGAAACCGCCAGCCTGCTGTCGCAGAACACCGCGCCACAGGTGGAGCTGACCTGCCTGATCGACCCACGGCTGCCAGCCCTGGTGCTCGGCGACCCCACCCGGGTGCGGCAGATCGTCAGCAACCTGCTGTCCAACGCCCTCAAGTTCACCCGCTTCGGCCGCGTCGACCTGCGCGTCTCGCCCACGCCCGGCGGCGTGCGCATCCTCGTCAGCGACACTGGCATCGGCATCCCCGAGGAGGCGCAGAAACGCATCTTCCAGCCCTTCATCCAGGCCGAGGCTGGCATAACCCGCCAGTTCGGCGGCACCGGCCTGGGCCTGGCGCTGACCCGGCGCCTGTGCGAGGCCATGAACGGGCAGCTCGCCCTGGATTCGCGAGAAGGCTTCGGCAGCCAGTTCAGCACCACCCTGCCCCTGCCGGCCCACGCCCCGGTCATCCGCTGGCCGGCCCTGCCGGGGCGCGTGGTCGCCCTGTGCAAGCCTGGCAGCGGCCTGGCGGAGCTGCTCGACAGCTGGCTACCGATCTGGGGCCTGGGCTACCAGCGCCTGGACGACGACGCCATGCCGGGCGAACAGCCCGTCGACCTGCTGATCTGCGACAAGCCCGAGCGCCTGCCCGCGCTGCGCCAGCGCTTCGCCAGCCCGCTGCTGCTGGTGTCGGCCTACGGCACCTTCATCCCCGGCGAGCAGAGCGCCAGCCTGGCGCCGTTCGAGCAACTGCCGCGCCCGCTGTCCCGCCTGGAGCTGCACCACGCTCTGCAGCGCCTGCTGCTGCCGCACCAGGCTGCCAGCGCCGCGCCGCCGGACGGGCAGCCGAGCCGCCCGCGCCAGGCCCGGGTGCTGCTGGTGGAAGACAATCATGTCAACCAGATGGTCGCCAAGGGCATGCTGACCAAACTGGGCTGCGAGGTGGCGGTGACCGGCCACGGCGGCGAGGCCATCGCCTACCTGGAGCAGAACCCCGTGGACCTGGTGCTGATGGACTGCAACATGCCGGTGATGGACGGCTACGAAGCGACCCGGCGCATCCGCCAGCACGGCCAGTGGGCGGGACTGCCGATCATCGCCCTGACGGCCAACGCCCTGCCGGACGAGCGAGAGCACTGCCAGGCCGCCGGCATGAACGACTACCTCGCCAAGCCCTTCCGCCGCGAGGACCTGGCCGCCCTGCTGGACACCTGGCTGCCGCTCACGACCGAGCAGTGACCAGGCTCAGCAGCTGCCCCAGCCCCTGGCGCAAACCTTCCAGCTCGACCATGTCGACCCCGCTCTCGCACAGCAGGCGGTTTTTCAGCGGCAGCACCCTGTCCTTCAGCGCCAACCCCGAGTCGGTCAGCGCGAGGCACAACTCCCGCTCGTCGACGCTGGAGCGCCGGCGCTGGACCAGGCCCAGCTGCTCCAGGCGCTTGAGCAGCGGCGTCAGGGTGCCGGAGTCGAGCATCAGGCGCTCGCCCAGGGCCTTGACCGTGGCCTGCTCCGGCGGCCGCGCCTGCCACTCCCACAGCACCAGCATCGCCAGGTACTGCGGGTAGGTCAGGCCCAGCTCGTCGAGCATCGGCTTGTAGGCGCGGATCACTGCCCGAGACGCGGCGTACAGCTTGAAGCACAGCTGGTTGTCCAGCAGCAGCTGCGCTTCGATGTCCTGCGGGGCATTCATTTCAGCAGGACTTCGATCTCGGCGGTCAGCTCTTCCGGCTTGGTGGTCGGGGCGAAGCGCTTGACCTGGGTACCGTCACCGCTGATCAGGAACTTGGTGAAGTTCCACTTGATGCCCTGGCTGCCGAGCAGGCCCGGGGCGCGTTTCTTCAGCTGGACGTACAGCGGATGGGCGTCGCTGCCGTTGACGTCGACCTTCTTGAACAGGGGGAAGCTGACGCCGAAGTTCAGCTCGCAGAACTCGGAGATGGCGCCCTCGTCGCCCGGCTCCTGCTTGCCGAACTGGTTGCAGGGGAAGCCCAGCACCACCAGCCCCTTGTCCCGGTATTGCTGCCAGACGCTCTCCAGGCCCTTGTACTGCGGGGTGAAGCCGCACTTGCTGGCGGTGTTGACCACCAGCACGGCCTTGCCGCCGAAGTCCTTGAGGGTCTTCTGCTCGCCCTTGATGGTGGTGACCGGGATATCGAAAAGCTTGTCGCTCATGGCCTGCGGCTCCGCTGCGGTGGAAAAGCGTGGAATATAGCGAGCAATTGAATTGATCACAATTCAATTGCTCGAATCCCGCCGTCGGCGGGATGTACCAGGGCGCTAGCTGTCCCTCGGTTCCAGCTTGAGCGCCACCGAGTTGATGCAGTAGCGCAGGCCGGTCGGCCGGGGGCCGTCGGGGAAGACGTGGCCCAGGTGGGCATCGCACTTGGCGCACCTGACCTCGATGCGATGCATGCCGTGGCTGAAATCCTCCTTCTCGGCGATCACCTTGTCACCGACCGGCTGGAAGTAACTGGGCCAGCCGCTGCCGGAGTCGTACTTGGCATCGGAGTCGAACAGCGCCTCGCCGCAACAGGCGCAATGATAGATGCCGGGCACCTTGCTGTCGTGGTATTCGCCGGTGAAGGCACGCTCGGTGCCACCCAGCCGGCAGACGTGGAACTGGGCGTCGGAAAGCTCGTCGCGCCAGGCTTCCAGGGGTTTCTCGATCTTTTCCATGGAGTACACCTCAGGGGCAGAAAAAAGCCCGGCCTGTACCTTTTCCGGGCATCGGGCCGCACGTATCATGCGTCCCTCCTTGGACGCCAGTCCGTCCGCCGCGTTACGGCGGGCACGGATCGATCCTTCCCGCGTCGCCAGCGACATCTTCTTCATTTCGGGATACAGCATCATGCAGGTCAGCAAATCGAACAAGCTCGCCAACGTCTGCTACGACATCCGCGGGCCGGTGCTCAAGCACGCCAAACGCCTGGAAGAGGAAGGCCACCGCATCCTCAAGCTGAACATCGGCAACCCGGCGCCGTTCGGTTTCGAGGCCCCCGAGGAAATCCTCCAGGACGTCATCCGCAACCTGCCGACCGCCCAGGGCTACAGCGACTCCAAGGGCCTGTTCAGCGCTCGCAAGGCGGTCATGCAGTACTGCCAGCAGAAGCAGATCGAGGGCGTCGGCATCGAGGACATCTACCTCGGCAACGGCGTGTCCGAGCTGATCGTGATGGCCATGCAGGCCCTGCTCAACAACGGCGACGAAGTGCTGATCCCGGCGCCGGACTACCCGCTGTGGACCGCCGCCGTGGCTCTCTCCGGCGGCAAGCCGGTGCATTACCTGTGCGACGAGCAGGCCGGCTGGTTCCCCGACCTGGCCGACATGAAGGCCAAGATCACCAGCAACACCAAGGCCATCGTCCTGATCAACCCGAACAACCCGACCGGCGCGGTGTATTCCAAGGAAGTGCTGGAAGGCATCGTCGAACTGGCGCGCCAGCACAACCTGGTGCTGTTCTCCGACGAGATCTACGACAAGATCCTCTACGACGAGGCCCAGCACATCTCCACCGCGTCGCTGGCGCCAGATGTGCTGTGCCTGACCTTCAACGGCCTGTCCAAGTCCTACCGGGTGGCCGGCTTCCGCTCCGGCTGGCTGATCATCTCCGGCCCGAAGCACCGCGCGCAGAGCTACATCGAGGGCCTCGACATCCTCGCCAACATGCGCCTGTGCGCCAACGTGCCCAGCCAGCATGCGATCCAGACGGCGCTGGGCGGCTACCAGAGCATCAACGACCTGGTGCTGCCCCAGGGCCGGCTGTTCGAGCAACGCAACCGCGCCTGGGAACTGCTCAACGACATTCCCGGGGTCAGCTGCGTCAAGCCGATGGGCGCGCTGTACGCCTTCCCGAAGATCGACCCTAAGGTCTGCCCGATCCACAACGACGAGAAGTTCGTCCTCGACCTGCTGCTGTCCGAGAAGCTGCTGATCGTCCAGGGCACCGCCTTCAACTGGCCGTGGCCGGACCACTTCCGGGTGGTCACCCTGCCCCGCGTCGACGACCTGGAACAGGCCATCGGGCGCATCGGCAACTTCCTCAAGACCTACAGCCAGTGATGCCACCCACCCGGTGACGATCACCGGGTGGGAACACCGTCAGGTGCCGCTCTTGACCTTGGTCCAGATGCGCGTGCGCACCCGGTCGATCTTCAGCGGCATGGCCTCCAGCGCGTACAGCTTGGTCATCACCTCTTCCGGCGGATAGACCTTGTTGTCGGCCCGCAGCGCCGGGTCGACCAGGGCATCGGCCTTCTGGTTGCCGTTGGCGTAGTGCACGTGGTTGCTGATGGACGCGGCCACCTCCGGCTGCAGCAGGTAGTTGAGGAAGGCGTAGCCGGCCTCCTCGTTGGGCGCGTCGACCGGCATGGACGCCATGTCGAACCACATGGGCGCGCCTTCCTTGGGAATCACGTACTCGATCTTCACCCCGTTGCCCGCCTCGGCGGCGCGGCTGGCGGCCTGCATGATGTCGCCGGAGAAGCCCACGGCCACGCAGATGTCGCCGTTGGCCAGGTCACCGACGTACTTGGAGGAATGGAAGTAGCGCACGTTCTTGCGCATCTCCATCAGCAGCGCCTCAGCCTTCTTGTAGTCGTCGGGGTTCTGGCTGTGGTGCGGCAGGCCCAGTTGGTGCAGAGCGATGGGCAGCATCTCCGGGCCGTTGTCGAGGATCGCCACGCCGCACTGGGCCAGCTTGGCCAGCTGTTCGGGCTTGAGGATCAGATCCCAGGAGTCCACCGCCACGCCGTCGCCGAGCACGGCCCTGACCTTGTCCACGTTGTAGCCGATGCCGGTGGTGCCCCACAGGTACGGGAAGCCGTGCTGGTTGCCCGGGTCGTTGGTCTCCAGCGCCTTGAGCAGTACCGGGTTGAGGTTGCTCCAGCCGGGCAGCTTGCTGCGGTCGAGCTTCTTCAGCGCGCCGCCCTGGATCTGCCGGGCCATGAAGTGGTTGGACGGGAACACCACGTCGTAGCCGGAGCGCCCCGCCATCAGCTTGGCGTCGAGGGTCTCGTTGCTGTCGTAGACGTCGTAGTGGGCGGCCACGCCGCTCGCCTTCTGGAAGTTCTTCAGGGTGTCCGGGGCGATGTAGTCGGTCCAGTTGTAGATGCGCACGCTCTCGGCGGCTTGGCTGGCCGACGCCACGAGCATCAGCGGGAGGAGTTTCTTCAGCATGGGGGTTACCTCGTCGATTGTTCTTGTTAGGCAGTGACTCGGGGCTGCGCCGATCAATAGATCAGCACGAAGGTCTTCCTGACGGTTTCCTGGATGTCCCACACGCCGGTGGTGTTGGCCGGCATCATCAGCGCGTCGCCGGCGCGGATCTCGATCGGCTCGCCGCCGTCCGGGGTGAAGGTGCAGCGGCCGGCGATGAAGTGGCAGAACTCCTGCTGCACGATCTGCCGGCGCCAGCGGCCGGGGCTGCACTCCCACACGCCGGCCTCGACGCCGTCGGCGCGCTCGACGCCGTGGCTGCGGGTCACGGCATGGGGCTCGCCCAGCGGCACGGCCACCGGGTTGACGTCTTCCAGGGCCATTTCGGCGGTGTTCTTGAAGTGGTCGATGTTCATCGGTTTCTCCGTGGTCATTTCATGAAGCCCTCCATCAAGCCCGCCACGCCCTGGGCCAGGCGGCGGCGCCAGGGGGCGCTGTGGGGATCGGCCAGCACCCGGTCCTCGTGGACGAAGCTGCGGATGATGGCGTTGTAGCCCAGCCAGCGGCACGGCTCCGGCTCCCAGCCGGGCAGGCGCTCCAGGCCGGAATCGGCGTGGACCCAGGGCTGGCGGGTCAGCTCGTTGTCCTGGCCGAGGATCAGCGCGGCCAGGGTGCGGCCGCCCAGGTTGCTGGCGCCCACGCCCTCGCCGCCGTAGCCGCCGGACAGGGCGATGCCGTTGCGCGGATCGCGCAACATGTGCGGCTGGAAGCGCCTGGCCATGCCCAGGTTGCCGCCCCAGGCGTGGGTCAGGCGCACGTCGCGCAACTGTGGGAACAGCTCGCCCAGCAGGTAGCGGCGCAGCTCGCGCTCGTCCTCGGTCAGATTGAAATCGCTGCGCAGGCGGCCGCCGAAGCGATAGCCGCCGCGAGCGCCGAACACCAGGCGGTCGTCGGCGCTGCGCTGGCCGTAAGTGACCTGACGGCTGGCCTCACTGAAGGCCTGGCCGCGCTCCAGGCCGATCTCGGCCCAGACGGAGGCCGACAGCGGCTCGGTGGCGACGATCAGGCTCTGCACCGGCAACTGGTGCCGGCCCAGTGGCGGCAGACTGGCGGCGTAGCCCTCCACGGCCGGCACCACCCAGTCGGCCTGCACGCTGCCGCTGGCGGTGCGCACCAGGCCGCGCTGCCAGTCGGTCACCCGGCTCTGCTCGTACAGCTCGACGCCCATGGCCTCCACGCAGCGGGCCAGCCCGCGGGCCAGCCTGGCCGGCTGGAGCGTGGCGCAGTGCGGGCTGTACAGCGCCCCGTAGGGCCTGGCGACACGCAGTTGCTCAGCCAGCTCCGCGGGCGCCAGCCAGCGGTAGTCGTCCTCGCCCAGCCCCAGGTCGCGCAGATGCCGCAGGTGCTCCTGCAAGCCGCTCAGTTGCTCGGGATAACGCGCGGCGCAGTAGAGCACGCCACCCTTGCGCAGGTCGCAGGCGATGCCTTCGCGCGCGGTGACGTCCGCCACCTCGTCGGGAATGCCGTGCAGCAGGTCGAAGGCCGCCCGCCGCGCCTCAGTGGACAGGCCGGCCAGCAGGCGGGCCTCGCCGAGGATGTTGCCCATCAGCCAGCCGCCGTTGCGCCCGGAGGCGCCGAAGCCGGCGATCTCAGCCTCGAGCACGACGATGCGCAACTGCGGCGCCTGGCGCTTGAGGTAGTAGGCCGTCCACAGGCCGGTGTAGCCGGCGCCGACGATCACCACGTCGGCGCGCAGGTCGGCCTGCAGGCTCGGCCGCGCCGCCTGGGGCTCGTCGAGCTGGTCCATCCACAGGCTGATATCGCGCCACGGGCTCATCGGGGTCTCCATCGTCGGTTGATCGACAGAGACTAGTCAGCCGGCTCAGGACTTGTCTTGCGTGCGTGCCCGCGAGGAAATTTGCCGGAGGTAGGCCCGGGGCGTCATGCCCAGGCGCTCGCGGAAGCATTTGTAGAAGGCCGACAACGAGTTGAAGCCGGCGGCGAAGGCCAGGTCGTCCACCCGCCCCGGGTCGCTGCCCACCTCCAGGCCGTCGAGCAGGTGCTGCAGACGGGCCTGGTTGACGTAGCGGTAGAAGCTCTGGCCCAGCACCTGGTTGAGCAGGTGGGAAATCTGGTTGCGGCTGTAGCCGGTGGCGGCGGCGACCTGCTGCAGGTCCAGCTCGGGGTCGAGGAACGGCTTGTGGCGCTGGAAGTAGTCCTGCAGGTCCTGGGCCAGCAGGCCAAGCTGACGCGCGGACAGGCCCAGGCGGCTGGTCGCCGGACGCGCCAGGGCGCCTTCGCCGCCGCAGCGGGCCTCGCGCACCAGGGTGGCGTACTCGTTGATCCGCCAGATCAGCCCGTCGCGCACGGTGATCGCCTCGCCGGTGCGGAACGACACCAGCCCCTCGCCGCCCAGCACGCGGGTGCGGTACTGGATGAAGGCGGTGTGGCCGTCGATGCGGATGCGGTCGAGGTGCTCCAGCAGCTCGCCAGGGCGCCGCGGCAGGTTGTTGCCGACGTACTCGCGCAGGTCGCCCAGGCGCATGGTGCGCTGCTGGAAGAAGTCGTTGTACTCGATGTCCGGGTGGTACAGCGCCAGCACCGCCTCCAGGTCGCGGTGCTTCCAGCTCAGGTGGTAGCGCAGGATGGTCTCGCGGGTGCGCTCGGTCTGCGCGGCGTCGTCGGGAAAGTCGCTGTCGTGCATGGCGGTTCGGCGGGCTAGGGACCCGCGCAGCTTGCCCGATTCCTCAGCCGGCGAACAGGCGGATACCGCGCGGCTGGGCCAGCGCCGCCGAAGGGCTCATGCCGATGATGCTGCGGAAGGTGTGGCTGAAATGCGCCGAGTCGGTGAAGCCGGCGGCCATCGCCGCGTCGGTCAGGTTCATGCCGCGGGCCACACCGACGCTGGTGACGAACAGCCGGTGCCACTGGCGGTAGCGGCGGATGGGAATGCCGATCTTCTGCCGGAACAGCTGGGTCAGGCGCGGCACCGACAGCCCCACCTGCTCGGCGAGGAACTCGATGGACTGGTTGCACGCCACGTCGGCCTTGATCAACTGCACGGCCCGGACGATGCGCGGGTCGCAGGCGAAGCCAGGCGGCGGCCGCTGCTGTGGATTGATCAGCCGCTCCAGCCAGTCGTAGGCCTCCGGGGGCGACGCGATACGCCGGTGCAGGTCGTCGAAGTCGGCGATGCAGGCCGCCTCGTCGCCCAGGGCGAAGTGCACCGGCCCGTGGCGGTTCTCCATGCGTGGCAGCAGCAAGGCGTGGTCCTCGCCGAACACATCCAGGTAGATGATCGCCACCCGCGAGCCACGGCTGTCCACAACCAGGTCCAGGCCGGCGGGCAGCAGGGCGCTACGGCAGGCCAGCTCGTCGTCGCGGCAATGGATCGCCAGCTCGCCGTCGAGGGCGACCAGCAGCATGGCGGCGGCCTGCGACAGGCGCAGCGGCTCGTCGAAGGCACTGAGGTAGAAGGTGCGCTTGTCCCACAGGTAGAGCAGGACCGGGGCATCGCTCGGAGGCATGGACGTCTCTCGCCCTGTTCTTGTTTTTGTGGGCGGCAGGGTTACCACAGGCGCGCCGACGATGAAAGTCCATCTGCCAACGGCGTCGCAATAATTCGCGTGCCGCCCGGGCGATTTCATCAGTTCTTACAAGCCGACCCTGTGCGCGAGTGTTTTCATGGCCGCCACCTCCGCTGCTGTGTGCGGAGCCACAAAAACAAAAACGAACACACAGGTACCCCCATGAAGAAGCTGCTGATCCCGGCGCTGGCCACTCTCGGCCTGTGCGCCACCCTCCCTGCGCAGGCCAACACCCAGTCGCAGACCAAGAACCCCATCGTCCTCGTCCCAGGCATCTTCGCCTTCGACACCATCGCCAGCGTCGACTATTGGCACCAGATCCCCAGCGCCCTGCAGAGCCAGGGTGCCAAGGTCCACGTGCCGAAGATCAACGCCTTCGACAGCTCGGCCAAGCGCGGCGAATCGCTGATCGCCCAGCTCGAGCAGATCCGCGCCAGCTCGGGCGGCAGCGTCAAGAAGTTCAACCTGATCGGCCATAGCCAGGGCGGCATCACCGCACGCTATGTGATGAACACCCGCCCCGACCTGGTGGCCTCGGTGACCACCCTGAACTCGCCGCACAAGGGCTCGCCGCTGGCCGACCTGGTCACCGGCGTCGCACCGCCCGGCAGCCTGAAGGGCGTCGCCTTCGACGTCTTCACCAACGCCGTGGGCAACCTGGTCAACCTGCTGTCCAACAACCGCAAGAGCCCGTCGGACGTGCGCGCCATGCTCGCCGAGTTCAACAAGCCCGGCGCCACCGCCAACAACCAGCGCTACCCGGTTGGCGTACCGACCAGCGCCTGCGGCGAAGGCCCGGAGACGGTCACCCTCAACGGCAACAGCATCCGCCTGTACTCGCTGAGCGGCACCGCCCCCCTGACCAACGTGTTCGACCTCTCCGACCCGCTGTTCGCCGTCACCTCGCTGGCCTTCAGCGAAGCCAACGACGGCGTCACCGGCCGCTGCTCCAGCCACTTCGGCAAGGTGCTCAAGGACAACTACACGATGAACCACCTGGACATCAACAACCAGGTGCTGGGCCTGGTGTCGCTGTTCGAAACCAATCCGAAGACCCTCTACCAGAACCAGGCCAACCGCCTGAAGAACCTCGGTCTGTAAGCCGCGCGGGCATGGCCAGGCACTGCGCCATGCCCGCCGCGAGGAGTGCTCGATGTCCAGCAGAATCATCCTGGCCGCCCTGGCCGTCGGCGCGACAGTGGTCGGCAGCACCTTGCTGCTGTATCGCCCGCAGCCCGCTACCCCCCTCCAAGCCGAATCCCCTTCGCCGGCCGCCGTACCCGCGAACGACGAGCGCAGCCGCCAGGCCAGCGCCCTCAACCACCAGTTGCGCAAGACTCAGACTGCCGCCCTGGCCGATCCGGGCCCGCTGCCACCCTCCCTACAAGGCGCCAGCCATGGCGTGATCCTCGGCATGGATGCGCAGGGCAACCTGGTACTGCAGTCCGACCTGCTGCACCTGTTCGACTTCTACCTGGCCGGCCGCGAGGAAGAAGGCCTGGACAAGGTACTGACCCGCATCCACCGGGACCTGGCCGCCCAGCTGAAAGGCAACGCCCTGAACCAGGCGCGCGACCTGCTGAGCCGCTACGTGGATTACCGCATCGCCCTGCAGAACCTGCCCGAGGCCGGCATCGCCCTGGATGCCGACGCCCTGCGCCAGCGCCTGGACGCGCTCAACGCCACGCGCCAGCAGTATTTCAGCGCCGAGGAATACGCCGTGTTCTTCGCTCGCGAAAACGCCGAGGACGAATACGCGGTGCAGCGTCTGGCGCTAGGCCAGCAGAAGGACCTCAGCGAGGAGCAGCGCCTGCAGGCCATCGCCGAACTGGAACAGCAATTGCCTAATGAGGTTCGCGAGACCCGGACGGCCAGCACCCGCCATGGCGACCTCTATGCCGCGACCCAGGCCATGCAGGCGCGAGGCGCCAGCGCCGAGGAAATCCGCCAGCTGCGCGAACAGGAACTGGGCAGCGAGGCCGCAGACGCCCTGGCCGAACTGGACCGCCAGCAGGCCGCCTGGCGGCAGCGCCTGGTCGACTACGCCGCCGAGCGCAACCGCCTGCGCGCCACGGGGCTCAGCGACACCGACCTGCAGGCGGCCGTCGCCGAGCTGCAGGCGAGCCGTTTCGACGCGCTGGAGCGCAAACGGGTAGAGGCACTGGACGCGGAGCTGTAAATCCCACCGCCTGGGCTAAGCTGAGCCCAGGAGGTGTCCGATGGACCAACAGAACGACGACAACAACAAGCCGCTGACCTTCCGCGAGATGCTGCAGAGCGTGCTGGCCGCCGCCATTGGCGTACAGAGCGGCAAGAACCGGGCGCGCGACTTCGAGCGCGGCAAGCCGATCCACTTCATCCTGCTCGGCGTGCTGTTCACTTCGGTGTTCGTGCTGCTGCTGTTTGCGCTGGTCAGGCTGGTGCTGCACCTGGCCGGGGTCTGAGGCTCAGCGCAACAGGCTGTCGATCGAGCAGGAATAGGCCTTCATGGCCCGATTGCGGGTGGCGCTGAAACGGCGGAAGTCCAGGCCCAGGTCGGCGCTGCCGATCCGCTTCAGGAGTTTCTTCGCCTGTCCCGCATCGACCAGGCGCAGCAGGCGGGCCATCTGGTCCTTGCCACCGCGCTCGGCGAAGTCCATCCCGGCGGCGTGGTCGTGCAGCATCACCAGCGCGCAGCCACCGAGAATGAAATGGCCGGTGGCGAGCGTGCCGATCCTGCCGTCCATGCGCGCCCGCAGCGCGCGTTCGGAATTGTTCAGCGCCGTGTAGGCGAGGCGCCTGCCCTGCTCTTCCGCCGCCTGCATGGCGCCGAAGGCCATCTCGTCATTGGCCGACCAGACTAGGGCCACATTCGGATAGCGGGGCAACAGGGCCCCGGCCTGCTCGTAGGCGCGCTGCCGGCTCCACTCGCCGTAGAGCAGCTGGCGCAGGCGCACCTGGGGCCGCTCCGCCAGGGCGCGGTGCAATCCTTCTTCCCGCAGGGTGGCGGAAGGCGTGTTCTTCACCCCGGAGAAAGCCACCAGCTCGCTTCCCTCGCTCGCGCCCTTGAGCAGATCACGTGCCATCAGGTAGCCGGCCTCCTCGTCGTTGGCGACCAGGCTGCCGATCCAGTTGGCGTACTTCTCCCGGCTACCGCCGGCCAGCCGCTGCTGCTCCACGGTGAGCGTGCTGTGCAGGGTGAACAGGCGGATGCCGCTGTCAGCCAGCAGGCGGAGGATCTCCGGGCCGAGATACTGCTCGTTGGAAAACAGCAGGTAATCGGGCTTGCGCTGGCGTTCGAGCAGGGCACGGGCGTTGCGCAGAACCGTCTCGTTGTCGCGCTCGCCGTAGAGCACCTCCAGCTCCATGCCCAGGTCGCCGGCCGCATCCTGCATGTAGCGGCTGTAGTCGACCCAGAAGCTTTCGCTGGAATAGCCGGGGTTGAAGAAGACCACGGAGGTGGCCTGCACCGGGGCGCAGAAGGCGCTGAAACAGAGGCACAGGAAAATACGGAACGACAATTCGTGAATCCGGATTCGGCAGTAGGCGGCGGAGTATACAGCGCCACTGTCGATCAGGGGTCTCGTCGATCCGCGCGGACAGGCAGCCGGAAGCAACGCCGGGCTCTCGACGCAGGCTCCGGCTTGTCGAAAGGGTTTACTGGTGGCTGACCCAGAACACGGCGGTACTCACCACCAGCACGATCAGCGCGAGTATCGCCCAGGCGTCGACGACGCTGTCCTTGTCATCAGAGACTGAATGCTTGGTCATGGCTACACCTTTCTTGTGGTTATTGGGTGTCACCACAGTTAAGACCAGGCTCGCCGTCGCCTCAAGCCGATTCGCTTATCTAATTTAGCTATGTACTTATATGGAAACTTCACTTTTTCCCATATTTACGAACTGGTATCTTCCCCAGCCTGAATAAAGAGCGCGTTTACCGTGCGCGCGAGAAAAAACCATCGCTGCCTGATGAAGCAGTAGCCTGACCTCCACAGGACACCTATGTACGTATACGACGACTACGATCAGCGGATCGTCGAGGACCGCGTCAAGCAGTTCCGCGACCAGACCCACCGCTACCTGGCCGGTGAGCTTTCCGGCGAGGAGTTCCGCCCGCTGCGCCTGCAGAACGGCCTCTATATCCAGCGCTACGCGCCGATGCTGCGCATCGCCGTGCCGTACGGCCTGCTGAATTCCACCCAGGTGCGCAAGCTGGCGCAGATCGCTCGCGACTACGACAAGGGCTACGCCCACATCAGCACCCGCCAGAACGTGCAGTTCAACTGGCCGGAGCTGGAAGACGTGCCGGAGATCCTGGCGGAACTGGCCACCGTGCAGATGCACGCGATCCAGACCAGCGGCAACTGCATCCGCAACACCACCACCGACCAGTTCGCCGGCGTGGCCAAGGACGAGATCGTCGACCCGCGCCCCTGGTGCGAGATCATCCGCCAGTGGTCTACCTTCCACCCCGAATTCACCCACCTGCCGCGCAAGTTCAAGATCGCCGTCAACGGCGCCGTGAGCGACCGCGCCGCGGTCGAAGTGCATGACATCGGCCTGGAGGCGGTACAGAACGAGGCCGGTGAGCTGGGCTTCCGCGTCGCCGTCGGCGGCGGCCTGGGCCGGACCCCGATCGTTGGCAGCTTCATCAACGAATTCCTGCCGTGGCAGCACCTGCTCGGCTACCTCGACGCCATCCTGCGCGTGTACAACCGCTATGGCCGTCGCGACAACAAGTACAAGGCGCGCATCAAGATCCTAGTCAAGGCGCTGACCCCGGAAGTCTTCGCCGAGAAGGTCGAAGCCGAGTTCGCCCACCTCAAGGATGGTCCGACCACCCTCACCGAGGCCGAAGTCGCCCGCGTCGCCGCCCACTTCGTCGACCCGGCCTACCGCGAGCTGGCCGACCAGGATGCCGAACTGGCCGCCCTCGACGCCCAGCACCCGGGCTTCGCCCGCTGGCGCCAGCGCAATGCCTTCGCCCACAAGAAGCCGGGCTACGTCGCTGTGACCCTGTCGCTGAAACCCACCGGCGTCGCTCCCGGGGACGTCACCGACAAGCAGTTGGAAGCCATCGCCGACCTGGCCGACCGCTACAGCTTCGGCGAGGTGCGCAACAGCCACAACCAAAACATCATCCTCGCCGACGTCGAGCAGCAGCAGCTGTTCACCCTGTGGGGCGAGCTGCGCGAACTGGGCTTCGCCACGCCGAACGTGGGCCTGCTGACCGACATCATCTGCTGCCCGGGCGGCGACTTCTGCTCCCTGGCCAACGCCAAGTCGATCCCGGTGGCCGAAGCCATCCAGCGCCGCTTCGACGATCTGGACTATCTGTTCGATATCGGCGACCTAGACCTGAACATCTCCGGCTGCATGAACGCCTGCGGTCACCACCATGTCGGCCACATCGGCATCCTCGGCGTGGACAAGAAGGGCCAGGAGTTCTACCAGGTCTCCCTCGGCGGCAGCGCCGGCCGCGAATCCAGCCTGGCGCAGATCCTTGGCCCGTCCTTTGCCCAGGAGCAGATGGCCGACGTGATCGACAAGCTGATCAAGGTCTACGTCGAGCAACGCACCGAAGAAGAAACCTTCCTCGATACCTTCCGCCGTATCGGGATCGACCCGTTCAAGGAGCGCGTCTATGCAGCGAATCATTAAAAACGGCCAGGTGCTGGACGAAACCTGGCACCTGCTGCCCCAGGACGCCACGCTCGACAGCGTCAGCAACTGCGACGACCTGATCGTGCCGCTGGCCCTCTGGCGCGAACACGCCCATGCCCTCAAGGCCCGCGACGGCGGCCTGGGCGTGTGGCTGGACGCCGGCGAGGAAATCGAGGAAATCGCCGACCAGCTGGACAACTTCCAGGTGATCGCCCTCAACTTCCCCGCCTTCACCGACGGCCGCCACTGCTCCAGCGCCTACCTGCTGCGCAACCGCTACGGCTACAAGGGCGAAGTGCGGGCCATCGGCGACGTGCTGCGCGACCAGCTGTTCTCCTACAAGCGGGTCGGCTTCGACGCCTTCGCCCTGCGCGCGGACAAGGACCCCCATGACGCGCTCAAGGCCTTCGAGGACTTCTCCGAGGTCTACCAGGCCTCCACCGATCAGCCGCTGCCGCTGTTCCGCCGCCGCGCCTGACTCGCCTCACCACCGCTCACGCCGGTCGCCGCAATGGCGCCGGCTGGGCGGTCGGTTCAACATCAAAGCGCTTCCAGGGTCTGCAGCAGGACCTTCACCTTGGTGATGGACTCCTGGTATTCCGAGCGCCAGTCCGAATCGGCCACGATGCCGCCACCGCCCCAGCAGCTGACGACGCCGTCCTTGACCAGCAGACTGCGGATGGCGATGGAACTGTCCAGCTCGCCGCGCACATCCAGATAGAGCAATGAACCGCAGTAGAGCGCGCGACGGGTCGGCTCCAGCTCGTCGATGATCTGCATCGCACGGATCTTCGGCGCGCCAGTGATGGAGCCGCCCGGGAAGCTGCCGGCGACCAGGTCCAGGGCATCCTTGTCCGCGCTCAGCTCGCCGGTCACGGCACTGACCAGATGGTGCACATTGGGATAGCTCTCCAGCGCGAACAGCTCAGGCACCCGCACCGATCCCGTGCCGCAACTGCGCCCCAGGTCGTTGCGCAAGAGGTCGACGATCATCAGGTTCTCGGCGCGATCCTTGGCGCTGGCCAGCAACTCGGCCGCATTGGCCGCATCCTCCGCGGGCGTGGCACCCCGAGGCCGGGTGCCCTTGATCGGCCGTGTCTCCACCCCCCCCTGGTTGACCTGCAGGAACCGTTCCGGCGACAGGCTGAGAATGGCATCGCCGCCCTCCAGCGCCTGGAAGCCGGCGAACGGCGTCGGACAGGCAGTGCGAAGCGCGCGGTAGGCGCTCCATGCATCACCTTTGCAAGGCGCCTGGAAGCGCTGGGCGAAGTTCACCTGATAGCAATCCCCCGCCTCTATATAGGCCTGGATACGCTCGATGGCATCGCGGTACCCGTCCTCGTCGAGATCGGCACGGAATGGCTGGCGCAACGAGAAAGGCTCGAGCGCCGGCCCTGCATCCGCCTCGAACAGCGCCACCAGGCGCTCACACTCTTCCTGTGCCAGGTGCGGGTGAAACACCAGCTGACTGGTCTGGCGCAGATGATCGCTGACCAGCGCCCAGCCATAGAGCCCGAAGCGGGCATCGGGCAGGTCCAGATCATCGACGGCATTCTCCGGTAGCCGCTCTAGGCGCCGACCAAAGTCATAGGCCAGATAACCGATCAGCCCACCTGTGAAAGGCAGTTCGAAACCATCCGGCGCCTCGGCCCGCCCCAGGCGGGCCAGGCCTTCGCGCAGGCGCTGAAAGAACGGCCACGCCGCTTCATCGGCCTGCGGCACATAGGTCGCCAGCGGCCAGGCGCTGAGCAGATCGAAACGCCCCCGCTCCGCCTGCGGCCGGCCAGCGTCCAGCAGCACGGCGCCCGGCTCGCGGCGCACCCTGGAAAAGTACGCGGCAGGATCGGTCCGGTAAGGGAGGGAGTGGACGCGGCAGATGCTCATACTGAGGAGTCGAAGGCTGGGCTTGCGATTGTAGAAGCATGCGAATCAATGAAAAAAGCCCCGCAGACCTGAATCTGCGGGGCTTTCCATAGTGGAGGCCGAGGTCGGAATCGAACCGGCGTACACGGATTTGCAATCCGCTGCATGACCACTCTGCCACCCGGCCTCAAACGAAAACGCCGCTTTTGGCAGCGCCTGCGTCAATAAATCGGAGTGGGGAACGAGGCGATTCTTAGCCTCTAACTCTTTGATTTAACAAAGATTTCCGCACTCACTACGTGAGCAGCGGACGCATTATGGCCTTGTTTGCAGAGCCAAGCAAGTCCAGTGTCGACTTTTTTCCTGCCCCGAATGGGGCAAGCCGCTGCTCCCCTTCCCCCTGCGCCCACCTAGTTTTTCACCATCACCTCCAGCGGGCTGAGCCTGAGGATCAGGAGGTTGGGATCGGCATCTATCTGCTCGCGCGTGAACGGGATCGGTTGCCATGCCTGGCGCGAAAAGAGCTCGGTCTGGTCCGCGAAATGCGGCGATTTCGGATCGCTGGACTGCGAGAAGGCCAGCAGCCCCTTCGCCACCGGCCCCTGCTCGTCGAAACTAACCAACTGGATGTAGCTGCTGCCGCCCACCACCTCCAGATGCCCGCCCTCTCCGGGCTGGCTCTGGATCGCGTTGTAGATGCCCAGGTGTCCGTCACCGCCGGGAATCGGGATTCGTACAGTGCCCCGCTTGGCCAGCTGGATCTGGCCCCAACTGGTGCCGGCCGGCAGATGCGTTTCAGCGATCTGACGCGCCGCCTCGCTCAGCGCCTGTTCGAGCTGCGCAGCCACTTGCGGGTCCTGCCAGGCCAGACCGCGCGGCGTGTGCAGCGGGTCCTGCGGATCGAAGGGATGACGCCAGACCGCATCGGGCTCGGCGAGCGCCCTCATGAAGAGCTGGAAGTACAGCATCCCCAGCCCGCTCTCCAGCGTTGCACGCCTGTCCCACCCGGCCAGCGCCTTGCAGCTTTCCACCAGCCCGCGTTCCGCTGTGCGGGACGCGCAGAATGCCAGGAGATCATCGAGAACCAGATCAGCCAGGTAGACCCGGTTGTCGGTCACCAGCTGTTCGAGAAACGCCTCGCTCAACGGCTTTTTCCGACGGCTTTCGAGAGACTTCAGGGCATAGCGGGTACGCGCGCTGAGCGGCCGGCCTTCGCGGCTGACCAGAGGAGAAAAGCCCGTCAGCGGTGCGGCGGGGTTGCTCAGCCAGGCGCTGTCGTTAGAGTTCTGCACGAAATCGTCGCGCTGCAGCAGCGGCAGGTCACGGCCCGCCACGACGCCGGCCTGCGCCGCTCCCGGGTCCGTCTGCCAGTTGCAATCGCTGCGGCTGCCGTCCAGGCCGGGCAGTCCGTGGGCCAGCAGGGCCTGATCGACGCACGTCCCCAGTTGCTCAGGGGAAAGCTTCGGCACCAGCGAGCCGTTCATGTACAACGCGCTGCCACGATCATCCACCGCCAGGGTGTTGACCCACGGAATCCCCTGGATGCCCTGGATCGCCGCGCGGAAGGTCTGCAGATCGCTGGCCTGGTTCATCTCCAGCCACTGCTGCAGGACGCGGGTGTTGCCCAGGTTGACGTCCTGCAGAGCGTAGGCGTGCTGCCGGTTCCAGTCGAGCAGGCCGGGCCAGTTCAGCACCGGGCCAAAGGTGGACTCATAGATGTCCCGGGTCTGTTTCGACAGGCGCCCGTCCGCTCCGAGCACATCGATGCTCAACGAGGTCCGGCGCAGCGGCAGGCTCTTCCCGTCCAGCAGGTAGCGCGTGGAATCGTTCGGGTCCAGCGCCAACCTGTGCAGGGTGAAGTGACTGGAGGTATCCACGGTATGGGTCCAGGCCAGGTGCTGGTTGAAGCCGATATTCACCACCGGCAGGCCGGGTAGCGCGGCGCCCATGACGTCCAGCTTGCCCGGCAGGGTCAGGTGCATCTGGTAGAAGCGCAGCCCTCCGCTCCACGGAAAGTGTGGATTGGCCAGCAGGCGTCCCTTGCCGTTCTCGGTGCGCTGCCCGCCTACGGCGATAGCGTTGCTGCCGCGCTCCAGGCGGAAGTCCGACAAGCGCGCCGCCAGATCGGGCATGGCACGAGGCCTGGACACGGCAACCGCTTCCCGAGGCGGCGTGGCGGCCAGCATGGCATCGGCGAACTGGCCGATGCCACCCTCGACCAGCAGGCGCCGCACCAGCCGCACCATGTCATCCTCCTCCAGCGGGCGCAGCCAGGCGGCACCGCGGCAGGTGGCAGGCTGGCGGTCATCGGCCAGGTAGCGATTGAATCCCTGCACGTAGCCCGACAACAGCTGGCGGATCGCAGGCGTCTGGCTGTCGCGGAACGCGGCGATGGCCTCGTCGGTATTCAACCAGCGGAAGAAGAAATCCGACTGGACATTCTCCATCCCGGCGGAGGAGCGCCCCTCCGGACCGAGGAAGCGTGCTCGTTCGCCCCGCACGGTGAGGACCTCGTCGGCCAGCAGGCACAGGTTGTCCCGCGCGTAGGCGTAGCCGATCCCATAGCCCAGGCCGTGTTCGTCGGCCGCACGGATGTGCGGAATGCCGAAGGAGGTCCAGCGGATTTCGGCTTTGTAGGTCATCGGCGCATCGGCCATTGCCGTGGCCATGAAGCACCCTGCCGGTAGTGCGATAAGAATCCTGCGCACACCCATCTCCCGTCATGAAATACGCGCCGGGGCTCGGCGCGCGATCAGGGAGAGACGCAGCGAAGACGAGGAAATTTAGCGGTAGCGCAAGCGGGAAACCCGGCGAGCGGCGTCATCGGGGTCGGCCTTGGAATACTCCATTTCCTTGACCCGGATGCGGCAATGCTTCATCGCATTGACGATATGCTTCTCCACCATGTCCTTGGAGATGCCCATCCGCGAGGCGATCTCATGGTGGGCCATCCCGTCCAGCTTGCGCAGCAGGAAGGCTTCGCGACAGTTGGAGGGTAACTCGCCCAATGCACGCTCGACCAGCTCGGCGCGCTGCCGCAGGTACAGCGAGTCCTGCGGGGAGAGGAATTGGTTTGCGGCCTGCGCCTGTGGTTCGATATCGTCCAGCGATTCGCTCTGCCGCACGACGCTGCGGCGATGAACGTCCACGACGATGTTCAGCGCCGTACGATACAGGTAGGCCTGCGGATATTCGGCCGCGCTGCCGCGCCCGCCTTCGAGCACGCGCACGTAGGCGTCGTGGGCGACATCCGCAGCCAGATGCTGATCACGCAGTCGTACGGTCAGGTAATGAACCAGTTGCCGGTAATACTTCTCCATGCTCCTCCCCAGGCAGAAACGCAGCGCCCTTGCGCCCCAGGAATGCGTGACAAAAGGCCGCCATGCTTGCCCGACCAGCTGCCTTGAGCCACTATCGGTCGCATTCTATACTGGCACAGTGCCAAATCATAATAATTCTCATATTTAATAGAAATCCCATTGTATTGCTTGATTGCTCCCCAGCCGAACCGGTAGCCCGATGACTCTCCACACTTCATCCCATGCGGTAGACGACAGCCTCGCCGAGGAAGCGGCCCGCTGGTGCATGCGTCTGCACGCGGATGACTGCACGGATGAGGAACGGGCGGCATTCGACCGCTGGCTGAGCAGCGATCCGGCCCATGCCCGCGAGTACCAGGGCATGATGGAGATCTGGCTGGTCAGTGAGCATCTGCCCAGCCAAGCCACGCAGCCTCGATCCCGCACTACCCTCGAGCAGGCTCCCCCGGCGAGCCCGCGCAGACGCCGGAGCAAGCGCTTCGTAGCGACCGCGGCTGCGCTGGTCCTGGGGCTGGGAGGGTGGCTGGGTTGGCATCAGGGGCTGCTGCCGAACAACATCCAGCGCTATCACGCCGGCGAGAACATGCGTATCGCCACCCTGCCCGACGGTTCGCGCGCCGAGCTCAACCTGGGCACCACGCTCTGGTTCGGCAATTTCCGCGACGGCCGCAGCGTGGCACTCCGCGAAGGCGAGGCCTATTTCGAGGTCCGGCACGACGCCGAGCATCCCTTCGTGGTGTATGCCGGCAACGGCAGCATCACCGTCACCGGCACCCGCTTCAATGTCTGGACCTATGGTGACCAAGTGGTGGTCACGCTGACCGAAGGCTCGGTCAAGGTACAGAGCGATCTGAGCGAACCCAGCCAGGTGGCCTACCTGTCGCCGGGCCTGCAAGCCCGCTTCGACGACGGCGACGAGCTGCCACATGTGTCGAGCGCGAATACCAACGCGCTCTCCTGGCGCGCCGGCAAGCTGGTGCTAGACGACCTGACGCTCGCCGAGGCCCTGCCGGTGATCAACCGCTATCTGGATAAACCGGTTCGCCTGGCCGACCAGAAGACCGCACGGGTACGCATCGGCGGCATCTACGACACCCGCAACGTCGCCCAGCTGGTACAGACCCTGCCCAAGGTGCTGCCGGTCTACCTGAGCCAGAACGCCGACGGTGAGACCGTCATCCACAGCCGCTGACTAAATATCCCCCCCGCCTTCTCGTCTCAACGACTCAAGCCGAGCCCTCGGCATTCCCCCGTCGGCATCCGAGAAGGCCTCCATGACGCCCACCGCAGACAGCCTCACCCGCGAAACCCTGAGTATCCTCAAACCCTTCTGGCCGCAGGTGCTGCTCTCGGCCCTTCTTGGCATCGCCGGAGGGCTGAGCATTACCGCCCTGCTGGCCACCATCAACCGCGCCATGAACACAGAGGCCGGCCCCGACCTGGGCCTGGCGTCGCTGTTCGCCCTGCTCTGCGTCGCCACCGTGGCCTGCTCCACCCTGTCCAAGCTGCTGACCAACTACGTGGGCCAGCGGGTGGTGGCCAACCTGCGTCGGGACTTGGCATCGCGCATCCTCTGCGCCCCCATCGAGCAACTGGAGCGCTATCGGGCGCACCGCCTGATTCCGGTGCTGCTGAACGACATCGGCGCCCTCAGCATCTTCGCCCTGAGCGTGGCGCCCATGCTGATCGCCCTGACCGTGACCCTCGGCTGCCTGACCTACCTGGCCCTGCTGTCCTGGCCAATCCTGCTGATCACGGTGCTCACCGTGATCCTCGGCAGCGGCGCGCAATACCTGGCGCACCGCAAGGGCACCCATAGCATCCAGGCGGCCCGCGACGGCGAGGACGAATTGCAGAAGCACTACCAGGCCATCTCCGCCGGCGCCAAGGAGCTGCGCATCCAGAGAAGCCGCCGCCAGGACCTGCTGGACCGACAGATCCACGGCACCACCGAGCGGATCTGCCGGGCCAACATCCGCGCCGCCGGCATCTTCATCAGTGCGGAGACCTTCGGCTCGATGCTGTTCTTCGCGGTGATCGGCATGGCCATCGCCTTCCTCGCCATCTGGCCCACAGGCGAAAGAACGGTATTGGGTGGCTTCGTGCTGGTCATGCTGTACATGAAGAGCCCGCTGGAGCAGCTGGTCGACAACATTCCCAACCTCAGCCGCGCCAAGGTCGCTTTCCGCCGCATCAACGAACTGGCCCAGCGCTTTTCCACGGCCGAACCCGATCTGCTGGGTGACAAAACCGCGCCAACCGTCCTCGAGCTGGAGCGCATCGAGCTGCGCCAGGTGCGCTATGACTATCCCCAGACCGCCGGCAGCCAGCCCTTCCACCTGGGGCCGATCGACCTGAGCATCCGTCGTGGCGAGATAGTCTTCATCGTCGGCGAGAACGGCTGCGGCAAGACCACCCTGATCAAGCTGCTACTGGGTCTCTACGCCCCCCAACACGGCGAGATACGCCTAAACGGGCAGGCGGTTCACGCCGAGCATCGTGACGACTACCGGCAACTGTTCACCACCGTGTTTACCGATTACTACCTGTTCGACGAACTGCTTCAAGGGCGCTCCGAGCTGCCGCAGGAGGCGCTCAAGTATCTGGAGCGCCTGGACATCGCCCACAAGGTCGGCATCCGCGACGGCGCCTTCACCACCACCGACCTGTCCACAGGCCAGCGCAAGCGCCTGGCCCTGGTCAACGCCTGGCTCGATGACCGCCCTGTGCTGGTGTTCGACGAGTGGGCCGCCGACCAGGACCCGGCCTTCCGGCGGGTGTTCTACACCGAGCTGCTGCCCGAACTGAAACGCCAGGGTAAGACGATCATCGTCATCTCCCACGACGACCGCTATTTCGATATTGCCGACCAACTGGTGCACATGCATGCCGGGCATGTCGTGAACGAATCCACGACCTGCCCGGCCTGACCTGCCTCGATCAAAAGATCGGGGCGTGTGACGCCCCGATCCGCTTCACCAGCCACGTCCCGAGTTGACCCAGAAATTGACGGATAGCGAAGTGGACACCGACTCGACCTGGTGGAACCAGCCATCCGGCAGGAACAGCAGGTCGCCCGCCTCCAACTCGATGCGCAGGAAGACCACCTCTCTGGCACCCGGGAAGCGCTCGTAGTCGGGAGCGTCCGGGTTCACCTCGCAGCCCTCCAACCCACCTTCGGGCGACGTCGACCAGGTACCCAGTGCCTCGCGATGGTGGGGGGCTGCCAGAATGAAGGACTTGCGCCCCCAGACCTGGGCGAAGAGGTTGTCCGTATCATCCCGGTGCAATGGCGTGAGCGTACCCTTGGGGCCGATCCAGATGCGCGGTTTGATGTACAGCGAGTGCTCGAAGTAATCGGGAAAGCGGATCAGCTCAAGCAATTGGGTCGGGAGGACGTTGTTGCCCATGTAGGGCGGCGGAACACCCTCCTCCTGCTCCCCGTCGAGCGCCGCGATGAAGTCTGCCATCGAGGTCGAGCGGAAATCGCGTTCGGTGGAGAAGGTCTTCTCCACATAGTCGCCGTGCCGGGTGATGCCTTGCAGCTCGGCGAAATACGTCAGCGATTCCTCGCGACTCATGTTGAACAGCGGCCAGTCGGCCAGTGCATTGCTGATGATGACTGGCAGCCCCTGTGGCAGATAACGGCGGCGGAACTCCTCCACCAGCAGACCATCACGCGGTCGCCGCTCTACCGCCAGCAGCGGAGCCTGGGCCGCCGAGACCCTGTCGGCGGTGCGCTCCGGAGCGGCATAACGCTGGTTCATGTCGCGCGTCTGCTCAGGCGGTGCGGAACCACCCCGGCGAGCCGCGTTGATGATCTGCGGCAGCAACGTGGCGAGCCCCATCTGCCCACCGATCCTGAGGCGACCGCTGGCGAATAGTTCCTCGACGTCCTGCTGCCCCTGCAGAATCCCAGCGAAGTCCTGCTCGCCAAGCTCGATGGTGACATCGGCAGCGGGATGGCGACCAGGGCGGATGGTCACCTGGTCGCCGACCTCCGACCAGACGGCATTGTCCGCCGAAAAGACGAACTGGAAGACCCCACGGGCCCCCACCGCCTGCGCACCAGCGAACAGAGTGGACAATACAGCGGATAGATCCATGATCGGCTCTCCTGCAGAGCAGCATGCTTTTCTCAGGAACGAATGGTGGCGAACCTGAATTATCTGACGTCAGGCGCGCGAGGCGCCGCGTGCCAGGTGGCGTCCATACCAGGGCCGGCGCGGCACCCGCCCCTCCAGGCGCTCCGCCTCTTCCTCATCGGTGAACACGATGCGCAGCGCAAGCTTCATGGTCTCGATGTCCAGCTCGCCGTCGTCGTTCCGGTTGCCGCGGCCCCATGCACCACAGCCGGCGTTTATCGGTCCCAGCCAGGGTTCGGCAACACGCACCCAGAGACCGGGGGCGAACCAATGCACGCCATCGACCACCTTGCGCACCACCTGGCCGGGATGCGCCTGTTCGTGAGCCAGGAACCAGTCCTCGATACGGTCGTCGATCCAGCCATGGAACGACCAGAACACCGGATCGACATGGGAAGAGAACGGATCACCCAGGTAGTCGTTGCCGGGGCGGAACCAACGCTCGGCGAAGTCGGCCGAATCTCGACCATAGAGCGCCGGAAAGCCGCTGTTGGGATCGCGCGGTATCGAGGCCCAGCGCATATGCAGCCAGTCGTGGATGCCCAGCTCGATGCGAGCCCCCAGTTCGCTCAGGCACAGGGTGCTGAGGTATTCCGGGTCTCGGTACTGGGCCTCCCAGGCCTGGAAATCACCGTAGTAACCTTCGCTGCTCTTGATGTAGTAGAGCCACTGATTGAATTCGTCGTCGCCTTCTGCCTCCCAAGCGGGCGGAACGGAAAAACCATCGAGGTTGGCCAGATAATCCACGAACGCCTGAATTCCATGACCGATATAGGGCCTGGGCGGAGGCAGGCTAGGCCAGGAAGGGAGGTCCTGCAGGGACCTCGCACGCATCAGCATCTTTCGATGCATGAACAGGAAATCTTCCCCGGAGCCGTTACGGTGCCGATGCTTGCCCCGCGCATCACGCTCCTCACCCAGCGGACCGGCCTGCCAGCCGAGCGCGCGCAGCCCTTGGCGACGTGTCTCGTCCAACCGGTGCCAGCGATCGCGGCTGGCATGCCAGAGCTGGTGGAACAGACGATGACCGGGCGAGACCAGCCAGGCCTCCAGCTCCGGTGCGTAGGGCAGCCTCTCGCGAGACGAAACGAACGGCCGGCGGACCGCGACGAAATCACTTTGCGAGGTCGACAGCCCAGCCTGGACACCCGAGCGGCGCATATGTCCACTCAACGTCGCAGCGCCTCCGCCGGTGCTCCACTCACCCCAGATTTCATCGAAGATCGCCGTACACTCCAGCGAGCACCCCTGACCATCCACCATCGTCAAGCGCAATTCCGGTGCCTTGTCGCCGGCCAGCTGGCCAAACACCTGAAGCCCCTCAGCGCCATAGGGCGGCTTCCCCAGATAACCACGCAGCGCCCGACCGCCAGGGCCGACGTCCAGCAGCAGTTGTAGCTCACCAGGCGGAATCTCGGGAAAGCCGTCGCGCCCCGCGATGAAACGAACATCCCATACGCCGACCAGCCGGCTGGCCAGCAGGGCATCCTGCAGCACCGGCACGGGCGTGCCCGGCTCGTCTGACGAAAGCTCGGCAGCCTCTGCATCTTCCCATTCGCGATGGGCGTAGTAGATGCCCGCTGGCAAGGCCACCGCCACCGCCAGCCCCGCCACGAACCCCCTTCGAGAAAACTTCATGCTTCGCTCGCTATCCAGCCACATCCAGCGAAAACGAACCTCGGGACAGCGGATTTATGACTGAATGGCCTCGGCGCTAAATTCCCTCCCCGCCGGCTCGTTCTCCCAACGAAATCGGCCCTCACCGGCCGGCGAAACCATCAACGCTGGGAGCCCCATGAGCACTCGTCGCGCCACCTGGAAATGGCTATTCCTGATCGTTCCGTCATTGATCGCCGTGGCGGCGGTCGCCCTGTTGGTCTGGTGGCTTTTCTCACCTAGCCTCCCGCTCTATCCACTCGACGTCATGCGCAGGGCCAACGACCTGCAGGAGCGAATCCTGTCGTTCGACGCCCACCTCGATATCTCGCCCAGCTTCGGCAGCGAAGGCCGCGAGGCAGACCAGGACGGCTCCACGCAGTTCGACCTGGTCAAGGCCGAACGCGGTCGCCTGAGCGGTGCGGCGCTGGCCATATTCGCCTGGCCGGAATTCTGGGTCGGCGCCAATGGCCCGCACCGGCCGACGCCAGGTTTCGTCGAAGCCGCACGCAACGAGCAGGAAGCGCGCTACCGGATCATCACCGGCATCGCCCGCGACTTCCCCGAACGGGCCGGCATCGCCTATACGCCGGCCGACTTCCGGCGGCTAGCCCACGAAGGCAAGTTCGCCATCGTCATCAGCATGCTCAATGCCTACCCGCTGGATGACGATGTCTCGCGCCTGGACGACTGGGCCGCGCGCGGCATGCGTATCTTCGGCTTCAGCTACGTGGGCAACAATGCCTGGGCGGACTCCTCTCGCCCCATGCCCTTCTTCGGTGACTCGCCCGACGAGCATGGCGGCCTCTCCGATCTTGGCCGCCAGGCCGTGAAGCGACTTAACGATCTGGGCGTGGTCATCGACGTCTCGCAGATGTCCAGCAGAGCCCTGGAACAGGTCGCCGAACTCTCCCAGGCGCCGATCATCGCCTCGCACTCGAGCGTGCGCGGCCTGGTGGACCTGCCCCGCAACCTTACCGACCGGGAACTGCGCCTGATCCAGAAGACCGGCGGGGTCGTCCATATCGTCGGTTTCTCCTCGATGCTTCGCCCCTTCTCCAAGGAGACACTCGCGAAGGTCAACACCATGCGCGCCGGCTTCGGCCTGCCGGACGTGGCCAACCTGGCCCAGGCCAGCATGCCGGCCGATCCGGCGTTCTCGATCTGGCCGGAGAAGAGATTCGGCGAATACGCCAGCCAGCTCTACGGCATCCTCGAAACCGATCCGCGAGCGAGCCTGAAGGAGTTCGGCGACGCCATCGACTATGCGGTGAAGAAGATCGGCATCGACCACGTCGGCATCAGCTCCGACTTCAACGACGGCGGCGGCGTGGCCGGCTGGGAGAACGTCGGCGACGCTCGCAACGTCACCGCCGAACTCATCCAGCGCGGGTACTCGGACGAGGACATCGCCAAGCTGTGGGGCGGTAATTTCCTGAGGGTATGGGAAGAAGTCCAGCGATCCCCGCAAGAGGCCGCAACCCGCTAGCTCCAAAGAGGAGACCACCATGCGCCATATGCCAGTACTACTGCTCTGTCTGCTCTCCATTCAACTCCATGCCGCGCCCGAGCCCCATACCGCAGGCTCGGTCTTCAAGGACTGCGAACACTGCCCGGAAATGGTCGTGCTACCCGCCGGGACCTTCACCATGGGCTCGCCCCGTATGGAAGCGGGTAAGCACACGGATGAAGAGCCCCTGCATCCTGTAACCTTCGCCAGGCCATTCGCCATCAGTCGCTTCTACGTCACTGCAGAGGAGTGGGAGGCTTATGCCCGGGAAACCGGCGTCATTCTCAAGAATGGAGACACTCGTCCCGGCCGGGAGTGCATCAATGGCAAGCCCCGCTATCCGCAAGGCCCACGCCAACCCGCCGTATGCGTGGACTACAACGATGTAGGCGAATACATCGCTTGGCTGGCTCAAAAAACCGGCAAGCCATATCGAATGATCAGCGAAGCCGAGCGCGAGTATGCCGCCCGGGCAGGCAGCGAAGGCCCTTTTCCATTCGATGACAAAGGCACCTTCGACCTCACGGCCCACGCCAACACGCTTGGAGCAGCGGACGGTTACGAACACACCTCCCCTGTCGATGCCTTCCCCCCAAATGCATTTGGCGTCTACGACATGCATGGCAATGTCTACGAATGGGTTGCCGACTGCTGGCATCCCGACTACGTCGGGGCCCCAGCCGACGGCAGCGCCTGGATGGAGGGAGAGTGCAATTACCATCACATCCGGGGAAACGACTGGCTATCACCATCCATCTTCTCCAGATCGGGCAATCGCAATGCCCGCGAAGCCAGCGCTCGAGGTGATTGGATCGGTTTAAGGGTAGCCCGGGATCTAACCGACTAGCCCTGCCCCCCCTAACTTCACTCGGCGGAAAAACGATGCAAAGAATCCAATTCCTCATTCGCAGCAGTGCTGTCCTGACTCTCTCGATAGTTGGCGCAGCCCAGGCGGCAGACATCCCCCCCTCCGGCACCGTATTCAAAGACTGCCCTGAATGCCCGGAAATGGTCGTGCTACCCGCTGGCAGCTTCATCATGGGTACCCCGGACGACGAACTGGGCAAACAACCCGACGAGGGCCCGCAGCACGAAGTGACCTTTGCCAGGCCCTTTGCGATCAGCCGCTTCCATGTCACTGCGGAAGAGCTGAACGCCTATATCAAGCAGACCGGCGTGATCATCAAGAGCGGAGACGAGCGCCCTGGCCGCTGGTGCGAAGCGAGCAAGCCGAGCTACCCGCAGCTCCCCCGACAGCCAGCGGTATGCGTCGACTGGTTCGAAGTCCAGGCCTACGCCGAGTGGCTCACGAAGAAGACCGGCAAGCCCTATCGCATGATCAGCGAGGCCGAACGCGAGTACGGTGCCCGCGCCGGCTCCACGGGACCTTTCCCGTTCCCCTTCGACGAGGAAGGTGACTACCAGATCAGCAAGCATGCCAACACCTACGGTCCCAAGGATGGCTACAGCTACAGCTCCCCGGTCGGCAGCTACCCACCCAATGCGTTCGGCGTCTACGACATGCATGGCAACGTCTACGAGTGGGTCGCCGACTGCTGGCACCCCGACTACGTCGGCGCGCCAGTCGATGGCAGCGCATGGATAGACGACGAGAATTGCGACACAGCCCATATGCGCGGCAACGACTGGGGCGAAGCGCCGGTCTTCTCCCGCTCAGGCAACAGAAACGACCGTCTGAAAGCTTCACGCGGCGACTTCTTGGGCTTCAGGGTGGCACGGGATCTCTGAGGCGAATCGGCTCAGTAATAGTTCGCTTGCCCTTGATAAATCCCACCGCCAGCCCTTCGTCTCTCCTCTATCGAACAGACGCATCCATAGCAGGGTACAGACATGACATGTCCGCCTGGGTCCACTCCGAACACAGAGATGCCGGTCTTCGAGGGTCGTGACCTGAACAGCGAATTGCGGGCTCGCCTGAGGAACGGCGCACTCACCATCGCACGAGGCGAACAGCCGTGGTTGGAAATGGCCATCTGTCTCGACGAGAGCCAGACGACGATCCATTGCGAGCTGCTCTCGGTCAATCGAGGACATGCGGGCGAAGCCGTCCTTGCCGCCTGTGACGCCCTGTTTACCCAGATGCCATCGGCAAGAAGGCTGCTGATAGCACAAGAGAACCTGAATGGACTCGAGTACCTCTTGGATGAGGGTGTGTTCGTAAGAAGCGATGATGGAGCGCTGCTTTGCGAGGCCGAGCAGCTCTGGCAATACGCCCCGCTCTGGCTGACCAAGAGATCCCATGGGGCCTACCCCTTGAAACAGGTCATGACCCATGGGATTCGCCACCCACTGAGGCCCCCGAAGCCCCGCGGAGAACTCTACCGGCGTTTCATTCCATGGCTGGGCCAGACATTGACCCTCGAGATTATCGACCCGGACAAGGATCTGCTCGCGTTCAATCGCTGGATGAATTCACCGCGAGTCGCCCACTTCTGGGAGGAACAAGGCGATCTTGAACAGCACCAGGCGTATATCGAGAGGCAACTGATCGATCCCCATACCCTGCCGATCATTGGGCGCTTCGATGGCATTCCTTTCGGCTACTTCGAAATCTACTGGGCCAAGGAGGATCGCATCGCTCCGTTCTACGACGTGGATGACTACGATCGGGGGCTGCATCTGCTCGTCGGCGAAGAAGCCTTTCGTGGCAAGGCCTTCTACACCGCCTGGTTCTCGTCAATCTGCCATTACATGTTCATCGACGACCCTCGTACCCGGCGCATCGTCTGCGAACCACGCCATGACAACCAGCGGCAGATCGCCAACTTCGATCGCAGCGGTTTCGCCAAGATCAAGCACTTCGACTTTCCCCACAAACGTGCGCTGCTGGTGATGCTCTGGCGCGAGCGTTTCTTTTCCGAACGCCTCTACCAGCCCTTGGCAGAAGCGGGAATCACTTTCGAGCCTTCGCGGCACCAGGAGCCAACAGCATGAGCAACGCAGCCTCCCCATCCAGAATCCACGACGTCATCGGCGTAGGCTTCGGCCCTTCCAATCTCGCTCTGGCCATTGCCCTGGAAGAGCTAGCGCATACCAGCGGCCAGCCCCTGGATACGCTCTTTCTCGACAAGCAGTCGAACTATCAATGGCACGGCGACACTCTGGCCAGTCAAAGCGAGCTGCAGATTTCCTTCCTCAAGGATCTGGTGTCCCTTCGCAATCCCACCAGCCCCTACAGCTTCGTCAACTACCTGAAACAGCATGGTCGCCTGATCGACTTCATCAACCTGGGCACCTTCTATCCCTGCCGGATGGAGTTCAACGACTATCTGCGGTGGGTCGCCGAACAATTCTCCGACCAGACCACCTATGGCGAGGAAGTTCTGCGCATCGAGCCTGAATTCGACAATGGCGCCATTCATCACCTCAGGCTGATCTCTCGTAATCAGCAAGGCGTGGAACATACCCGCAAAGCCCGATCGGTCGTGGTTAGCACCGGGGGATCGCCAAAAATTCCAGAGATCTTCGGCCCGCTCCGGGATGATCCCAGGGTATTCCACCACTCCCGATATCTAAGCGGCCTAGGCGGGTTGCCCTGCAGTCAGGGCCTACCGATGCGTATAGCCGTCATCGGCTCCGGACAAAGTGCTGCGGAAGCCTTCATCGATCTCAATGACAGCTTCCCCTCGGTGAAGGTGGAAATGATCCTTCGCGGATCGGCTCTCAAACCTGCGGACGACTCATCTTTCGTCAACGAAATATTCGCCCCGGAATATACGGACCTCGTGTTCCAGCAGTCGCCCGCAGACCGAGAGAAGCTGATCCGGGAATATCACAACACCAACTACTCGGTCGTCGACCCGGAGCTGATCGACCGTATCTATGGGGTGTTGTACCGCCAGAAAGTCGCCCGCCAGTTCCGCCACGCGGTCCACTGCCGGCAAGAGATCACGAACGCCCTTGCCACTGCTGATGGCATCGAGCTCACCCTGCGAGACCTGGCCACCGGGCAACCCCGCACCCATCGCTACGACGCGGTCATCCTCGCCACCGGCTACGAACGCCGCTCGCACCGGGAGCTTCTGGGCCCGCTGGAAGGGTATTTGAAGGACTATCAGGTAGACCGCAACTATCGGGTACTGGCCTCGGACGAACTACATGCTCCGATCTTCCTGCAAGGCTTCTGCGAAGCCTCCCATGGACTGAGCGACACCTTGCTTTCGGTACTCCCCATGCGGGCTGAAGAGATCGGCAGGGCTCTCTATCACGTTCGCAATTCTGCTCAGCCCGACACATCCAGGGCCACTGCTCTTGCCTGAAGCCAATTCGGACAAGGGAACATCGTATTCATCATCGACGGAAGTGGTCACCTTCGCTGGCCACTATCCGTCCGAGGGATACCCGGGACGGTAAGTCATTTCTACAAGTGAAGCTGCCGTAGACCTGAAACAACCTGGGCAAGCCCCCATCGTCATCAGCATGACGATCACTCTTTCGACACGGCGTACCGGCAGGTATGGATGAAGGCAGGAAAGCCTAAATCCAGCCCTCCAGCCTTCGTATCTCATACGAACCTCTTCATCTGCCGATGGCGATACCTACATGGATCAACTGCACCCAGTACTCGAGGACGATCTGCTGAGTTTGCTACTAGCAGACGATACGGATACGGAACACCCCGTCAGGCCGCGACATGAAAAGGATGCACCGCTCTCCTTCGCCCAGCAAAGACTTTGGTTGCTGCAACAGCTTGCCCCGGAGAGCTCGGCCTACAACCTTCCCAGGGGAATGGTTCTTACGGGTCTAATGGATCACGAATCCTTCGAGAAGTCGCTGCAAGCCGTCATAGACAGGCATGAAATACTCAAGAGCCGTTTTCTGGAAAAGGAAGGCGTTCCCTATCAGTCGGTGGACGCCGGCAGCAAGTTGTCCCTGCCCCTGGAGGATTTATCACTGCAGGAGCGAAGCGCATCGCAGGCGCTGATCGAGCAGTACCTGCAGCATGAAGCGAACACTCCATTCGACCTGAGCGAGTCTCCAGCTGTACGCGCCAGGCTCTTCAGGCTGTCCGCGCAGGAACATGTGCTCATCCTGAATATGCATCACATTGTCTCCGACGCCTGGTCGAACCCCATCCTGCTCCAGGATTTGGCCCGCGCCTATCGGCAAATACGTCAAGGAGGCGCTACGGAACTCGAAGCCCCCACGATCCAATATGGCGACTACGCTCACTGGCAGCGGCACGAATATCCAGCGACACCCCAGTACGCAGACGCCGAGACCTATTGGAAACATTACCTGGGGCAGCTCCCTCCGCCTCTGCTGCTGCCAACGGACTTTCCGCGTGCAGACGAGCAGGCCAATACGGCGGCAGCCCACACTTTCGCACTGCCCGCCCATCTGCACGATAAGCTGGAAGGACTCTGTCAGAGAACCGGCCTTCTCCCCTTCGTGGTATTTCTGGGCGCCTGGCAGGTACTGCTTGGGCGCTATGGCACCCAGAACGACTTCACCATCGGTGTCCCCAACGCCACCCGCAATCAGGAGCAGACCCAGGAGCTGGTCGGGCTGTTCGCCAGCAGCCAGGTCTACCGCGCCCACCTGGAACCGGCCGAGCCGACCAAAGACTTCCTGCACAGACTTCGCCTGCAATCCATCGCGGCCTTGGAGCACTCGCAATATCCCTACGAACTTCTGGCCGAACAGCTGTTGCCACAACAGGGCGGCCTGAACCATCAGCTGTTCCAGACACTGTTCAACTGGCGCGTCGAGAGCACGGAGCAAACCCCGCTGCATCTGGATGACCTGCATCTGGAACTGATGTCGGCTCAGTCGAGAGAAGCCAAATTCGAACTCTCCTTGGACGTCGCATACTCTCGGCAGACCATTCATGCCTCTATCGAGTACAACAGCGAGCTGTTTACCGCTGGAACCATCGAACACCTTGCGGGCCATTGGCTGAATCTGCTCGACGCAATGGCGGAAGACCCATCTCGCCCACTGGGTGAGCTGCCACTTCTGAGCGAACCGGAGCTGAGCTGCATCACCCGGGACTGGAATGCCACCCGGGTCGACTATCCGCTTGAATGCCATGTGCACCGACTGGTCGAGGAACAGGCCGGACGAACCCCGGATGCCGCCGCCCTGCATTGCGGCGAACTCACCTTGAGCTACTCCCAGCTCAATGACCATGCCAATCGCCTGGCTCACAGGCTGATCGAGCTCGGAGTGGGCCCCGAATCCCTTGTGGGCATCGCCATGGAACGCTCCGTCGAGTTGGTGGTGGGGATGCTGGCAGTTCTCAAGGCGGGCGGCGCCTATGTGCCGCTGGATCCCGCCTACCCCGAAGAGCGTCTCGCCTACATGCTGCAGGACAGCGGCGTTTCCTTGCTGCTGAGCCAGTCTCACCTAAGCGAGCGTCTGTCGTCTTCGGGCTCCATACATACTCTGATACTGGGTCAGGACGACTCCTGGCTGCAGGCCTACGAAAGTACCAACCCACAACGCTCGCTGCACGGCGACAATCCGGCTTACCTGATCTACACATCAGGCTCGACAGGGCTCCCCAAAGGCGTACTCGTCCGTCACCGGGCCCTGAGCAACCATATGTTCTGGATGCAGGACAGGCTCTGCCTTGGTCCGGACGATCGTGTGCTACAGAAGACAGCCTTCAGTTTCGACGCCAGTGTCTGGGAGTTCTGGCTCCCCCTTATCAACGGTGCCCAACTGGTGCTGGCCGCACCGGAACTGAGCCAGAAACTGCACCGACTCTGGGATGAAGTGGCCCGGCAGCGCATATCCATACTTCAACTGGCCCCTTCCCTTCTCCAGGCGTTGATGCACGGAGCAAGGGCGTCTCAGCTGGCCTCGCTCAGAGCGGTGCTGCTTGGAGGCGAGGCGTTTCCAGAGAAACTCGCCCGGCAGCTGCGACAGCTCTGGCCGGGAGCCCTGTACAACCTGTACGGCCCGACCGAAGCCACCATCGATAGCTCCTGCCATGAGTTGAATGAAACCGCCGAGGCCCACACCGTCGCCATTGGCACACCTATCGCCAACGTCGGCATCCATATTCTGAGCGGTGCCCTACAGCCTTGCGCAGCGGGCATGACCGGAGAGCTGTACATCGGCGGTACAG
>NZ_JAOCCV010000089.1:0-511 GCF_029840585.1 Pseudomonas sp. GD03875 | reverse complement strand
ACCGAAGCTCGACCCCGCCCATGGGTGGGACACCCGTATCCAGCAGGAGCTGTTCTCGTCCTTGCTGCAGTAGCGGTTCCACGGGAACGACACCTTCACCCGGCCGTATTCGTCGGTGTAGATCTCCTGGCCCTTCGGCCCCGTCACCGTCGCGGTGTCCGGGCCCATGGTCTGCGGCCGGGGCGTCAGCCGCTGGGCGCGGAACGGCTGGTCCGACGGGTGCGTCTCGACCCGGATGCGCAGCACGTGGCTGCTCGACCCGCTGGCCGCCTCGTAGTCGTTGTCGCTGAACTGGTAGTGCGCCGCCACCACCAGGTATTCCCGGTTCTGGCTCGCGCTGGGGTGGCGTTCCAGGGTGAACAGGTAACCCGGCGCCAGTCCCCGCGCCCTCCCCGTCGCCTGGCCGCGCAGGTGCGCGCTCTGCAGCTCCTCGACCCGCACCCGGGCGTAGGCCTCGCCCTCGCCCAGGTTGGTGTAGCCGCCGGGGTAGTCGAAGATCTCGTAGCTGCCA
>NZ_JAOCCV010000088.1:0-534 GCF_029840585.1 Pseudomonas sp. GD03875 | reverse complement strand
CTGGAGCAGCAGCGCCGCGCGCTGTCGCTGGCCAAGACCGAGCTGGCCACGCTGATCAACCTGGCCCCGGGCACCTCGTTCAGCCTGGCCGAGAGCGGCGACTACCCGGTGCCGGAGCTGAAGGTCGAGCTGGCCCAGCTGGAGCAGCTGGCCCTGGCCAACCGCCCGGAACTGCGCGAGCAGGACTACCAGACCCGGATCAGCGCCGCCGAGACCCGCAAGGCCATGCTGCGCCTGCTGCCCGGCCTGGAGTTCTCCGCCGGCGGCCACTACGACAGCAACAGCTTCCTGGTCAACCAGAGCTGGGCCGACTATGGCGTGAAGGTCACCTGGAACCTGTTCAACGTGCTCTCCGCGCCCGCCGCCATCGACGTGGCCAAGGCCGGCCAGCAGGTCGCCGACGCCCGCCGCCAGGCCATGTCCATGGCGGTGCTGGCCCAGCTGTACGTGGCCAATGCCAACTTCCGCGAGTCCCAGCGCCAGTTCCAGACCAGCCAGCAGCTGGCGGCGCTGGACGGCGAGATCGCCGGGCAG
>NZ_JAOCCV010000087.1:0-584 GCF_029840585.1 Pseudomonas sp. GD03875 | reverse complement strand
CTGGCGGGTGGCCTCGATCAGGGCGCGTTGGTAGCTGAGGGTCTGGACCTGATCACCGATGCGCTCGCGGGTCATCCGCTGGCTGTCGTCACGGGCGCGGTCGACGCGGGCCATCAGCTCGTCGATCTGCTTGAGCAGGCGCTCGGCCGCCACCGCGCGCCAGTAGGCGGAGCGCACGTCCTGGATGATGGTGTGGACGACCTTGCGCCGGCGCTCCTGGACGATCAGGCGCTGGTCGGCCGCCTGCTTGGCGCTGACGTAGGCGACACCGAAGTCGAGCACGTTCCAGACCATGGTCAGGTCGGCCACGCCGCGGTCGCGGTCCTGGGAGGTGGAGGGTTCCAGGGACTGGGTGCCGGTGTCGACGCTCTGGCTGCTGGAGGCGCTGACGTTGTTGCGCCCGGCATAGCCGGCGGACAGCGCCATGCGCGGCAGCATGTCGAAGGTGGCGAGGTCGACCTGGCGCTGGGCCACGGCTTCCTCCATCACCTTCAGACGCGCCTCGAGGTTGTACTTGACCGCGCGGGCCATGGCCGTGTGCAGGGTCAGCGGCCCGCTGAGCGGTTCCTGGTCCTTGAACATGT
>NZ_JAOCCV010000086.1:0-584 GCF_029840585.1 Pseudomonas sp. GD03875 | reverse complement strand
TTGGCGCGTGGCCTCGATCAGGGCGCGCTGGTAGCTCAGGGTCTGGACCTGGTCGCCGATGCGCTCGCGGGTCATCCGCTGGCTGTCGTCGCGGGCGCGGTCGACGCGGGCCATCAGCTCGTCGATCTGCTTGAGCAGGCGCTCGGCCGCTACCGCGCGCCAGTAGGCGGAGCGCACGTCCTGGATGATGGTGTGGACGACCTTGCGCCGGCGTTCCTGGACTATCAGGCGCTGGTCGGCAGCCTGCTTGGCGCTGACGTAGGCGACACCGAAGTCGAGCACGTTCCAGACCATGGTCAGGTCGGCCACACCGCGGTCGCGGTCCTGGGAGGTGGAAGGTTCCAGAGACTGGGTGCCGGTGTCGACGCTCTGGCTGCTGGAGGCGCTGACGTTGTTGCGCCCGGCGTAGCCGGCGGACAGCGCCATGCGCGGCAGCATGTCGAAGGTGGCGAGGTCGACCTGGCGCTGGGCCACGGCTTCCTCCATCACCTTCAGGCGCGCCTCGAGGTTGTACTTGACTGCACGGGCCATGGCCGTGTGCAGGGTCAGCGGCCCGCTGAGCGGTTCCTGGTCCTTGAACATGC
>NZ_JAOCCV010000085.1:0-711 GCF_029840585.1 Pseudomonas sp. GD03875 | reverse complement strand
GTGAAACTGGAGCCGCCGCTACTCGCTGCCTCGCTCCCCTGGCTGGGTGCCACAATGTGCATGGGCTGTACGCCCGCTGCTGCAGGCCCGCTACCACCTGCCCCACTTCCTACATTGAGGATGTATTGAGTACCTACCGAGGTGCTCATCTTTTTGCCGATCTGGCTGCTTTTGTTCATACCGACCAGGGTGTTCATCATCATGCCCACGTTCAGGCTGTATCCCAGCCCGACGTTCTCCATCCGCCCCAGGCCGACGTTCTGCAGGTAGGCCATGCCGATGGTCTCGGTCTTGTTCTTGCCGACTCTCGTCGACCAGTTCTTGCCGATACGATCGCTCTCGTTCTTGTCCACCTTCTTCGTGCGGTTCTTGTGGATCGTCACCTTCTCGTTGCCATCCACCGTCTCCGTACGGTTCTGGTGGATGTCGATGGTCTCGTTGCCGTCCACTTCTTCCTTGCGGTTGCCGTGCACCGTGATCGTCTCGTCACGGTCCACCGTCTCCGTCCGGTCACGCTTGATGTGGCTGGTCTCGTCGCGGTCGATGGTCTTGCTGCGGTCGTTGCCTACCCAGTGCGTCTCGTCGTTCTCGACTTCGATGTCCTGGTTCTTCTCGGCATGGATCCACAGCTGTTCCTCGCCCTTGCGGTCCTCGAAGCGCAGCGCGTTGGCGTTCTCGTAGCCCCCGCCCAGGCTCGACCGGGTCAGGATC
>NZ_JAOCCV010000084.1:0-867 GCF_029840585.1 Pseudomonas sp. GD03875 | reverse complement strand
TTCGAGCTTCGGTGGCATCCACCTGCCGCGGATCGGCCAGGAAGTGCTGGTCGACTACCTGAACGGCGACCCGGACCGTCCGGTGATCACCAGCCGGCTGTACAACGCCTTCCAGATGCCGCCGTGGCAACTGCCGGCCAACGCCACCCAGTCGGGCATCCTGACCCGTTCGAGCCTGGGCGGGGGCTACGAGAACGCCAACGCGCTGCGTTTCGAGGACCGCAAGGGCGAGGAACAGCTGTGGATTCACGCCGAGAAGAACCAGGACATCGAAGTCGAGAACGACGAGACGCACTGGGTGGGCAACGACCGCAGCAAGACCATCGACCGCGATGAGACCAGCCACATCAAGCGCGACCGTACGGAGACGGTGGACCGTGACGAGACGATCACGGTGCATGGCAACCGCAAGGAAGAAGTGGACGGCAACGAGACCATCGACATCCACCAGAACCGTACGGAAACGGTGGATGGCAACGAGAAGGTGACGATCCACAAGAACCGCACGAAGAAGGTGGACAAGAACGAGACGGACCGTATCGGCAAGAACTGGTCGACGAGAGTCGGCAAGAACAAGACCGAGACCATAGGCATGGCCTACCTGCAGAACGTCGGCCTGGGGCGGATGGAGAACGTCGGGCTGGGGTACAGCTTGAACGTGGGCATGATGATGAACACCTTGGTCGGTATGAACAAAAGCAGCCAGATCGGCAAAAAAATGAGTACCACGGTAGGTACTCAATACACCCTCAATGTAGGAAGTGGCGGAGGCGGGAGCGGGCCTGCAGCAGCGGGCGTACAGCCCATGCACATTGTGGCACCCAGCCAGGGGAGCGAGGCAGCGAATAGCGGCGGCTCCAGTTTCAG
>NZ_JAOCCV010000083.1:0-899 GCF_029840585.1 Pseudomonas sp. GD03875 | reverse complement strand
CGTCCACTTCTTCCTTGCGGTTGCCGTGCACCGTGATCGTCTCGTCACGGTCCACCGTCTCCGTCCGGTCGCGCTTGATGTGGCTGGTCTCGTCGCGGTCGATGGTCTTGCTGCGGTCGTTGCCCACCCAGTGCGTCTCGTCGTTCTCGACTTCGATGTCCTGGTTCTTCTCGGCATGGATCCACAGCTGTTCCTCGCCCTTCTTGTCTTCGAAGCGCAGCGCGTTGGCGTTCTCGTAGCCGCCGCCCAAACTGGAACGGGTCAGGATGCCCGACTGGGTGGCGTTGGCCGGCAGTTGCCATGGCGGCATCTGGAAGGCGTTGTACAGCCGACTGGTGATCACCGGACGGTCCGGGTCGCCGTTCAGGTAGTCGACCAGCACTTCCTGGCCGATCCGCGGCAGGTGGATGCCACCGAAGCTCGAGCCCGCCCACGGGTGCGATACCCGTATCCAGCAGGAGCTGTTCTCGTCCTTGCTGCAGTAGCGGTTCCACGGGAACGACACTTTCACCCGGCCGTATTCGTCGGTGTAGATTTCCTGGCCCTTCGGCCCCGTCACCGTCGCCGTGTCCGGACCCATGGTCTGCGGCCGGGGCGTCAACCGCTGGGCGCGGAACGGCTGGTCCGACGGGTGCGTCTCGACCCGGATGCGCAGTACGTGGCTGCTCGAACCGCCCGCCGCCTCGTAGTCGTTGTCGCTGAACTGGTAGTGCGCCGCGACCACCAGGTATTCCCGGTTCTGGCTCGCGCTGGGGTGGCGCTCCAGGGTGAACAGGTAGCCCGGTGCCAGTCCCCGCGCCCTTCCCGTCGCCTGGCCGCGCAGGTGCGCGCTCTGCAGTTCCTCGACCCGCACCCGGGCGTAGGCCTCGCCCTCGCCCAGGTCGGTGTAGCCGCCCGGG
>NZ_JAOCCV010000082.1:0-1025 GCF_029840585.1 Pseudomonas sp. GD03875 | reverse complement strand
TGTGTAAACCCAGTACGTTGTTCAGTGGCAATGGAGCCCGACTGATTGGTGGTTTGTAGTGGAGGCTGGCATGCGGTCTATGCCAGTTGTAGTGGTGCAGCCAGGTAGGCAAGTACCTGGCTCGTTGCTCGGAACTGTCATAGCTGCGTGCATAGGCCCACTCACGTAGGCTCGTCTGGATGAAACGTTCGGCCTTGCCGTTCGTGCGAGGTGTATAGGGTTTGGTGCGGATGTGTTTCAGCCCTAGCCGAGCGCATAAGCGCCGAAACGTATGAGAGCGGTAGCAGGCACCATTGTCTGTCATGACGCGTTTGAAGCGTATGCCCAACCCACGGTAGTAACGCAACGCCTGCAGCAAGGCTCGACAGGCGCTACTGCCGCGCTCATCTGGGTGCAGACTGGTAAAGGCCAGCCGGGACGCATCATCGATGGCCACATGCACGAACTCCCAACCGGCACCATCGGAGCCCTGCAGACGATCCCCCGTAACTCGGTGCCCTGGCCGCCAAAATCGGCCCAGTTTCTTGATGTCCAGGTGCAGGAGATCGCCGGCGTTGGGATATTCGTAGCGCACCACCACTGGAGCGGGCTCTAGCTCGGCCAATCGATGAAAGCCTGCTTGTTTGAGACGACGCGCAACGGTACTGACAGCCATACCGAGTATCTGGGCGATCTGACGATAGGTATGGCGAGATCGGCGTAGCTGTATCAATTGGGCGATCAGGTCGACTGCCGTCTCATGAGGGCATGAATGCGGACGTGACGAACGATCCATCAGGCCGACCTCACCTTCCTCACGAAAGCGCCTGAGCCACTTGTAGGCGGTGCGGACACTAACCCCTGCGGCTTGTGCCGCATCCTCGACACGTAGCCCATTGAGCATGCGTTGCACGAGAAGGGCTCGACCTCGAGGGGTAAGACGGGCATGTTTATGCAGGTTCATCCGGGGCTCCTGGAAGGCTGTGTTGGTCGCACTTCCAGAATTCCGGGAACGCCCCGGATGAACAACCTACTGAGAGATCACA
>NZ_JAOCCV010000081.1:0-1038 GCF_029840585.1 Pseudomonas sp. GD03875 | reverse complement strand
AAGTGGACCTGAACGAGACGGACCGGATCGGCAAGAACTGGTCGATCAACGTGGGGATGAACAAGACCGAGACGATCAGCCTGGCATCCATGCAGAACGTCGGCCTGGGGCGCATGGAAAACGTCGGGCTGGGGTACAACCTCAACGTCGGCATGATGATGGTGACCAACGTTGGCATGAGCCGCACCGACCGTATCGGCCAGAGCCACAGCGCGTCGGTGGGCAAGTCCTACAGCCTCAGCGTGGGTGGCGGTGGTGGGGGAGGCGCCGGTGGTGGTCAGAGCATGGCCAAGAACATCGTGGCGCCGTCCGGCCAGGATGATTCCCCGGGTGGTGGCGCCAGTTCGGTGAACATCGACGGCTCCAGCATCACCCTGCACAGCGATACCATCGAGCTGAAGGCGGACAGCGAGATCACCCTGCGCTGTGGGCAGAGCATCATCCGCATCACGCCGAGCGAAATCGAAATCCTGTCGCCCAAAGTCGACATTAACTGCTGAACCAAGGAGGGTCCAGATGACGGAATCCGCAGGCCTGCCGGTGTCGCATATCGGCCACGAAGTGGCGGGCGCAGTGATCGTGACCGGCTCCCCCAACGTATTCGTTGGCAGCACGGCGGTGGGGATGGCCGACCAGCCCTCCGCCTGCTCGCCGAGCGTCGGCCAGCCGGTCAACCCGATCCTGGGCGCCAAGCTGCTGCCGGCGGAAACCGACTTCGTCCTGCCGGCACCGCTGCCCTTCGCCTTCAGCCGTGGCTACCTGTCGCGCGATGGGCGTATCGGCAGCCTGGGCCAGGGCTGGTCCCTGCCCGGCGAGGGGCTGGACCTGGAGCTGGATACCGACAGCACCACCCTCATCGACGCTCAGGGTCGGCGCATCGCCTTTCCCGCCTTGAAGCCGGGCGCCTCGTACTACTCCGGCAGCGAGCGGCTGTGGGTGCGCCGTGGCGGTACCGAGCCCGATCAGTCTTATGAGCCCTGGGGGCGTCGCTGGACCGGCGTGCCGGAAGCCGTGCAGCAACACGAAGGCTCCGTGGTA
>NZ_JAOCCV010000080.1:0-1204 GCF_029840585.1 Pseudomonas sp. GD03875 | reverse complement strand
AGAAGCTGTCTCTCGCATCCTGCGGTTGAATCCACACTCATAAGCTGTCAGTGGACACCATACTGGCAAAACCGTAGCCTGCCCATAGAAACACTCGAAGATGCTATATGCTTCTGCAAAATTCATGCTTAGGCAAATACAAAATACACCGCGAAAGTTGAGAGCGCGCAAATGGAATTTGAGGTAGGATCAAGAACTGTTGAGATTAAAAAAAGGCGTATTCTCACCGCCAGCGTGAAACGGCAGGTAGCTATATTGAGTGGCTATCGGTGCTCGTTCCCAGGCTGTGACCAAAACCTCATGCTCGATGGCTCGTCATTTATCGGGGAAATATCTTCGATCGAAGCCGTTCATTCTCACGGTCCAAGACACAATCCGTCTAAGGATGGAGACGAGCTACTTGAAATAGACAACTATCTTCTCTTATGCCCTAATCATCATGCGGTTATTGATAGGCAGCCTGAAATATATTCGACTGAGTGGCTAAAAAAGGCTAGGGAAGATCATCTAAGTAAAGTGTCAGAAGTACTGTCTGCCTCGAAGCTTGTAGACGAGATAAAACTAGATGAGCAGGTTGAAGTTTCCTTAGAGGAAGCAATAGGTGTTTGGAAAGTAAATCGTGAAAACTCATCCGAGGAGTTCTGGCAAACTCTTCTACAAAAATGTCCAGCTGTATTATCACAGATATTTCCGCAAAGTATGTTTCAGCTAGGTAATAAATGCTACGTTGGTGGAAAATCTATAACAAACTCGGGTGGAAATCTCGTCGACTTTATCTACGCAAGCAGGCTGACTGGCAATATAGCATTGGTCGAAATAAAAACCCCGAAGACTAAATTGCTTGGAAAAAAGTATAGATCTAATGCCTATTCAATTAGCGAGGAGATGTCCGGATCATTTATTCAGGTGTTAAATTACAAAGACCAACTGATGAAAGAGTATTACAAGCTAAGCGAGGGCGACGGAGGTAGTTCCTTTTCTGCATTCAATCCAAAATGCTTAATTGTTATTGGTGCGCTTGAATCAGAGCTTAAAGATGGGAATCAATACAAATCTTTTGAGCTATTCAGAAATAGTATGACGAATGTAGAGATTGTCACTTACGATGAGCTTTTTCAAAAGGCTCAAGACATTTTAGATATGGTCAAATAACACTGGTTGACGGTTCTGAGCCGATTTCTGCCTCTCATGACGGGCAGAAGCC
>NZ_JAOCCV010000008.1:0-207908 GCF_029840585.1 Pseudomonas sp. GD03875 | reverse complement strand
AAAGCGGACATTCACGAGGTGACTGAGGAACAAGGGGCGGCTCACTTTTGTTCGGATAACGCCGCGCTCTGCGGCAAATTTGGAGCCCAGCGGAAAATTTGTCCGACAGCAGCGTCTTGTTATGCATCTTCGAGACTTACACCGAACTTCTTGACTCGTCTTTTGTTAATTTCGCTTTCGCCTGCAATTCGTCTTAATGCTTCTGTAGCCCTATTCGCAATTTCCTTTTGTTGATCGCTAGCATTACCAAACTGGCCAAACTTCAAACAGGTTGTGACAAAGGATGACAGATGGCGACCACTTTCAGTTTTAAATAAATTATAATAATCATCGACTGATGTGCTCGCTAACACTACTTCGTCACTTTGGTTCCAGCCATTTCTACCAGCTATACGCTCTAACACTTGTTTCGCCGTCTCAGTAGTAACAGACCGATTATATATTTCATTGAATTTTTCTATAATCTCTTTATCTCTAATATCGCCAAAGAAATTATTCTCCTTCATATTAAAAAGCTCGGTTTCGTCCTTTCTATTTTCAATGTAGATATCAATGATTTCTGAGGCCTTCTCTTCCTCACCCAATTCTCTAAATAGCGAAACTGTTCCATTTAGATTTGTAGGCGTTATATGTTTGCAGTTTTCCTTAAAGCTCTCATACAAGCCATTTATTACTTCATCGCCGTTATCATTAAAAGTGTCATGGTAGAGACGCCAGGCATTCGAGAATGAACCCTCAGATTTGGATGCTATAATCTGTTGGTTTTTCTCAGCCGCCTTTTCTTTGAACTCATCTGCAACGAAGTAGCCGGTTTTTACTGCCTCAGATAACAACAGGTCTAATTCGTCAGTTAGCTGATAGTTATATGCTTGTAGAGTAGTTTGCCATTTTTTTTGCTGATCACTGACTTCTTCGTCCCCGATACCTAACAAGGCATAGCCTTTTCTAGTAATAAACTCCAAAGAAGGTATGTCGTCATTAGAGTTTGAGCAAAAATAACTCCACGCAAACAGCACCAGCGAATGTAAAACTTGATCGAATATTTCAGGCTCGAACTCTTCTGTCAGTGGAACAGCTAGAGTTGCTAATCTCTCAATCTTTTTAAGAATACGGATATTTCGAATTCCGAGACTTGTAGTTAGTTTCCTTAGCCTTGAATAATTGGGCGTTTGCTCAGAATAGGCAATTTCCGAACATTCATCTGGATCGGGTGCAAACGCAAGCTCAGTATCAATCACTTTTTCACGATACTTCTCGTAGTCACCTAAGCCTTCTTCACCATCGTTAAGAAGCAATACTACCTTGCACTTCTTTTGCTCCTTTAGCAGTGAGACCAGACCCAAAACATCTTTTATCTCAAGGCCTTTCCCTTTTCTTTCCAAATCATCAATGCATATAAGCGTTTTACTCAAAGACAAGAAAGAAATGGTCTCTATGGCAGGGCTAAATGACTTAATTATTGGCGCACCTTTAAGCAGATTAAAAGATTGCCTTCCGAATGATTCGATTAGACTGGCCGTATTGCTTTTGAAGGTTTCAATACTAGCCTCGGTGCCGATAATCTCCCTCTTGATTACATTTTCAAAAATTGTGTATTTAAAGGCTTCCAATGAGTTAATACCAAAAAGAGAAACGTAAGAGTAGCGTTCGAGGTTCAATTTGCTTTCAGCACAAGCTTCGCTAAGGAACTTCTTCCAGCTAAAAGTTTTTCCGACGCCCCATTCACCTTTGATAGCCATAACTTCAGGCTCATCTGAAGATAAAAACTTAAAAATTTGGTCTTTGATTACTTCGACGGACATCGTTGTTCCTTCAAAAATGCATAACGCTGAATTCAGCCGCCGCTTTAGCGGTCGGCTGGAATGACTGGTTATACGCGACGACCACAACTTGGGCAATAGTTCACGGACAACCTGGTATTTGCCTGGAGCGCCAATACATCGAACAAGACTGCACCGCAGCCTGGACAAATGGAAAGCCGGGCGAGCCTCTTGCGTAATACAAGAACCACCGATGCGAAACCAAGTATTAACGCAGCAAGTATTCCATAGCGAGCCAAGCCCTCATCGAAGTGGCTAATGGCCAACCAAGCAACAGAAGTCAAAGGAATGAGCAGAACGACGGAAAGCCACAATGCCTTTCTTCGTTCCCGCTTCCATGCATCAATTAAGGCTGATGTCATACCCAGAGCCTTTAAACGTATAACGTTTGGTTAAGGGGCGGGCTTTAGCCCGTCCCAGTGAGCGCAGCGAACGGTTTGAACCTATTGTTATGCGGTTGTTAAAGACCGTTGGCTAATGCCTGCTGGATTATTGGTGCTACTGATTCACGCGTAATTTGACGATCAACACAGTATTTTGAAAGAAGCCATTCGGATAACTGTTTCTGTCCTTTGCTTGCGTTGCATGAACAGCAGCATAGAGCAATATTTTCTCTGGTTATGATCTTCGCGTCATTTATGATGTGCTCCCAGCTAGCACAAGTTTTCTTCGAAATATTAGCGGTTGTAAAAGCAGTGCCGCAATAAACGCAACTCTTGTCCCGTGCGCGGACTTCTTTTTCAAGCCAGTTTGGAATGTTCCAACTATTTGCCATGCTGACTCCTTCCTTGTTTACGCATAACGCCCGCCATAAACGGCGCGAGGAACGAGCGTCCGGCGACCGAAGGGAGCGAATTTAATGGCTTGGTTATATGCTCGCATGTTGCATTTCCAAAATACCGAAAGCCGCTATCGCTGCGACACCCACGCCGCAACCCAGACCAATCGCGATAACTTGTATTTGCCACCTTTTGAAGGTTAATGCTTGATAGACAGATGGCACTAAACATCCAGCTGAAAAAGAAACCCCCAATGCAAAAAATGTAAAAGGATACTGAAGCTTGGTGCCGTCACCATGAACTTGCATTACCAGGGCGACCGCAATAGCTGAGAGCGCGATAACTGACAATTCTAAACAATGCCAGATGCGCTTCCATTTTCTGCATTCTGGCTCTCTGTACCACTGAACCTTTTCAGATAGTGTCTTCACAGCTCACTCGATTCATATAACAGTGATTAGACCGAACGCTCGACTAATACGCAGCCTAACATTCCGCTAACAATATTGAGTTTTCAGTTGCAGATCAGTGTCTTACGCATCTCTCACTCCCTTCTGCTGCGACGTTATATCGAGCGCGGTATAAGTCCGTTATAGCCAAATGCGGCATAAGCCCGTGCTTCACAGCAGATCGCCATAGGTGGGAGGAATGAATGCTTGTATGAAATAAGCAAGGCATCCATGCCGCCGAAGATGGGACTGCGCGTGAGCAGTTTTTTCCATAATGCTTTTCCTGCTGTTAATTGCCAAGAGTTTGATGGCAATTAGTGGCCGCTTTTGGCCGATTCTGTTGAAAAAGTCCTGTCGGTTTTTTCGCTAATGAAAGAGCGTTAGCGACGTTGAAATCTGGTTCGTTCAGAAGACGGAGCTGTCTTGGATTTTACGTAGCAACGCCGAAATCGGGCGATTTCTTAGCTACCGAAAAGCTGCTATCTCAGAAACCGACTTTTTCAACAGAATCGGCCGGTTAGCGACGGCCTAACTTCGACCGTCGCTACACATGATCAAACCTCGGTCTGCTCCGCCATCTCCAAGGCGTCGTCGACCTCAATCCCAAGATATCGAACGGTGCTCTCCAGCTTCGTATGGCCGAGCAGCAGTTGAACCGCCCTCAGGTTCTTTGTTCTGCGATAGATCAGTGATGCCTTCGTACGTCTCATTGTGTGAGTGCCATACATGGCCGGATCAAGGCCAATGGCTTGCACCCAGCCTTTGACGATACGAGCGTATTGACGAGTGGATAGATGGTCTGAGGTATGCAGCCGGCTCGGAAAAAGGCAGTCCTCGCTACGGAGCTGGGCTTGATGTATCCAGGCGGCGAGAGCAGACCGTGTTTGCTCTGTGATCTCGAACTGCACTGGCCGGTGCGTTTTCTGCTGCATCACCATGGCTCGTGATGACACATGCTCGCCATGGGCAACATCGCGCACACGGAGCTTGGTTAAGTCGCAGGCTCGAAGCTTGCTGTCGATGGCAAGATCGAAGAGGGCCAAATCCCGGGTTCTTTCTGCAATTTGAAGCCTTACTCGGATGGCCCAGATATCTCTCAGTCGGAGCGGGGTTTTCTGCCCGACCAATTTTCCTTTGTTCCAGGGCTGACGGCTGCTGGTAGCGATGATGTTCATGGAAAGTCCTCCACGTGTGGAAGGACAAGGATGGCTAGCCAGAGCAGTGGTCGCTAACCGGCCAATAGCGGACGTAGTCAATAGACCACTTTTCGGTAGGTGCGCGTTCATTAAAGCGAGGAGCTAGCAGGAGGCACTCTGGATCAGGCCTTCAGTGTCCTTCGATCAACTCCCCGAACAACTCCCTGACCTTGACCTTGGCATCTGCCAGCGCAACTCGGCCTTCATCGGTAATTTCGTACATGCGCCGCTCACGGCGCCCGGTGCGCTCATGGTGCGAGCGCAGATAACCCTTCTTTTCCAGGCCGTGCAGCATCGGATACAGGGTGCCCGCGCTGAGCTCGTAGCCGTGGTGTCGCAACTCCTCAATGATGGCCAGCCCGAAGATGGGGGCCTCGGCCGCGTGGTGCAGGATGTGCAGGCGGATAAGCCCGCCGTAAAGGTCTTTGTCGGTCATTCGCCGTATCTCACAGGGCAATGCTCAACAGCCCGCCCAGGACACCGCTGCCGAGCACGACCAGCCACGGCGGCAGCTTCCAGAACATCAACGCCACCAGTGCCACAAGGGCCAGGCCAAAGTCTTGCGGGCCATGAATCGCACTCGTCCACACGGGCTGGTAGAGAGCAGCCAGCAGCAGGCCGACCACGGCCGCATTGATGCCCAGCAGTGCTGCCTGCGTGCGTAGGTTACGGCGCAGGTGTTCCCAGAACGGCAAGGCACCCACCACCAGCAGGAAAGAGGGCGCAAAGATAGCCAGCAGGCAGATCAGGCCGCCAAGCCAGCCAGTCGGTGCTTGGTTCATCGAGGCGCCGAGAAAGGCTGCGAAGGTGAACAGCGGCCCCGGCACGGCCTGCGCCGCACCATAGCCCGCAAGGAATGCGTCGTTGTCGACCCAGCCTGTTGGTACGACCTCAGCTTGCAACAGCGGCAGCACGACATGCCCGCCACCGAATACCAGCGAGCCGGCGCGGTAGAAGGCATCCACCATCGCCAATGTCTGGTTCGGGAACACCGCTGTCAGCAACGGCAGCCCCAGCAGAAGAGCAAAGAACAGCGCCAGCCAGAACAGGCCAACGCGACGCCGCACACTGATCGGCAGTGGATCATGGGCCTCGCCCTGCTGCGGTTTGAACAGCAGCAAGCCGACGATGGCGGCAAGGATGATTACACTCACTTGCCCCCAGGCAGAGGGTACGAGCAGCACGAAGCAGGTCGCAGCTGCCATGATGGAAATACGCGGCGCATCGGGACACAGATTGCGCGCCATGCCCCAGACCGCCTGAGCGACCACCGCCACGGCCACCACCTTCAAACCGTGCAGCACGCCAGCAGGCATGGCATCACCATAACTGGCGATGCCGAGTGCGAAGAGGATCAGGGCAATTGCGGAGGGCAAGGTGAAGCCCAGCCACGCGGCCAGCGCGCCGCGATAGCCAGAGCGCGACAGACCGAGCGCGATACCGACCTGGCTGCTGGCCGGCCCTGGCAGAAACTGGCAAAGGGCAACCAGATCCGCATAGCTGCGTTCGCTCAACCATTGTCGGCGCACCACGAACTCATCGCGGAAATAGCCCAGGTGAGCGATTGGGCCGCCGAAGGAGGTGAGCCCCAAGCGGAGGAAGATTAAAAAAACAGCCCAAGGGCTACGGTCAGTCTTAGTGATTTCAGTCATGGCCATTACTTGATCTGTGACAGGGCTGGATGAAATTATCGATCTACGATAGCGTAAATCGATAATTGAGGTCGAGCATCATGGAACTGGTTCTGATCGGCTTTGCAGCACTGCTGGCTTCCGGGTTGACGTTGCTCTCTGGCTTCGGCCTAGGGACGGCACTGATGCCAGTGTTTGCCCTTTTCTTCCCCTTGCCGCTCGCAATTGCGGCCACCGCCGTGGTGCACTTCACCAACAATCTTTTCAAGCTCGGATTGATGGCCCAGCAGGCTGATTGGTCGGTTGTTGTGAAGTTCAGCGTGCCGGCTGCCTTCACGGCAATCCTGGGCGCAGGCTCACTGACATTCTTCGACCAACTGCCGCCCCTCTGGCACTACAGCATTGCAGGGTCAAGTTTCGAAATAACGACAGTGAAAGCTGTAATTGGCAGCCTTATCATCCTGTTCGCATTGCTTGAAATGTCCACGCGGTTTCAAACGCTGGCCTTTCCTACGCGCTGGCTTCCGATAGGTGGGGCGCTTTCAGGTTTCTTTGGTGGCCTATCGGGAAACCAAGGTGCATTGCGTTCAGCGTTTCTGCTAAAAGCGGGCTTGTCTAAAGAATCGTTCGTGGCAACAGGGGTTGTCTCGGCAGTAATCGTTGATGCCGTGCGTCTCGCGGTATACGGCAGCGTCATCTTTGTGGGGCAACTCTCGCAAGCTCAGACACTTGCACTTCCCGTTGCAGTTGGGGCGGTCTGTGCATTCATTGGTGCTTTCCTGGGCAAGCGTATGTTGCAGAAGGTCACGCTTCGCACGGTGCAGCTTATCGTCGCCGGAGCTATGTTGGGCATCGGTGCCGGGCTGACTATCGGCTTGCTATAGGCAATTGAAAGCTCAGGGGGATGCCTGTTCGGCTCCCGATACCCTGTTGCAAATAACCTTTTCCACCACTCGTAAGGAGTATTCGCAATGACTAAGCATTCCGACGACTTTCTAAAACTGGCCAACGAGGCCAGACAGCGCATCACTGAAGTGCCCCCCGTGGAGGCCCGAAAGAAAGTCGCCGAAGGGGCTTTGTTGCTTGATGTCCGTGACAAAGAAGAGTTCGAAAAGAGCCACATTGAGGGCGCCGTCAACATCAGTCGCGGTACCCTTGAGATGCTGATTGGCGAAATAGCGCCAGATAAACAGACACCCATTGTCTGCCACTGCGGGGGCGGCAACCGGGGTGCGCTGGCAGCCGATACGTTACAGAAGATGGGTTATACCCAAGTGGTCAGTATTGAGGGTGGCCTTAATGCATACAAGGCCAACTACGAAGACTGAATCGCCCCAGTTTTTGTAGAAATCAAATGACTGCTTCTGGCCGATTCTGTTGAAAAACTCCCTCGGCGATTTTCTTCGCCGAAAGTGCACGGCTGAGGCTGAAATCTGAATCGTTGCGCTGGTCGAGTTGCTCTGGATTTCGCGTAGAAGCGCTCGATTTGTACATTTTTCCGGCTACGAGCAAGCAGCTCTGTCGCACATCGAGTTTTTCAACAGAATCGGCCGGAAGCGAACCCTACGCTGGACCTATTTGCCACTCCGCACAAGAACTGCAAGCGCTGCTATCGCTTGGGACACTGGTCTGGCGATCAACCACACAATCCCAAACCAGCGCCCAGCAGCTACCCGCTACCCCCTGCTAGTGCCATACGCTCGCTGACGATCTCCGTAGGACTTCGTTGCAGCCTTGCACAGGTAGCTGGCTCGATAGAACAGCGCGGGTAGTTCATCCTCATCGTCAGCATGAACATTCCGGTCGACTCGGTACTCAGCATGCTCCGGGATATGCACCAGTCCCTTCGCCTGCCTGACCGATATCTCCAACGCATTGGCCCAGGACTCTTCCATCCTGCTGATCATGTTCACCCTAGCTGAACCCAGCCGACCCATCGTGTAATAGGCATCCCGGTTGAGCAGGATCAGCAGGTGATAGTGCGGTCTCCCCGACTCACCTGTTTCTCTTGCCCAGACGTATCGAACGTTACAGCCGCGGGCATACCTGTTGCGCTTACGCACCCGATCCTGGTCGTACTGGATTTTCCTCGTGAAGGATTCGAAGAACCTGCTAATGACCTGATTCGTACAGGCGTAGCTAGGTAGGTCCTTTTCCTGGGGTAGCCTGAGATCCACCCTGAATGCCAGCACCCTAGGATACTCAGCCATAGCTGAGTCGATAGTGCGCTTGAGATCGGAAAGGTACTCCCGGATGAAGGGGCCCTTGTCGGTCATCACGGGTAAGTTTTTGTAGGTATCGTCGTAGTGCAGGTGGAGGTTGTTGTTATCTGGATGACGAATTGGCTTGCTGGTACCGCTGCGCCTGGGCATGGCTATGAGTCCTCATGGGTTGAGTTTCATAGCCAGTGCTGTGCTGTGTGATTCTCTACTGCGACGGCTTCCCCCTACCTAGTCATCTGGCCAGGCCACCTGTGGCAACGTGTACCTGATCTCTCGTGCCGTATCGAGGACTGTGAGGTAGACGATGGATGTGAAGGATATTCGTAGGAGAGCATTGGGTCGGTAGTGGAAGTATTAGGTGGGTAGATAGTGAAACCATGAAGTAAGTGGAGCCATTGAGTGAGTAGGGCCATTTAAGTAAGTAGTGGAAAGCATACTACCCACACCGCACATGACATCTCCCCCAGGCAAGGAGGAACCCACCTCCATCCCCAAGCCACAAAGGCATTTTTGCTGAAAACAGCATTCCGGAAATAAACCAGGCCAAGGTCATGCTTAGAACCCCCGGACTCGACCGGGGCGGTGGGAGACCGCACCGCCCCGGTGTCTCAGGATTGCCTAAAGCCCCCATGGGCTACGCGGCATAATCGCCATGACCAGCCGCAGCCGGTCATGGCGTGAAACTCGTTTTAGCCAGCCATTCTCAGAGGGCTCGTGGTTTGGACCACATGACCCTCTGCCAAATCTCGCTCTTCGATACGGGCAAGAATCCACTCCTGTACCTCACTCTCCACCCAACCAACACAGCGGTCGCCTAGCGGAACAGGTTTAGGGAAAGTCCCTTCTACGATGTGCTTGTAGATGGTCGACCGAGCTAGCCCGGTGGATTCGATAACTTCTTTTAGGCGAATAATCCTCATGAACGGGTCTCCTCGTGGTTCGTTCAGAGGATTCCCTGGCGAAGTGAAGCCACACGGCTATGGACCTTCCATCGACTGATCAGGCCCCCAAGAAACCAGGCACATGGTCCACTTACCATAAGGAAGTATCGCGATCTGCCCCTCCTCATCCATGCCCTCGATAGAATGGTTCGCAATATATTCATTAGCCAACTCCACAACCCACTCAGCCAGATCCTTACATAGCGATTCAAAATCAACCCCGTCCGCCTTATGAGGCGAGTCAGCCCTTAGGGTCGATGCTATCAACTTACAGGCAGACTCCGCAGATTCTATTTCCGCATTTGGCTTACGCTTGGACAGGACCCTGGAGACAAATCGGTGCAATAAAAGCCAAATACCAAGCATAGCTTCCTGAGAAACCTCGAAACTGATATGCCCAGCCTTTCCTTTCACCAATACCCCTTCAGCACGTGAACGCTGACTCCCCTCCAGACTGAAGGGCTCATACCTTAACAATTTTTGACTATGCGGCAGCAGCTGAAAGTCTAAGACGTAGCTACTTTTCACCTTGCCACCAGGAAATCTCGCAGAGGCGAATCCTGGCGCGTGAAACCTCACGAGGTTACGTTCCTCTAGAGTGGACAAGCGATTGCGAACCCTATCGCCATTAAGCCCTGTCATCTTTTTTAGATCTGATCTGCTAACACCTACTACCAAGCCCACCTCATTGGCGTGATCTAGCAGAACAGCCAGAAGGAGTCGATCAAGTGCGCTTAGGTTAAGCTTTCTCAGGACAAGGCCAACTCCTACCCAAAGCTCTTCACCATTCTGCGGAGATACGTTAGGTGATCGTTCAGCCCCTAAAAATAGTTCATCAAACAACGGCGAGAAAGGGGACTCTAAGCGCGTCAAGCTATCCTGAACCTCACTACTCACTTCGTAGCTGATTGCCGGCCGCCCTCTTCGTTCAGTCACAGCTGATAGCCGGATCAGCAACCCCGCACTCACCAAGTTGCCCACTCCCACTGAGACGAATGTCTTCGTCAACCTCAGCCTCTTAGCCAAGTCATTATCCTTGCCATTCCATCTCTCCCCCAGAATGGCCATGCGAAGCACTGCTTCAAGCAAGAACCTAGCTTCTGGCCCTGTACCCGAAAGCCGCTCCTCCAGCCCTCCAGACCGAATGTGAAGCCCTGAATGCGCTACAGTCACCATAATAAAATCCTGCTTTTAGTACCTATAAAAATACAACAATAATACATAACGTGACTAGTAACGTGACAAAAACAAGAATTTATGTGACGTAACGCACAATACATATATAATTAAAATATGCAAATACGTAAAGTTTAATATAAAAATCAGACCATTAGTTTTGCGTAAAAAAATATATCTAGGCCCAATAAAAACTAAAAAAATCACAGGACTAAAAATAATGGAAAGACTTGGATTATTAAAAAGCAGCGATTATGAGTGGGCAGTAAATTACTTGCTATCAAGAGTGGACGACCAAGAAATAGCCAAAGAACTCAGATCATCTAACAGAGATTACTCATCCATAAGAAATGCCATTAATTTACTAGAGAGGACAGACGACGGAAACTTTCTGATAGTCCAAATGCAGACTGCGCTAAGACAGAGAAGAAATAGAGAATTAAGAAAACGCAATAAATCCCTAATATTCACACTACCTCAAGAAACCGCTAATCAGATAAGAAAAATCGCAAAGAGAGAAAACATCACAGAAATAGATGCAATAACAATTTCCATCACGGAACTTAATGAGATAACAGAGTTTCACAGCCAGCAAATCAAAAAGATACGAGCAAAAAAAGAACAAAGAAACATACAACTAAGAGAGGACATCCGCAGCTACGAAAAAAGACTCGAAACAGCGCTCGAAATCCTAGAGAAAAACATTAGACAATTATTAAACACAGAGATGATAACAAGCAAACCCCTGTCAAGCTCCGAGGAAATTGAAAAACTCGAAGAGGAAGTCAATAAAGAGTTAGATAAAAGAATGCGCGCCGCCAGAAAATATATCGAAGCATCAGGAGTTATATATGGAAGGTACGGGGAAACTGAAAGATACTAATCAAGCAAGGCAAACTTAATAGCATATACCTACCCGCCAGCGGCCTATTTGATAGAGCGAGAGTCATGCTTGCCATATGGCTGATGAAACAACTATGCGCTCAATCAAGCTCTTCCAGTTCAGCGCGAGAAATACACACTTGGTTTGGCGCCTCGACAGAAAGCCGAACCCTACTACGCCCAGAGGATTCAACACGCAAGGTAATACCGTCTCGCAAAAGCAGCCGAAGGAGCTTTTCAGTGTCTACACTTGGATCGATAGTCAGACGGATTTCTTCGCCAGGACGGCGCACAAGGGTCAGCTTGCCCATTCTCGAAGTTCCTTTTCGATGGGGAGGTACGTTCCAGTCGATGTAGAACATAGCACCAACGAGGCAGGCTAAAGCCAAGAAGCGCAGAAAACGTGAAAAGCTTGGCGTATCCCTGGGACGAAATCGCACTCCCGCGAGCCTACGCCCTCACATGGAACACTTACTGACTTTCGAGTCGAGTTACTGAGTTGCTTAGGCAGACAACGAATGGGCAACCAGTAGTGCCCTCATACGTCTGGGCCCATGTAGGACCGAGGCAGCACCAATCGAGTTAGCCGTATCTCTTCTATATAGTAGACAGCAGAGAATCTAAAACCGGGTAAAAAACCGGGTATTAAAAAAAGAAAAATCATCTAAAACCAGTAAAATCAAGCCTCATATGGCGTAACTTACAGATTAACGTCTGAGTGGAAGCCTGGAACCTGCATGGAAATCAAGGTCAACTTTCTCGACAACCTGCGTCTCGAAGCCAAGTTCGATGACTTCACCGTGGTGGCCGACCAGCCCATCCGTTACAAGGGCGATGGCTCGGCACCCGGTCCGTTCGATTACTTCCTGGCTTCATCGGCGTTGTGTGCCGCCTACTTCGTGAAGTTGTACTGCGAGACCCGCAGCATTCCCACCGACAACATCCGGCTTTCGCAGAACAACATTGTCGACCCGGAAAACCGCTACAACCAGATCTTCAAGATCCAGGTCGAACTGCCGGCGGATATCTCTGCCAAGGACCGCCAGGGCATCCTGCGCTCCATCGACCGCTGCACGGTGAAGAAGGTGGTGCAGACCGGTCCCGAGTTCGTGATCGAGGAAGTGGAGAACCTAGATGCCGATGCCCAGGCACTGCTGATGCCGGGTCCGGCTTCGGCGGAGGGCACCCACATTCTCGGCAAGGACCTGCCACTGGAGCAGACCATCGCCAATATGTCGGGGATCCTGGCGGGCCTGGGCATGAAGATCGAGATCGCTTCGTGGCGCAATATCGTGCCCAACGTCTGGTCGCTGCATATCCGCGATGCGCATTCGCCGATGTGCTTCACCAACGGCAAGGGCGCGACCAAGGAAGGCGCCCTGGCGTCGGCGCTGGGCGAGTTCATCGAGCGGCTGAACTGCAACTTCTTCTACAACGATCAGTTCTGGGGCGAGGACATCGCCAACGCGGACTTCGTGCACTACCCGGACGAACGCTGGTTCAAGCCGGGACCGAAGGATGCGCTGCCGGCTGAAATCCTCGACGAGCACTGCCTGCAGATCTACAACCCCGACGGCGAACTGCGCGGCTCGCACCTGTACGACACCAACTCCGGCAACACCGCGCGCGGCATCTGCTCGCTGCCGTTCGTGCGCCAGTCGGATGGCGAGGTGGTGTACTTCCCGTCCAACCTGATCGAGAACCTGTACCTCAGCAACGGCATGAGCGCCGGCAACACCCTGGCCGAAGCGCAGGTGCAGTGCCTGTCGGAAATCTTCGAGCGCGCGGTCAAGCGCGAAATCCTCGAAGGCGAACTGGCCCTGCCCGACGTGCCGCAGGAAGTGCTGGCGAAATACCCCGCCATCCTGGCCGGTATCCAGGGGCTGGAAGAACAGGGCTTTCCGGTGCTGGTGAAGGATGCCTCGCTGGGTGGGGAGTTCCCGGTGATGTGCGTCACCCTGATGAACCCGCGCACCGGCGGCGTGTTTGCCTCGTTCGGCGCGCATCCGAGCCTCGAGGTGGCACTGGAGCGCAGCCTCACCGAACTGCTCCAGGGGCGCAGCTTCGAAGGCCTGAACGACCTGCCCCAGCCGACCTTCGAAAGCCACGCGCTGACCGAGCCGAACAACTTCGTCGAGCACTTCATCGACTCCAGCGGAGTGGTGTCCTGGCGCTTCTTCAGTGCCAGGGCCGATTTCGAGTTCGTCGAGTGGGACTTCTCCGGCCAGGGCTCCAGCGAAAGAGAAAGCTCCAACGCCGAGCAAGCCGCGACCCTGTTCGGCATTCTCGAAGCCATGGGCAAGGAAGCGTACATGGCGGTGTATGAGCATCTGGGCGCGACCGCCTGCCGCATCCTGGTGCCGGGTTACTCGGAAATCTATCCGGTGGACGATCTGATCTGGGACAACACCAACAAGGCGCTGCAGTTCCGCGAGGACATCCTCAACCTGCATCGCCTGGACGACCGCAAACTCAGGGCCCTGCTCAAGCGCCTGGATAACTGCGAGGTGGATGACTACACCGACATTACCACCCTGATCGGCATCGAATTCGACGACAACACGGTCTGGGGCCAGCTGACGATCCTGGAGCTGAAGCTGCTGATCCAGCTCGCCCTGAAGAAGTTCGAAGACGCCAAGGAGCTGGTGGAGGCCTTCCTGCAGTACAACGACAACACGGTCGAGCGTGGCCTGTTCTATCAGGCCCTGAACGTGGTGCTGGAAGTGGTGCTGGACGACGAGCTGGAACTGGGCGACTACGAGGCCAACTTCCGCCGGATGTTCGGCAACCCGCGGATGGATGCGGCGCTGGGGTCGGTGGACGGCAGCGTGCGCTTCTTCGGCCTGACGCCTACCAGCATGCAGCTGGAGGGCCTCGACAGGCATCTGCGCCTGATCGACAGCTACAAGAAGCTGCACAGGGCACGGGCCAGCGTGGCGGCCGCCTCCAGTCGATAGCGCCAGCCTCGGAAGCACCCCAGGTGCTTCCGCTAGTCGAACCCTGCCATTACCAGCGCCGCCACGCGTATCCCCTCCGAACGCAGCTCAGTCGGCAGGTGGCGGCGAGTCGTAGATGACGGACTGCTTGTAGAAGTCGTGGGCATGGCGCAGCAGCACCATGACCACCGCAGCCACCGGCAGCGCCAGCAGAACCCCGGTGAAGCCGAACAGCTGGCCGCCGGCGAGGATGGCGAAGATCACCGCCACGGGATGCAGGCCGATGCGGTCGCCGACCAGCATCGGCGTCAGCACCGTGCCTTCCAGCAGCTGGCCGATGCCGAACACCACCACGATGCCGATCAGCGGGTACAGGTCGAAGCCCGCGTACTGGAACAGCGCCGCCACCACGGCGGCGCCGAAGCCGACGATGAAGCCCATGTAGGGAACGATGCTGGCCAGCCCCGCGAGCAGGCCGATCAGCAGCCCCAGCTCCAGGCCGATGATCATCAGGCCGACCGAATAGATGGTGGCCAGCGCCAGCATCACCAGCAGCTGGCCGCGCATGAACGCCCCCAGCACCTCGTGACACTCGCCGACCAGGCTCACGACCAGCCCCTCGCGGGAACGGGGCAGCAGGTTGCGCAGCTTCTCCATCATCAGGTCCCAGTCGCGCAGCAGGTAGAAGGCCACCACCGGAATCAGGAACAGGTTGCCCAGCCAGCCGAGCAGCGCCAGGCTGGACGCGGTGGCATGGGCCAGCAGGCCGCCGACGATGTCGGTGGTCTTGCCCAGGTGCCCGGACAGCGCCTGCTTGATCTGGTCGAAGCGCCAGAAGCCCTCGGCCAGGCCGAGCTGCGACTGGACCCAGGGCAGCGCCTGGTGCTGGGCCCAGTCGAGGCCCTGGGGCGCCAGTTCGTAGAGGTGCACCAGCTGGCGACCGAGCATGGGGATCAGCACCAGCAGCATGATCAGCAGCAGCAGGCTGAACAGGCCGAAGACGATGACCACGCCCAGCGTGCGCGACAGCCCCCGGCGCTCCAGGCGGTCCACCAGCGGGTCGCCCATGTAGGCCAGCAGCATCGCCACCAGGAAGGGGGAAAGGATGGGGGTGAGCAGGTAGATCAGCCAGCCGCACAGGAACAGTCCTGCCAGCCACATCCAGCGCCGCGAATCGGTCATCTCAGGCACTCCGCCTCGTTGATGGAATCTGCGAGCCCGGTCGCCGGGCATCGAACATTTGCCGCATGTCTGTCCTTGAACGGCCGGCTCGCCGGCTACCAGCCGAACCGCATCAGGTTGGTCGGGACCGGTGTGGGCGCGGCCTGGGGATCGGCGCCGGCATCCACCGGCTCGGCCTCGGCCGGCAGTTCGCGCAGGCCGGCCAGCCCCAGCTGGGCACGCAGCTGATCGGCGCTGGCGTTGACCTGCCACTCCATCCGGTCGCCCCTGATCCGCAGCAGGCGCGCGGAGAACGGCTCGAGCATGCGCTCGATCTCGGCATAGCGGCGCAGGTCGGCGCCCTGGATTTCCACGGTGATGGCGCTGGCCGCGCCGGGCTTGACCAGGAAGCGCGGCGCCAGGCGCTCGCTCACGGCCAGCAGCACGGCGTCGGCCACGGCCTTCTGATCGGCGGCCTGGACGCTGCCCTGCTCGCGGCTGTCGCCCAGCCACAGGCGCCACTGCGCCTGCCACTGGCCGTCCTCTTCACGAGCCTGGACGGCCAGCAGCGCGTCGGCGCCGTAGCGCTCCGAGGCCGGTTGCAGGGCGTCCGGCTGGTTGGCGCCAAGGTTTTCCGGGGTGGCGACCAGTTGCTCCTGCAGATCGGCCAGGGGCAGGCGCAGGGGCAGGCCACGGTGCTGGGCCGCCTGGCGCAGCGGCGTGGACGCCTCCTGGCCGTCGCCGACCAGGTTCGCGCCCTCTACGCCGCTGTTCAGCCACCAGACCAGGATCGACGGGCGGTTGGCGCCCCACAGCGGCAGGCCGGCCTGGCGCAGCTTGTTCTCGGTGGTCAGCGGGTCAAAGTCCACCACCAGGCTGTCGCCCTCGTAGACGTACTGGCTGACCAGTTGCTGCGGGTCCTTGCGCACGCCTTCCAGGCCGGCGCTCTGCACCGCGCCGGCGTCGCCGGTCAGGCGCAGCACCAGGGTCTCCAGCGCGCGGCTGAGCGCGGCGCTGCGCTCCTCCGGCTGCTGGCTGGCGACCGGCTCGCGTACCTGGTAGAGGCCGCTGACCGGTTCGGCCAGGGCCGGCAGGCCGGGCAGCGAAAGGCAGAGGGCGAAGAGGCGGGCGGACAGGCGCATCGATAGGTTCCCGGTTCGGAAGGACGTGCCGGCGCGGCACGCGAAGGGCTATACCTTAAACAGCCGCCTGTCCCCCGGCAACCGTCGCGCCCTGTGGCCGCTGGCGGGCAAGCCTGATAAAATCGCGCGCCTTCGCGGACCGGTCCGGCAGGCCGGTCGCCCACTGCATTTCCCCCTTTTCAAAGGCCTGATCCCATGAGCAAGCAACCCTCCATCAGCTACAAGGATGCGGGTGTCGACATCGACGCCGGCGAAGCCCTGGTCGAGCGCATCAAGGGCGTGGCCAAGCGCACCGCGCGTCCGGAGGTCATGGGCGGTCTGGGCGGCTTCGGCGCCCTGTGCGAAATCCCCGCCGGCTACCGGCAGCCGGTGCTGGTGTCCGGCACCGACGGCGTCGGCACCAAGCTGCGCCTGGCGCTGAACCTGAACAAGCACGACAGCATCGGCCAGGACCTGGTCGCCATGTGCGTCAACGACCTGGTCGTCTGCGGCGCCGAGCCGCTGTTCTTCCTCGACTACTACGCCACCGGCAAGCTCAACGTCGACGTGGCCGCCACCGTGGTCACCGGCATCGGCGCCGGCTGCGAACTGGCCGGCTGCTCCCTGGTCGGCGGCGAGACCGCCGAGATGCCGGGCATGTACGAGGGCGAGGACTACGACCTGGCCGGCTTCTGCGTCGGCGTGGTGGAGAAGAGCGAGATCATCGACGGCTCGAAGGTGGCCACCGGCGACGCGCTGATCGCCCTGCCCTCCTCCGGCCCGCATTCCAACGGCTACTCGCTGATCCGCAAGATCCTCGAAGTGTCCGGCACCGACATCGAAGCCACCGAGCTGGACGGCAAGAAACTGGCCGACCTGCTGATGGCGCCGACCCGCATCTACGTCAAGCCGCTGCTGAAGCTGATCAAGGACACCGGCGCGGTCAAGGCCATGGCCCACATCACCGGCGGCGGCCTGCTCGACAACATCCCGCGCGTGCTGCCGGAAGGCGCCCAGGCGGTGATCGACGTGGCCAGCTGGACCCGCCCGGCGGTGTTCGACTTCCTGCAGGAAAAAGGCAACGTCGACGAGCACGAGATGCACCGCGTGCTGAACTGCGGCGTGGGCATGGTCCTCTGCGTGGCCCAGGACCAGGTCGAAGCCACCCTCGCCAGCCTGCGCGCCTCCGGCGAGCAGCCGTGGGTGATCGGCCAGATCGCCCAGGCCGCCGACGGCGCCGAGCAGGTCGTGCTGAACAACCTGAAAGCCCACTGATGGCCGACTGCAATGTCGTGGTGCTGATCTCGGGGTCCGGCAGCAACCTGCAGGCCCTGATCGACAGCATCGCCAGCGAGGGCGGCCCAGCCCGCATCGCCGCGGTGATCTCCAACCGCGCCGATGCCTACGGCCTGGTCCGCGCGCAGAACGCCGGCATTCCCACCCGGGTGCTGGACCACAAGCAGTTCGACGGCCGCGAGGCCTTCGACGCCGCGCTGGTCGAGGCCATCGACGGCTTCGATCCGCAGCTGGTGGTGCTGGCCGGATTCATGCGCATCCTCACCGGCGGCTTCGTGCGCCACTATGAAGGCCGCCTGTTGAACATCCACCCCTCGCTGCTGCCGAAGTACAAGGGCCTGCACACCCACCAGCGCGCGCTGGAGGCCGGCGACGCCGAGCACGGCTGCAGCGTGCACTTCGTCACCGAGGAACTCGATGGTGGCCCTCTGGTCGTACAGGCGGTGGTGCCGGTAGAGTCTGGCGACACGCCGGAAAGCCTGGCCCAGCGCGTACATGCCGAGGAGCACCGCATCTATCCGCTGGCGATGCGCTGGTTCGCCGAAGGGCGCCTGCGACTGGGCGCCACCGGGGCGCGACTGGACGGCGAGGAACTGCCGGCCACCGGATACCTGATCCGCACATAGGAGATTACATGTCCCGCATTCTGCTGACGCTGCTCGCTCTCCTGGCCCTGCCGGCGCAGGCCCTGGAGCTCAAGCCCTTCTCCGCCAGCTACACCGCCGACTGGAAGCAGGTGCCCATCAGCGGCACCGCCGGCCGCAGCCTCAAGGCGCTGGACAAGGACCGCTGGGAGCTGAACTTCGAGGCATCGATGCTGGTGGCCAGCCTCACCGAGAGCAGCACCCTGCGCATGGAGAACGACGAGTTCCTGCCGCTGACCTACCGCTTCGACCGCAGCGGCCTGGGCAAGGCCAAGCAGATCGAACTGGACTTCGACTGGACCCAGAAGCAGGTGCTGGGCAACGACCGCGGCGACCCCGTGCGTTTCCCGCTCAATCGCGGCATCCAGGACAAGTCGACCTACCAGCTGGTGCTGCAGCACGACGTCGCCGCCGGCAAGCAGAGCATGAGCTACCAAGTGATAGACGGCGACGAGATCGAGACCTACGACTTCCGCGTGCTGGGCCCAGAGCGCGTGCGCACCAAGGCCGGCCTGATCGACGCGATCAAGGTCGAGCGCGTGCGCGACCCGACCCAGAGCAGCCGCAAGACCGTGCTGTGGTTCGCCAAGGACTGGGACTACTTGCTGGTGCGCCTGCACCAGGTGGAGAAGGACGGCAAGGAATACCAGATCATGCTCAAGGACGGCACCGTCGGTGACCGCACCGTCAAGGGCATCGCCGAGTAACACCGAACGCTGTACGCAGACACCGCGACTCCCCCTGGGATCGCGGTGTTTTTGTTTGTCGGTCTCGCGGCTGCACACTGGGCGGTGCGCACGGCGCACCCTACGGGTAGTCCGGATGCGATCCGAGCAGGACTACCACATCAGGTCGTCCGGCACCTGGTAGGCGGCATACGGATCGTCGGCATCCGGTGCCTCGGTCTGGATGTTGAGCAACAGCACGCGGGCCGGGTCGCGCTCCTGGATCTTCAGCGCGGCCTCGCGCGGGATGATCTCGTAGCCGCCGCCGTGGCGGACGATGGCCAGGGAACCGCGGCTGAGCTTGTCGCGCATCAGGTTGTTGACCGCGATGCGCTTGACCTTCTTTTCATCGACGAAGTTGTAGTAGTCCTCGCCGTTCAGCTTGGGCAGGCGGCTGGTCTCGATCAGTTGCTTGATCTGCGCGGTGATGGCCTTGCGTTCGGCCTTCTCCTGCTGCTGGCGATTCAGCTCCTGGTCCTTGGCGGCCTTCTCGGCCTTGGCCTGCAGGGCGGCCTGCCGCTGCGAGTCGTCCACCTCGACCTGGTTCTTCTTCTCCAGGCGCTGCTGCTTCTGTTTCTGCTTGGTGGCCTGCTTGGCCTGCTTTTCGTTGACCAGACCGGCTTTCAGCAGTTGGTCACGGAGGGAAAGGCTCATGGGTACTCGCTCTCGATCATCAGCAGCCGGGCGGCTGCTTTTCCAGCTTCTTGGCTTCGCCCCAGAGGGCATCCATTTCTTCCAGGCTGCAATTCTCGATGGGCCGGCCGGTATCGCGCAATGCCTGTTCGATGTAGTGGAAGCGCCGCTCGAACTTGTTGTTGGCCGCGCGCAGCGCAGCCTCCGGGTCGACCTTGAGGTGCCGCGCCAGGTTGACCGCGACGAACAGCAGGTCGCCGACCTCCTCGGCGATGGCCTCGGCGTCGTTCTCGCTCATGGCCTCCAGCACTTCGTCCAGTTCCTCGCGCAGCTTGTCCACCACCGGCAGCGCCTCGGGCCAGTCGAAGCCGACCTGGGCTGCGCGCTTCTGCAGCTTGGCGGCACGGCTCAGGGCCGGCAGCGCCTGCGGTACGTCATCGAGCAATGAAAGCTGCTCCGGCGCCGCGGCCTTCTCGGCGCGCTCCTCGGCCTTGATCTCTTCCCAGCGCTGCTTGATCGCCGCCTCTTCCAGGCGGGCCATGTCCGGGGCGCCGTACAGGTCGCCATCGGGGAACACGTGGGGATGGCGGCGCACCAGCTTGCGGGTGATGCCATCGACCACGGCGGCGAATTCGAAGCGCCCCTCCTCCTTCGCCAGCTGGCTGTAGTAGACGACCTGGAACAGCAGGTCGCCCAGCTCGCCGGGCAGGTGGTCGAAGTCGCCGCGCTCGATGGCGTCGGCCACCTCGTAGGCCTCTTCCAGGGTGTGCGGGACGATGGTCGCGTAGCTCTGCTTGAGGTCCCACGGGCAGCCATGCCGCGGGTCGCGCAGGCGGGCCATCAGGTGCAGCAGGTCGTCGAGGGAGTAGCGGTCTTGCATGGGTCAGTCTCTAGGATTGGGCCACACACTCCCCTCTCCGCCGGGAGAGGGGCCGGGGGTGAGGGATTTCCAGGCAGCTCCGAGTCGCCCGCGACACCCTCACCCCACCCCTCTCCCGGAGGGAGAGGGAGTGCTCAGGAACCGCTGCGGCTGCGCCGCACTTCGATGATGTTCGGCAACTGGCTGATCCGCGCGAGCAGGCGGGCCAGCGAGTCCAGCCCGGGAATCTCGATGGTCAGCAGCATGGAGGCGGTGTTGTCCTCCTTGTTCGAGCGGGTGTTCACGGCCAGCACGTTGATGCGGTCGTTGAGCAGCACCTGGGACACGTCGCGCAGCAGGCCGGAGCGGTCGTAGGCGCGGATGACCACGTCCACCGGATAGGTCTGCACCGGCACCGGCCCCCAGTTGACCTGGATGATCCGCTCCGGCTCGCGGCCGGCCAGTTGCAGCACCGAGGCGCAGTCCTGGCGGTGGATGCTGACGCCGCGCCCCAGGGTGATGTAGCCGACGATCGGATCGCCCGGCAGCGGCTGGCAGCAGCCGGCCATCTGCGTGAGCAGGTTGCCGACGCCTTCGATCTGGATGTCGCCGCGCCGCCCCGGACGAGGGGTGGACGAGCGCCGCGGAATCAGCTCCAGCTGCTCGCTGGCGCGCTCCGGCTCCACCTGCTGCTGGGCCAGGTTGACCGCGTGGGCCAGGCGCAGGTCGCCGGCACCGAGGGCCGCATACATGTCCTCGGCAGTCTTCAGGTTGCACTTCTCTGCCAGCTTGGCGAAGTCCACGGCCTGCAGCGCCAGGCGCGACAGGTCGCGCTCGAGCATGGCCTTGCCGGCGGCGACGTTCTGTTCGCGGTCCTGCAGCTTGAACCAGTGGACGATCTTCGCCCGCGCCCGCGAGGTGGTGATGTAGCCCAGGTTGGGGTTGAGCCAGTCGCGGCTCGGCGCGCCCTGTTTGGAGGTGATGATCTCCACCTGCTCGCCGGTCTGCAGGCTGTAGGTCAGCGGCACGATGCGGCCGTTGACCTTGGCGCCGCGGCAGTTGTGGCCGATCTGGGTGTGCACGCGGTAGGCGAAGTCCAGCGGCGTGGCGCCCTTGGGCAGGTCGATGGCGTGGCCGTCGGGGGTGAACACGTAGACCCGGTCCGGCTCGATGTCGACGCGCAGCTGTTCGGCCAGGCCGCCGATGTCGCCCAGCTCCTCGTGCCACTCGAGCACCTGGCGTAGCCAGGCCATCTTCTCCTCGTAGTGGTCGGAGCCACCCTTGACGTCGGTGCCCTTGTACTTCCAGTGGGCGCAGACGCCCAGCTCGGCTTCCTCGTGCATGGTCTGGGTGCGGATCTGCACCTCCAGCACCTTGCCGTCCGGACCGATCACCGCGGTGTGCAGGGAACGGTAGCCGTTCTCCTTGGGGTTGGCGATGTAGTCGTCGAATTCCTTGGGGATGTGCCGCCACAGGCTGTGCACGATGCCCAGCGCGGTGTAGCAGTCGCGCACCTCGGGCACCAGCACGCGTACCGCGCGCACGTCGTAGATCTGGCTGAACTGCAGGCCCTTGCGCTGCATCTTCCGCCAGATGGAATAGATATGCTTGGCCCGGCCGCTGATGTCGGCCTTGATGCCGGTGGCGGTCAGCTCGTCGCGCAGCTGCTGCATCACGTCGGCGATGTACTGCTCGCGGTCCAGACGGCGCTCGTGGAGCAGCTTGGCGATCTGCTTGTACTGGTCGGGTTCCAGGTAGCGGAAGGAGATGTCCTCCAGCTCCCACTTGATGTGGCCGATGCCTAGGCGGTGGGCCAGCGGCGCGTAGATGTCGAACACCTCGCGGGCGACGCGGTGGCGCTTCTCGTCGTCGGCGTGCTTGACCGCGCGGATCGCGCAGGTGCGCTCGGCCAGTTTGATCAGTGCCACGCGCACGTCGTCGACCATGGCCACCAGCATCTTGCGCAGGTTCTCCACCTGGGCCTGGGAGCCGACCACCACCGATTCGCGCGGGTTGATACTGGCGCTGATGGCGGCCATGCGCAGCACGCCCTCGATCAGCTTGGCCACCACCAGGCCGAACTTCTCCTGCACCACCTTGAGGCTGGTCTTGCCTTCGCGCACGGCGCGGTAGATCACCGCGGCGACAAGGCTGTCCTGGTCCAACTTGAGGTCGGCGAGTATCTCGGCGATCTCCAGGCCCGTCTGGAAGCTCGAAGTGCCTTCGGCCCAGAGGTTCTGCGCGGCGTTGGCCTGCTGCTCGACCTCGCGGGCGAACTCGCAGGCCGCCTTCAGGGCCTCGCGATCCAGCGCCGGGTCGACGCTCAGCGTATGGTCCAGCCAGGCCTCGAGGTTGATGCTGCCGTCGAGGTTGATCGGCTGGTGTGCTCTCACCTGTACCATCTTCTGCCTTCCCTACGATGGGTCGCTGCCCATCGGACTATCGCCAGCCTTCTGTGAGCCGGTCGGATTGCATGGGCATCCTAGCCCATCTCGAATAACGCCATCGCCTCCACATGTGCCGTCTGCGGGAACATGTCGAGAATCCCGGCCCGTTTCAGCCGGAAGCCCTGCCTGACCAGTTCGGCGGTGTCGCGCGCCAGGGTCGCAGGGTTGCACGAAACATATACCAGACGCCGCGCGCCCAGTTCGCCGATCTGCCTGACGACCTCGAAGGCCCCGTCGCGCGGCGGGTCCAGCAGTATGGCGTCGAAGCCCTGGGAGGCCCAGGGGGCACCGGCCAGCGGGTTCGACAGGTCGGCCCGGAAAAAGTGCAGATTGCCCAGGCCGTTCGCCGCGGCGTTGTCCCGCGCCCGCTCGACCATCGCCTCCACGCCCTCCACCGCGACCACCTCGCGCACGCGCTGGGCCAGCGGCAGGGCGAAGTTGCCCAGGCCGCAGAACAGGTCCAGCACCCGCTCGCCAGTCTGCGGCGCCAGCCAGTCCAGCGCCTGTTCGACCATCGCCTGATTGACCACGCCGTTGACCTGGACGAAATCCCCCGGCCGGTACTGCAGCTCCAGGTTCCAGGGTTCAAGGCGATAGCCCAGCGCCTGGCCAGACCGCTGGTCGGCCTCGGGTTCGCCCTCGCCGTGCAGCCACAGCTGGGCGTCGTGCGCGGCGCAGAAGTCGCGCAGGCGGCCCAGGTCGGCCTCGCCCAGCGGAGCCGTATGGCGCAGCAGCAGGGCCGAGCGGGTACCGTGGAACAGCTCGACGTGGCCGAGGGCCTGGGGCTTGTCCAGGCCGCGCAGCAGCGCGGGCAACGCCCGCATGATCGGCTGCAAGGGCTGTACCAGCACCGGGCAGTCGTCGATGGCGACGATGTCCTGGCTAGCCGCCGCGCGGAAGCCGACGTCCAGGCGCCGGGCCTTGGCGTCCCAGCGCACGGCGATGCGGGCGCGGCGCCGGTAGGCGAATTCGGGGCCGGTCAAAGGCGCCACCCACTCGTCCGGCGTCACGCCGGCGAGGCGCTGCAGCTGCTCGGCCAGGCTGCTCTGCTTGAGGGCGAGCTGTTCGGCATGGGGCAGGTGCTGCAGGGTGCAGCCGCCGCAGCGGCCGGCGTGGTCGCAGGGCGGCTCGCGGCGCAGCTCCACGGCGTGCAGCACGCGCTCGGTGCGCGCCTCCACCACCTGGCTGCGGGCGCCCAGCACGCGCGCCTCGACTTCCTCGCCCGGCAGCGCGCCCGCGACGAACCAGCTGCGCCCTTCGACGAAGGCGATGCCGCGCCCGTCGTTGGCCAGCCGCTCGATGGTCAGCTTCTGCTTCTTGCCCACCGGCACCTGCGCCTTCCGCTCGCCACCGGCGGGCTGGAAGCGCAGCGATCTGTGCTTGGCCATGGCTACTGGTTGAACAGCCCGGAGGACAGGTAGCGGTCGCCCCGGTCGCAGATGATCGCCACCATCACCGCGTTCTGCGTTTCCCGGGCCAGGCGCAGCATGGCCGCCACCGCGCCGCCGGAAGACACGCCGCAGAAGATGCCTTCCTCGCGCGCCATGCGCCGCATCATCTCCTCGGCCTCGGCCTGGGTGATGTCCAGCACCCGGTCGACCCGGCTGGCGTCGTAGATGCTCGGCAGGTATTCCTCGGGCCAGCGGCGGATGCCGGGGATGGCCGAGCCGTCCTGGGGCTGCAGGCCGATGATCTCGATGGCCGGGTTCTGCTCCTTGAGGTAGCGGGAGGTGCCCATGATGGTGCCGGTGGTGCCCATCGAGCTGATGAAGTGGGTGATGCCGCCACCGGTCTGCTGCCAGATTTCCGGGCCGGTGCCACGGTAGTGCGCCTCCGGGTTGTCACCGTTGGCGAACTGGTCGAGCACCTTGCCCTTGCCCTCGGCCTGCATGGCCAGGGCCAGGTCGCGCGCCACCTCCATGTTGTCCACCAGGATCAGCTCGGCGCCGTAGGCGGTCATGGCCGCCTTGCGCTCGTCGGTGGAGTTGTCCGGCATGATCAGGATCATCTGGTAGCCCTTGATCGCCGCCGCCATCGCCAGGGCGATGCCGGTGTTGCCACTGGTAGCCTCGATCAGGATGTCGCCGGGCCTGATGTCGCCGCGCAGCTCGGCGCGGGTGATCATCGACAGCGCCGGGCGGTCCTTCACCGAGCCGGCCGGGTTGTTGCCCTCCAGCTTCACCAGCAGGGTGTTGGAGGTGTCGCCGGGCAGGCGTTGCAGGCGGACCAGGGGCGTGTTGCCGATGCAGTCGGCGATGGTGGGGTACTGCACGGTCATGGCGATGTTCGCGAATCCGGACACGGAAAGGGGCGCCTATGATAGCGGCAAACCCGCCGCCACCATATTGCGGAACGCTAGCGCCCTAGAGCCGATGGCTATAAGACGGGCGCGCCTGCCCGGTGAGCAGTCCGTAGGGCGGGTGCAACCCGCCGGATCGTGCAAGCGGGTTGCCTCTCTTGTAGGAGCGGCCTTGGCCGCGAACTTCAGGCGTTTGGCGCCTGCGTGGCTCCATGCAAGAACTCGCGGCCAAGGCCGCTCCCACGGGGCCGTGTGTCTTCACGCCCCCGAGGCTCTCAGTCCTGCATGGGGCGGCTAGCCCGCCAGCAGCCAGCCGACGCCCCAGGCCAGCGCGCCGGCCGGCACCAGCCAGGCGCTCAGGCGCGGCGCGTAGGGCAGCAGCATGACCAGGGCGAAGCCGGCCAGGGAGATCTGCCCGAACCAGCCCACCGGCCCCATCGCCCAGCCCCAGCTCGCCACGCAGGCGGCGAAGCTCAGCGCCAGCGCCAGCCAGCCGAGCGCCCGCAGCAGCCTGCGCCGCGCGATGCCCGGCACCTTCCCCCAGACCTGCTTGTAGTGGCGCTCCAGCCCCTGGCACAGGGCGACCATGCCGCCATAGGCCAGCAGGGTGCCGCCGAAGAATGCGCTGAGCATCAGACCACCTCCGCGGTACGTGGCGCGCGGCGCGGCGCCTTCTCGGTCGCCGGCCGGCTGACGTGCCAGCAGGTCCAGGCCATCGCCGCGCCGATCGCCACGCTGGTCAGTTCCAGCAGCAGGCGGGTGCCGCCCTCGCCGCCGGTCGCCAGGCCCAGCAGCGGCAGGCCGATGCACAGCGCGGCACCCAGCCCCAGTTGCTCGCGCCAGGCCGCCATGTACGGACGCAGGCAGGCATGGACGAGGGTGAGCAGCCAGATGCCGAAGAACGCCTGCACCTCCCAGCCCGCGCGCTCGGCCAGCTCGACCGGCAGCAGGCGGTTGGCCCAGAGCATGCCCACGCAGGCGATGCCCAGGCCCGCCACCACGGCGACGTTCAGGCGCTCGGCCGCCGCGTATACCCGTGCGGCGATGGCGCCTTCGGCGTCGGGCCGGCGGCGGCGCTTGACGGTGAACAGCACCAGCCCGGTGGCGATCATGCCGCTGCTGACCAGCCCGCAGATGAAGTAGAGCCAACGCATCGGGTAGCCGCCGAACTGGGCGAAGTGCAGGCCCGCCATCACCCGCTGGGTGAGCTGCACCGGGCGGCTCTCGTTGGGCTGGCGCAGCACCTTGCCGGTCACCCCGTCGAACTGCATGCTCTGGCCCTTGGTCAGCTCGATGCGGTTGCCCAGCACCGGACGCGCCTCGATGCGCGCGTCGGCGCGCCCCGGATTGCGGATCGACAACCCGGCCACCGGTCCCATGGCCCGCTCGGCCTCGGCCAGCAGCGGTCCCAGGTCGGTCAGCGGCACCCGCTCGATAGCGACGGCACGCTCGCCACGTCCTTCGCCACCGCGTCCCTGTCCCTGCGGCCCGCGCGCCTCGCGCTGCTCGCCACCCTGCGGACCACGACCGAAGGCCGCCTGTATATCGCCGTCGAACAGCGCATCCACCGCCGCCGGCATGTAGATGAGGTAGAAGATCACCAGGCCGGTGTAGGTGATCATCAGGTGGAACGGCAGCAGCAGCACGCCGCTGGCGTTGTGCGCATCCAGCCAGGAACGCTGCCCCTTGGCCGGGCGGAAGGTGAAGAACTCCTTGAAGAACTTCTTGTGGATGACGATGCCGCTGACCAGCGCCACCAGCATCGCCGCCGCGGCCAGGCCGACCAGCCAGATGCCCAGGGTGCGCGGCATGTTGAGGGTGAAGTGGAAGCGGAAGAAGAAGCCGCCGCCCGCCGTCTCGCGCACGTCGATGCGCTCTCCCGTTTGCGGGTCGAGCGACTCGCCGCCGCCCCGGCGCTGTTCGCCGGCGGAGACGCCGAGGCCCGGCGAACGCTCGGTGGGCAGGCCGATGTTCCAGGCCTCGGCATCCGGGTGCTTGGCCTGCAGGTAGGCCAGGGCACGCTGCGCGGCCTCCAGCTGGTCGACGTCATGGGCCGGGATTTCGGGGCGCATCCACTCGTCGATCTCCTTGTCGAACACGGCCAGCGTGCCGGTGAGGAAGATGGCGAACAGCAGCCAGCCGAAGATCAGGCCACCCCAGGTGTGCAGCCAGGACAGGGATTGGGTGATGGTCTGCGGCTTCTTCATGCCAGCGCCCTCATCAGTTGTGGCCAGAAGCCGATCACCGCCAGCGGCACCGCCAGCGCCACGCCATACCAGGCCTGGGTCGCGTTGCGGCAGCAGAAGGACCAGAGGATCGCCAGCGGGTAGATGACGAAGGCCGGCAGGGTCGCGACGATCAGCGCGTCGTTCGGCGTCAGCGGCAGCAGCCGGGCCAGCGCCGCGGTGAAGGCATAGGTGAAGGCGTAGCCGCCGAGCACGGCGGCCAGGGTTCGGGACAGCACCGGCAGCCAGGGCGTCGCCTGCCGCTCGATCTTGCTCTTGCTCATCGACTGGTTTCCTCGATCGAGGTCATCTCATCGTCCGCGCCCGCGGCCAGGCGCAGGGCCGGCAGCAGCGAGGCCTTCAGCATCGGGCCATGGCCGAGGCCGGGGAATTCGCGATAGCCGACCGTCAGCCCGGGCGCGGCAGACATCCGCCGCGCCATCTGCGCCGCGGCATCCGGCGGCACCGAGGCGACCGCCGCCCGGCGCGCCTTGGCCACCGCGTCGTCGGCAGCCGGCGCGGGGCGGGGCTCGCCACCGACACCACGAAGGATCAGCAGGCGCAGACCGGCTCCGCTCGCGGCGCGACGTTTCTCTTCTTCCAACAGAAAGCCCTGCTGCCACCACAGCGACGGCTCGGCGGCGATGTAGGTCTGGAACAGTCCGGGCCGGGTGAAAAAGGTGTGCATAACGAACAGGCCGCCGTAGGAGTGCCCCCAGATCGACTGGCGGCTCGTGTCGATCGCTGCCCGCGCCTCGACCTGCGGGCGGATGCGCTGCTCCAGCAGATCGAGGAAATGATCCGCGCCGCCACCCTCGCGATTGCGCGCCAGGTCGTCGATCACCGGCTCGCCGCCCGGCAGCGGTGGCGTGTAGTCGTAGGCCCGCGACACCACGTCGAAGCGCCGGCCGCTGTCGTAGCCGACATGCACCATCACCGGCGGGTCGAGCGCATCCAGCTCACGCAGCCAGTCCTCCTGCAGGGCCTCCAGGCTGGCATTGCCGTCGAGCAGGTAGATGACCGGATGGCCGGCCGCGGGCGCCTCGCGCTTCGGCAACGCCAGCCAGACCCGGTAGGCGCGCCGGCCATCGTCGGAAACCACCCGCAGGGACTCGAAACGGTAATAGGCCGAACCGCTCTCGGCCAGGCCGAGCCCGGCCGCCGCGTCGAAGTCGGGTCGCGCCGATACGGACGGAGCGGCCAGCAACAGGGCCAGCAGGGAGCAATACAGTAGTCGTCGCATGGACAGGTACTCCAAAAGCACAAAGGCCACTGCCCGGCGAGCCGGGCAGTGGCTTGCTACACCCGCGATCAGAACGAAGTGGTTACCGAGGCGTAGAAGGCCCGGCCCGGTTCGTTGTAGGTCGCCGCGCCCTGGGCGGTGCCCGAGTCTTCGCGGTACAGGCGCTTGTCCAGCAGGTTGCTGACCCCCAGGTTCACCCGCAGGTTGCGGTTGAACTCGTAGTCGGCGCTCAGGCCGTACAGCTCGTAGGAGCCGCGCGTCTTCAGCGCTTCGCCGGTCTGCTCGGTGTTGCTGGCCATGTTCATGGTCCTGGGCTCCTGCTCGCCGTAGAAGGTGGCGGTCAGCATCAGCGACAGCTTGTCGTTGACGGCGTAGTCCAGGGTCGAGTTGATGGTGTACTCGGGGATCACCGACAGCGGCTGTCCGGTGGACTCGCTGTGGTTCCTCTGCATGTAGGTGAAGTTGTTGCTCAGCTTGAGCACGTCGCCATGCTCGCCCAGCAGCGGGATGTCCAGGTTGCCTTCCCAGCCACGGACGACTGCCTTGCCGGAGTTGACCCACTGGAAGGCCCGGTAGCCGTTGACCACCGGCGGGATGTCCTGGTCGCCCATGTCGGCGATGATCTTGTTCTTGTAGTCGTTGTGGAAGTAGGTCAGGCCAGCCGACCATCCCTCATGCACCCAGGCCAGGCCCAGTTCCTTGTTGATGCTGGTTTCCGGGTCCAGGTTGGCGTTGCCGAAGATGTTGCACGGCCCGCTGATGCGGCTGCCATCCACCACCGGGCAACCATTGCCGCGGGTGGTGTACATGTAGTTGGGGTTGGACTGGTACAGGTTGGGCGCCTTGAACGCCCGCGCCACGCCGCCCTTGAGGGTCAGCTCGTCGGTCAGCTTGTAGGAGGCGTTGAGGCTGGGGCTCCAGTTGACGCCGAACTTGTCGTGGTCGTCCACCCGCACGCCGGGAGTGAGGATCAGGTTCTGGCCGATCTCGATGTTGTCTTCGACGAACAGTGCACGGGTGTCGGTGCTGCTGACCGGGGACGCATCGCCGCTGATGTTGGCGCCGCTGCGGGTCGAGTAGGAGTCGTTCAGGCGCTGGTCGCGGTATTCGCCGCCGACGGTCAGCACCTGGTAGAAGCCACCCAGGGTCATCGGCAGGTTGTACTCGCCGCTGGCGATGTAGCTGTCCAGCTGCGAGGTGGAACGGCTTGCGCCGCTGCCGATCGAGCCTTCGCCACCACCGGCCAGGCCCTCGTTGAGGCGCGAGTTGGTGGTGCCCTCGTAGGACAGGGTCATGCGCGAGCTGGCGCCGTTCTCGTAGTTGCCCCGGTGCGTGATGGCGCCGGTGCGGCGGTACATGGTGTTGGTTTCGGCGCCGTCGGCGGCCAGTTCGGCCATGGCCTCGCCACTGCTGGTGAACAGGCGGTCGCCAGCGTAGATGTTGCCCTGGCGGCTGAAGCCGCCTTCCAGCTCGACCACATGCTCGTCGTTCAGGTCCCAGCGCAGCAGGCCGTTGATGTCCTTGTTGCGCACGCCCTCGCGGCCGGCCGGCGGAATGGCGGTGGTGGTGGCGTCGATGCCCGAGGCGCCGGCATTCAGGCTCGGCTCGTCGCCATCGGTACGGTTGACGTTGCCGTAGAGGCGGAACGACAGGCTGTCGACCAGCGGGCCGGCCAGGTTGAAGCCGATACGGCGGGTATCGCCCTCCTCGCTGTGCTCCGGCACGTTGACGTAGGCGGTCATCGAGCCGGTCAGTTTCTCGGTCGGCGCCTTGGTGATGATGTTCACCACGCCGCCGGCGGCACCGGAGCCGTAGCGGGCCGCGGCCGGACCACGCAGCACTTCGATGCGCTCCACTGCCTCGGCCGGTACCCAGTTGCTGTCGCCACGGGTGTTGCGCTCGCCGCTGCGGCCCATGCGCACCGAGTCACGCGAGCTGACCGGCTTGCCGTCGATGAGGATCAGGGTGTTTTCCGGGCCCATGCCGCGCAGGTCGATCTGGCGGTTGTTGCCATAGGCGCCCGACGAGCTGTTGCCGGTCAGGTTGACGCCGGGCATGCGGCGGATGATGTCCGACAGGTCGTTCACCGGCGGACGCTTCTTCAGGTCCTCCTCGGTGATCACCGATACACCCGGGGCCTGCTTCAGCTCCTGCTCGGCGGTGCCCAGCACACGGGTTTCGCCCAGTTGCAGGGCCTCGTCGCCGGCGGCCGCGGCGGCGGCTTCCCCGGTGCTGAGTTCGAGGGTTTCGGCCAGCAGCGTGGCCGGCATGGAAGCCGCCAGCAGGGCGAGGGTCAGGTAGCTGAGCTTGAATCGGGATTGCATCGCATCTCTCCTTAAGCGTGAAAATTGGCAACTTTTCTAAGGGCGAGCGCGAAGTGATGTTTCGCCCTCCGGTCTGCGCCGGGCGGGCAAATGATAGTAATTCCTAATTGTTAATAAAGAGCATTTACAAACTATACACTTTGCAGACGCAGATTCAGGCGCAGCCCCTCGCGGCCGTTGTCCGCCCACACCTCGCCGCCCTGCATGCGCACCGCGCCCCGGGCGATGGCCAGGCCCAGGCCGAAGCCGTCGCCACCCGGTCGGGAGGCGTTCAACCGGGTGAAAGGGCGGAAGATCTCTTCCAGCTGGTTCGGCGCCACGCCGCCACCCTGGTCCTCGATGTACAGGCGCCAGAAGTCCCCTTCCCGCACGCCGCCGAAGCGGATCACACCGCCCTCGGGCGAATGGCGGATGGCATTGCGCAGGATGTTCTCCAGCGCCTGCGCCAGGCCGTTGAGGTGGCCGCGCACCCGGCAGGGCTCGGGCAGCTCGCAGATCAACCGCTCGGCCGCCCAGCCACTCTCAAAGCAGGCGTTCTCGCCGAGCACGTTCCACAGGGCGCGCACGTCCACGTCCTCGAGCGCCAGCCGTGGCCGCTCGGTGTCCAGCCAGACCAGCTCCAGCGTGTCGTCGACCAGCCGCTGCATGCACTCGACCTCGCGCTCCAGCCGCTCGCGTAGCATGTCCAGATCGCCGGCGCACTCGCCGGCCACGCGCAGGCGCGCCAGCGGCGTGCGCAGCTCGTGGGACAGGTCGCGCAGCAGCTGGCGCTGGTAGCCCACCGTGTGCTCCAGGCGCTCCGCCATGTGGTCGAAGGCCCGTCCCAGCTCGCCAAGCTCGTCGCGCCGCCCCGCCACCGAGGTGCCGGAGCGTGCCGTCAGGTCGCCCAGGCTGAGGGCGTTGGCCTGGCGCTGCAGGGTCACCAGCGGGAAGATCAGCAGACGGTAGAGCATCACCCCGAGCAGGATCGCCAGGCAGGCCGGCAGCACCCGTTGCAGCAGCACCAGCCACAGCTCGCGGTGCTTGCGCGGGTCGAGCCGCCGGGGCAGCTCCATCACCAGGCTGGAGGCCTGGTCGCTGAACGGGATGTAGACGGTCGGCCAGCCCGTGGGACGGCCCATGGACCAGTCGAGCTGGCGCATGAAGTTCAGCCGCTGGCGTTCCTCCTCCTGCAACGGCTCCGACGACAGGGAATGACGCTCGTCGTCCACCACCACCGCCCAGATCCGCTCGCGCCCGCGCAGCTCGCGCAGGAACTGGTCGACCCCGGCCGTGCCGCGCTCCGTCCAGGCCACCTCGGCCTGGCGCGCGTAGTCCCGCAGCACGGCCCGGGTCGGTTCCGGCAGGCGCGAAGTCATGTCGTTGATCCGCTGCTCCAGGTCGGCCAGCAGGCTGAGCAGCATCAGGCAGAACAGTGCGAGTACCCCGGCGAGCTTCCAGAGCAGCGAATGCCGGGAGAACACCTCAGCCTTCCTCGCCGCTGAACAGATAGCCCCGGCCCCAGACCGTCTCCAGGCGGCCAGCCAGATAGCCGATGCTCTGCAGCTTGCGACGGATATGGCTCACGTGCATGTCCAGCACCCGGTCGTGGGCCGAGTACGGGCGGTGCAGCACCTGCTGGTAGAGGAAGGCCTTGCTCTGTACCTCGCCGGGATGACGGGCGAGCAGTTCCAGCAGGCGGAACTCGGTGGTGGTCAGCTGCGCCCAGCTCCCTTCGTGACAGACATCGCTGCGCTGCTCGTCGAAGCGCAGCGCGCCGGGCGCAGCGGGCTCGTGCTGGCGGCGCTCGTAGGCCACCCGGCGCAGGATGGCGGCGATGCGCACCTCCAGCTCGGCCATGGCGAACGGCTTGGGCAGATAATCGTCGGCGCCCTGACTGAAACCGGCGATGCGGTCCTGCTCGGCGCCCAGGGCCGACATCAGGATCACCGGCACGCCCCTCTTCTGGCGCAGTTCGGCCAGGGCATCCAGGCCGTTGCGGCCGGGCAGCAGGATATCCATCAGCACCAGATCGAAGGTTTCGGAACAGGCCAGCGCCAGGCCGGCTTCTCCGTCACCCTGCAGGGTCACCCTGAAACCACGTCGTCCCAGATGCTCCTGCAGGTGCGAGGCCAGCACCGGATCGTCCTCGATGGCGAGAATGCGGGCGGAAGTGGCAGGCATGCGGAACACTCTCAAATGAGAATAAATATCGACATTCTGCCAAAAACCCATGCAGATTCCCACCCGCCGAGTCGCTAAACTGCCTCGTGAACTTCCCATTCCACTGGAGAACGTCGTGCTCAAGGACCTCGGCATCAAGGGTCGCGTGCTGCTGCTCACCCTGCTGCCCACCAGCCTGCTGGCACTGGTGCTGGGCGGCTACTTCACCTGGATGCAGCTGGCCGACCTGCGCAACCAGTTGCTGCAGCGCGGCGAGCTGGTGGTGCAGCACCTGGCGCCGCTGGCCGCACCAGCGCTGGCCGGTAGCGACGGGAAGCAGCTGAAGCGGCTGGCCGAGGAGGCGCTGAACCAGCAGGACGTGCGCGCCGTCGGCTTCCTCTCGGCGGACCGGCAGCGCCTGGCCCATGCGGGACCGGAAATGCTCAACCCGGCACCGCAGACCACCGTGGAACCCATGGCCACCAGCAGCGGCGAGGACGCCACCCGCTTCCTGATGCCGGTGTTCGGCCGCCACCAGCGCTCCGCGCCGACCTCCGAGCCGGCCAGCACCGACCGCCTGCTGGGCTGGGTCGAACTGGAACTGTCGCACCATCGCACGCTGCTACAGGGTTACCGCAGCCTGTTCGCCAGCCTGCTGCTGATCGCCGCCGGGCTGGCGGTCACCGCCCTGCTCGCCCTGCGCATGAGCAGGACCATCAACGACCCGCTGCGGATCATCAAGCTGGGCGTCGACCGACTCAGGAAAGGGCAGCTGGAAACCCGCCTGCCGCCCCTGGGCAGCCATGAGATGGACGAGCTGGCAGCCGGCATCAACAGCATGGCCGAGGCCCTGCAGAACGCCCAGGAAGAGCTGCAGCACAGCATCGACCAGGCCACCGAGGACGTGCGCCAGAACCTGGAAACCATCGAGATCCAGAACATCGAGCTGGACCTGGCGCGCAAGGAGGCCCTGGAGGCCAGCCGCATCAAGTCCGAGTTCCTGGCCAACATGAGCCACGAGATCCGCACCCCGCTCAACGGCATCCTCGGCTTCACCGGCCTGCTCCAGAAGAGCGACCTCACCCCGCGCCAGCAGGATTACCTGGGCACCATCGGCAAGTCCGCCGAGAGCCTGCTGGGGATCATCAACGAGGTGCTCGACTTCTCCAAGATCGAGGCCGGCAAGCTGGTGCTGGAGAACATCCCCTTCAACCTGCGCGACCTGGTCCAGGACTGCCTGACCATCCTCGCCCCGTCGGCCCACGAGAAGCAGCTCGAACTGGTCAGCCTGATCTACCGCGACACCCCGCTCGCCCTGCAGGGCGATCCGCTGCGCCTGAAACAGGTGCTGACCAACCTGGTGAGCAACGCGATCAAGTTCACCCGCGAGGGCACCATCGCCGTGCGCGCCATGGTCGAGGACGAGAGCGACGAGCGCGCCCAGCTGCGCATCAGCGTGCAGGACACCGGCGTGGGCCTATCCGACGACGACCAGCGCGCGCTGTTCCAGGCCTTCAGCCAGGCCGACAACTCGCTGAGCCGCCAGGCCGGCGGCACCGGACTCGGGCTGGTCATCTCCAAGCGCCTGATCGAGCAGATGGGTGGCGAGATCGGCGTCGACAGCAGCCCGGATGCCGGCTCGGAGTTCTGGATCAGCCTGACCCTGCCGAAGGCCCGCGACGATGCCGACGACCTACCCCGGGCACCGCTGCAGGGCCGCCGCGTAGCCCTGCTGGAAGGCCACGAACTGACCCGCCAGGCCCTGCGCCACCAGCTGGAGGACTGCAACCTGAAGGTGCTGGAGTTCGACAGCCTCGACCGGCTGCTGGCGCAGGTCGCCACGCAGCGCGAGGCCGGCCAGCCGATCGACCTGGCGGTGCTCGGCGTCAACGTGCAGGAGTTTCCGCCGCCGTCGCTCGGCCACCACCTGTGGGAACTCGGCCGCCTCGGTTGCAAGCCCCTGGTGCTCTGCCCCACCACCGAGCAGTCGCTCTACCACGAGGCGCTGCCGGACAGCCACGTGCAGCTGCAGGCCAAGCCCGCCTGCACGCGCAAGCTGCTGCGCGCGCTGAGCGAGCTGGTCAGCCCGCGCCCGCTCAAGGCCGAGGAACCGGCCCCGCTGGCCAGCCGCCCGCCGCGCCTGCTCTGCGTCGACGACAATCCGGCCAACCTGCTGCTGGTGCGGACCCTGCTCGAGGACATGGGTGCCGAAGTGGTCGCCGTGGACAGTGGCCAGGCGGCCGTCGAGGCGGTGCGGGAGCAGGCGCTCGACCTGGTCTTCATGGACGTGCAGATGCCGGGCATGGACGGCCGCCAGGCCACCGAGGCGATCCGCCAGTGGGAGCAGGAACACGAACGCAGCCCGCTGCCGATCATCGCCCTCACCGCCCACGCCCTGGCCAACGAGAAGCGCGCCCTGCTGCAGGGCGGCATGGACGACTACCTGACCAAGCCGATCAACGAGCGGCAACTGGCCCAGGTGGTGCTCAAGTGGACCGGCCTGGCCATGCGCAACCAGCTGCAGCCCGCCACGCCGCCGCCCCCGGCGGCCGGGGAGGCACTGCATGTGCTCGATCCCGAGGAAGGGCTACGCCTGGCCGCCGGCAAGGCCGACCTGGCCAGCGACATGCTGAGCATGCTGCTGGCCGGCCTGCCCGCCGATCGCCAGGCCATTCGCCAGGCGCGCCAGATCGGCGAACGCAATGTGCTGATCGAGCGGGTGCACCGGCTGCATGGCGCCACCCGCTATTGCGGGGTGCCGCAGTTGCGCGCCGCCTGCCAGCGCAGCGAGACCCTGCTCAAGCAGGACGATCCCGCTGCCCAGGCCGCGCTCGACGAGCTGGATGCCGCCATCGTCCGCCTCGCCCAGGCAGCGACGGTCGGCGCCTGAGGGAACGTCCATGCGCATCGTCCTGTTCAGCAGCAAGCCCTACGACCGCGCCAGCTTCGAGGCCATCGACCTGCCCGCCGGCTGGCAGCTGCACTTCCAGGACAGCCTGCTGCGCGCCGACACCGCGGCGCTCGCCGAAGGTTGCGAGGTGGTCTGCGCCTTCATCAACGACGACCTTTCCGCGCCGGTACTGGAGCACCTGGCCGCCGGCGGCACGCGCCTGATCGCGCTGCGCTCGGCCGGCTACAACCACGTCGACCTGCAGGCCGCCGAGCGCCTCGGGCTGACGGTGGTGCGGGTGCCCGCCTACTCACCGCACGCCGTGGCCGAGCACGCGGTAGCGCTGATCCTGGCACTGAACCGGCGCATCCACCGGGCCTTCAATCGCACCCGCGAGGGCGACTTCTCGCTGCACGGGCTGACAGGCTTCGACCTCCACGGCAAGACGGTGGGAGTGGTCGGCGGCGGCCAGATCGGCCTGGCCTTCGCCCGCATCATGGCCGGCTTCGGCTGTCGCCTGCTGATCGCCGACCCCTGCCCCGTCGCCGGCCTAGACGCGCTCCCGGCCCGCCAGGCAGGGCTGGACGAGCTGATTGCCGAGAGCGACGTGATCAGCCTGCACTACCCGCTGACCGAGGCCAGCCACCACCTGATCGATGCCGCCAGGCTGGCGCGCATGAAGCGTGGCGCCATGCTGATCAACACCGGGCGCGGCGCGCTGGTGGATACCCCGGCGCTGATCGAGGCGCTGAAGAGCGGCCAGCTCGGCTATCTGGGCCTGGACGTGTACGAGGAAGAGGCCGAGCTGTTCTTCGAGGACCGGTCCGACCAACCGCTGCAGGATGACGTGCTGGCCCGCCTGCTGACCTTTCCCAACGTCATCGTCACCGCCCACCAGGCCTTCCTCACCCGCGAGGCGCTGGCCGCCATCGCCGCGACCACCCTGGACAACATCGCCGCCTGGGCCGCCGGCGTGCCGGTCAACCGGGTGACACACATGGCGTGATAGCATCACCGGGCTTTCCGGAGGCCCCATGACCACCCACGATTTCCGCTACACCCTGCTCGACCCGCAGCACACCCTGACCGAATGCCGCGCCCTGGCGCCGGGCCGCTATCAGGTGACCGGCAACGGCGGCGCGATCCAGCCCGGCGACACCCTGCTGGTGACCCTCAAGGGCAGCCGGGACCTGTCCATGAGCCTGGCCGTGGAAAAGGTCCGCCACCTGATCAACCCGCCCGGCCAGTGGCTGGCGGTCGCCAGCGGCCCGGTGTTCCGTGAACTGGCGATCCACAACTGGCAGGTGGATTGCGACGGCTGCGGCAAGCGCATCGACCTGGAGTTCGCCGTCGACGCCTCGCTCGGCGCCAAGGCCCAGTCGGCCGCCGCCGAGCAGCGCCTGGCCGAACTCGGCTGGGCCGGTCGCGAAGGGCGGCACTTCTGCCCGGCCTGCGCGGAGAAAACCGCATGAAGCCCACACTGGCTGCCAGCCTGTTCGCCGTGGCCCTGGCCGGCTGCGCCGGCGATCCGGTGCAACTGGAGAGCGACAAGACCTACCGGGTCGAATGGATCGGCGAACGCCCGCTGATCGACCGCAGCCATCTCACCATCACCCTGGGCGAGGATGGCCGCGCCTACGGCAGCGCCGGCTGCAACCACTGGTTCGCCAGCTACACCCGCGACGGCGATGCGCTGTCCTTCGGTCAGCCCGGCGCCACGCGCAAGCTGTGCGCCCCGGCGCTGATGGAGCAGGAGCAACGCTTCCTAGCGGCGCTGGGCGAAGTGAAACGCTGGGATGTCTCCGCCATCGGCCAGCTGCGGCTCTGGCCGAGCGAGGGCCTGGCCATCCGGCTCTGGCCGGAGGAAGGCTAGCGCCACGCAACGCCTTTGGTGCGCACGGCGCACCCTACCGCGGCCTGGACACGTAGGGTGCGCCGTGCGCACCGGATGCCGAGCGGGCAACGGCTAGCGGTCGACGTGGCCCAGGTCGCGGCCCGGCTCGATCAGGTCGCGCAGGCGCTGCTTGAGCACCTTGGCCTCGGGAAAGCCGCCGTCAGCCTTGCGCTCCCATAGCTGGACGCCGCCGCAGGTGATCAGAAAGATCCCACCGGTACCCGGCTTCAGGGCGACCATCCCCAGTTCGTCGGAAAAGGTCGACAGCAGCTCCTGCGCCAGCCACGCCGCCCGCAGCATCCACTGGCACTGGGTGCAGTAGGTGATGGTCACCTCGGGCTTGGCGGACATGGCGGCATTCCTCTCACGGATCGGACGTTGATGATACGCGGGGCGGCCATCAGCGCAGCAGCTTGGTCTCCAGCACCGCCGAGCCGCGGCCCATCACGTTCTCGCTGATCTCGATGAAATCCTTGGTACTGGCCTTGTCCAGGCGCATCAGGCCGCGGGTGACATCGTCCAGCGAGCGCTGGTTGTCGGTGGCCTTGCGAATCTCGCGATCCAGCTCCTGCAGCAACAGCACCGCGCGGGCGGTGACCGGGCCGGTGGAGCTTTCGGTGCGCAGGCTGTCGACCTTCTTGCTCCAGTTCACCAGTTTCTTGCGAATGGCCTGGTAGCGGTCCTCGCTCATGCCGCCGGCACGGCGCATCAGCTCGATCGCGTAGTACTCGGCCAGGCCCTCGCTGATCCAGTCGCTGCGGTCGGTGTCGCGGATGCGGCTGAACACGTGGACCAGTTCATGCACCAGCGAACTGGTGCCGTTCTCGCTGACCAGCGGGCGATCGGCGTGGAAGAACACCGAGTTGGGTGCCGACAGGCCGCCGCGCCACATGGGGTCGCCGGCGCCGACGATCAGCAGCTTGGCCGGGTCGCGGGGAAACACCGCCTGGGCCTCGGGCCAGATGAAGGTCAGCAGGGTGATGATGTCCATCCGGCGCATGCCCTCGCCCACCGGCGCGGCCACCGTGACATCGGTATCGCCCAGCTGGGCCCGGCGGCTGCCGAGCTTGCCGGCCAGTACCCAGCCGGTGGGACGGTCGAACTGGCGGGACGGGTTGTCGATCCGGAAGCGGTTCTTGCCGACCCGCGACCAGCCCGTCTCGACGCTCTTCCAGCCCTGCGGCAGTTCGAACTGCAGGCGAGCGACCAGCTCGACCTTGTCTTCCTTGTCCATGTGCGCGCTGGGCACCAGGTCGTCGCCGCGCAGCAGGGCCCAGTCCGCGGTCATCCGCGCGTCGAACTTGCCATTGTCGCGCGGATGGTCGATACGCACCTTGTAGGTCAGGCTGCTCTTGCCCTTGGCCGGCTTCCAGACGCCGCGCTCGGCGCCACTCTGCTGCCAGGTTCCGTCGGTCTTGAAGTCGCTGTAGTAGCCCTTGTCACCCAGGTTGAAGTCGAGGCTGCGGATCACCTCGCCCTTCTCCAGGGTCAGGCTGACCTCGGCCTGGTCGCTGCCCGGCAGGAAACGCACGAGATAATCCAGATCGACGCGCTTGGCGGCCCACGACGGGGCACTCAGGCCAAACAAAATAGCGGCGAGCAGCAACGGGCGGGCGGGCATCGATGAGAACTCCATGGGCAACGGTGAATCGGTTGGACCCACGCCGGCCTGGAATCGCTCAACCGGCGCGGAAGATCAGGTGATCCTCCCAGTCCTCTTCCGCCACGCTGTCTTCGGCGAGCATGCGGCCGGACTGGGAAATGCGCTCGTGGTGGACGGCGTCGGGATCGCCGCAGACCAGATGATGCCACAGCGGCAGGTCCTTGCCCTCGCTGACCAGGCGGTAGGCGCAGGTCGGCGGCAGCCAGTGGAACTGGTCGGCCTGAGCGGGCGTGAGCTGGATGCAGTCCGGCACGTGCTGGCGGCGGTTGGCGTAGTCGCTGCAGCGGCAGGTCTGCAGGTCCAGCAGCTTGCAGGCGATGCGCGTGTAGTAGACGCTGCCGTCGTCCTCGTCCTCCAGCTTCTGCAGGCAGCACAGGCCGCAGCCGTCGCACAGCGACTCCCACTCTTCCGGGTCGAGCCGGTCGAGTGTCTTGCGTCTCCAGAAGGGTTCGACTTTGGCAGCCATGGCGGGAGGGGCGACTGAAAAGGAGCGGCAGTCTAGCCCCTGGGACCGGTACAGCCAAGCAGGGATGACTAGCGGTCGTCCCTGCCTGGGCGGGGCATCAGCCCCGGCCGGCAGCGGCGACGATCAGCTGCTTCATCTCCGCCACCGCGCCCTTGAAGCCGACGAACAGGGCATGGGCGACGATGGCATGGCCGATGTTCAGCTCGTGCACGCCGGGGATGTCCGCCACCGGCTCGACGTTGTGGTAGTGCAGGCCATGACCGGCGTTGACGATCAGGCCATGGCCCAGGCCGCAGGCCACGCCGTCGCGGATGCGCGCCAGCTCGCGGGCCGCCTCTTCCGGGGTGTGGGCGTCGGCGTAGCGGCCGGTGTGCAGCTCGATGGCCGGTGCGCCGATGCGCCGGGAAGCCTCGATCTGCCGCTCCTCGGCATCGATGAACAACGACACCTCGCAACCCAACCGGCTCAGGCGCTGCACCGCCGCCTTGATCCGCTCCTCCTGGCCGGCCACGTCCAGACCGCCCTCGGTGGTCAGCTCCTGGCGGGTCTCGGGCACCAGGCAGATGTGCTCGGGGCGGATCTGCTCGGCGAAGTCGAGCATGAAGTCGGTGACGCCCATCTCGAAGTTCATCCGCGTCTGCAGCACCTCCTTGAGCAGGCGCACGTCGCGCTCCTGGATGTGCCGGCGATCCTCGCGCAGGTGCACGGTGATGCCGTCGGCGCCGGCTTCCTCGGCGTCCAGCGCGGCCTTGACCGGGTCCGGGTAGCGGGTGCCGCGAGCCTGGCGCAGGGTGGCGACGTGGTCGATGTTGACCCCGAGGAGGATGCGGTTGGCTTCAGTCACGGGCGGGTTCCTTGAGTGTCATGAAGAGTTCGCGGCTGACCAGCGGTCGGCCGCCCAGGTGAGGGGCCAGGGCCTGGCGCATCAGGCGCTTGGCGGCGGCCAGGGCGCCGGGGGCGGACCAGTCCGCGTCGGCCATGGCCAGCAGATCGGCGCCCTGGAACAGGCCGGGCTGCAGCTGGCCCACCGGCTCCAGGCCGGCGTCCGGCTGCAGGCGGTAGAGGCCGTCGACGGCAATGGGCTGGCCGGCGACGTCGATGTCCAGGGCGAAACCATAGCCCAGCTCGTCCAGCAGGCGCCATTCGAAGGCGCGCAGCAGCGGCTCCAGCGGCGGATCGGCGGCCAGCGCCTGCAGGGTCAGGGCGTAGTGCTCGAACAGGGCGGGATGGGCGTCCTCGGCGGGCAACAGACGCAGCAGCAGCTCGTTGAGGTAGAGGCCACTGTACAGGGTCTGCCCCTGCAGCCACACGGCGAGGCCGGCGGCCTCCAGGCGCGCCACGTTCTTCAGCTCGCCGCGCCCGCGCAGCTCCAACTCCAGTGGGGCGAACGGCCGGGCCAGGCTGCCGGTCTTGCCGCGCGCACCGCGCAGCACCGCACGCAGGCGTCCCCCGGGGGTGAGGAAGTCGACCAGCGCGCTGGTTTCCTTGTAGGGCCGGCTGTGCAGGACGAAGGCCGGAAGCGCGCCGCTGGGCATGGTTCAGACGGCCAGGGGAATGGGCTTAGAAGTCGGTGTAGCCGAGCGACCGCAGCGCGCGCTCGTCGTCGGACCAGCCGCCCTTCACCTTGACCCAGAGGTTGAGCATCACCTTGGAATCGAACATGGTCTCCATGTCCTTGCGCGCGTCCTGGCCGATGCGTTTGATGCGCTCGCCCTTGTCGCCGATGATGATCTTCTTCTGCCCGTCGCGCTCCACCAGGATCAGGCCGTGGATGTGCAGGACGCGACCTTCCTGCTTGAACTCCTCGATCTCCACGGTGATCTGGTACGGCAGCTCGGCGCCGAGCTGGCGCATGATCTTCTCGCGGATCAGCTCAGCGGCGAGGAAGCGGCTGGAACGGTCGGTGATCTGGTCTTCCGGATAGAAATGCTCGGACTCCGGCAGTCGCTCGCCGACCAGCCGCTCCAGGGTGTCCAGGTTCTGCCCGTGCAGCGCGGAGATCGGCACGACCTCGGCCTGCGGCAGCTGGGTGGCCAGCCACTCCAGGTGCGGCAGCAGCTCGCTCTTGTCCTCCAGCCGGTCGGCCTTGTTCACCGCCAGCAGGATCGGGCACTGCACATGCTGGACCTTCTCCAGCACCATCTGGTCCTCGTCGGTCCAGCGGGTGCGGTCGACCACGAACACCACCACGTCGACATCCTTCAAGGCGGTGGAGGCGCTGCGGTTCATGTAGCGGTTGAGCGCCTTGTCGTTGTGCTTGTGCAGACCGGGGGTGTCGACGTACACCGCCTGCACCTCGCCCTCGGTCTTGATCCCGAGCATGTTGTGGCGGGTGGTCTGCGGCTTGCGCGAGGTGATCGCCAGCTTCTGCCCGAGGATGTGGTTGAGCAGGGTCGACTTGCCCACGTTGGGGCGGCCGACGATGGCGACATAGCCACAACGGGTCACGGGTGCGTCAGTCATGGCTGTTCTCCACGCCCAGGGCCACCAGCGCGGCGGCGGCTGCCACCTGCTCGGCGATGCGCCGACTGGCGCCCTGCCCCTGGGTCTTGTCGGTGAGCAGCGCGACCTCGCACTGCACGAAGAAGGTGCGGCAATGCGGCTCGCCCTGGATGTCCACCACTTCGTAGCGCGGCAGCTCGGCGGCGCGGGACTGGAGGAACTCCTGCAGGCGGGTCTTGGGGTCCTTGTTGGTGTCCACCAGGGTCAGGCCATCCAGCTCACCCGCCAGCCAGGCTAGGACCCGTGCGCGGGCCACGTCCATGCCGGCATCCAGGTAGATCGCGCCGATCAGGGCTTCGAGGGCATCGGCGAGGATCGACTCGCGGCGGAAACCGCCGCTCTTCAGCTCGCCCGAGCCCAACCGCAGGTACTCGCCCAACTCGAAACCGCGGGCCAGCACAGCCAGGGTCTCGCCCTTGACCAGACGCGCGCGCAGGCGCGACAGCTGGCCCTCGCGGGCCTGCGGGAAGCGCTCGAACAGCGCCTCGCCGGCCACGAAGTTGAGGATGGCATCGCCGAGGAACTCCAGGCGCTCGTTGTTGCGCCCGGCGAAACTGCGGTGGGTCAGCGCCAGGAGCATCAGCTCCTGGTTCTGGAAGGTGTGGCCGAGCTGACGCTCGAGGCGGGAGAGGGGGACACTCACGGCATGCGTACGCGGAATTCTTTGTCGAAATTGGCAACTAGGTCGAGATTCTGCACCAGCGGCTCACGCTTCTCGTACTTCAGGTGGACCCTGAACTCGTTGTTCTCGACCTTGACCTCCAGGACCTCCTTCAAATTGATATCCTGGATGCCATTGACCTGCACCATCTTACCCACATGGCTGTAGAAGTCGGACACGGAGCGCACATCGGAGGAGCGGTCGTTCTCCACCGACATGATGGCCTTCTCCATCGCCCAGTAGTCCATGTAGTGCGGAAACATCTTGAAGCCGGTACTGGCCAGGAATGCAACCACGGCCAGCACCATCAGCCAGCCCAGCATGGAAAGCCCTTTCTGCGAGCGCGCAAACGTCATGATCGACCCCGATTTATCAGTATTGTTGTGATGACTATATACAAGGAGGCGCCATTCGATTGAACAGCGCCTCGCAATTTCTAGCGGTCAGCGGATCAGGCCGACCCTGGAGAAGTTTGGCAGGTTGCGCGACTTCGGATCGGGCCAGCTCATCCAGACGGCGAACGCCTTGCCGACGATATTCTGGTCGGGAACCATGCCCCACAGCTCCTTCGGAATGGCGTCATCGTTCCAGTAGCGGCTGTCGTTGGAGTCGTCGCGGTTGTCGCCCATCATGAAGTAGTGCCCTTGCGGCACCACCCACTCGTCACCGCCGCGGATATTACGATTCAGCAGTTTGCGGATCATGTGCTCCGCTTCGCCGAGCTTTTCCTGGTACACCAGGGTACGCCCCAGCGACCCAGGCTCCTCGCCGAGGAACTGCTCGGCGACCGACTGGCCGTTCACCAGCAGACGCTTGTCGGTGGTGTAGCTGATGCGGTCGCCCGGCAGGCCGACCACGCGCTTGATGTAGTTGATGCTCGGGTTGCTGGGGTAGCGGAACACCATCACGTCGCCGCGCTGGGGGTCGCCCACGTCGATGATCTTGGTATCGATCACCGGCAGGCGGATGCCGTAGGCGAACTTGTTGACCAGGATGAAATCACCCACTTCTAGCGTGGGCTTCATAGAGCCTGATGGAATCTGGAACGGCTCGAGCAGAAACGAGCGCAGCACCAGGACGATGGCCAGCACCGGGAAGAAGGACTTGCCGTACTCGACCAGCAGAGGTTCCTTGTTCAGGCGCTGCAGCACTTGCTCGTCCGGCGCGGCCACCTGGCCTTCGTAGCTGGCGATGGCGGCCCGCCGGCGTGGCGCCAGCAACAGCAGGTCGAGCAGAGCCAGAGCACCGGATACCGCGACGGCGACCACCAGAAGCAACGGGAAGTTGAACGACATAGGTATTAACTATCCACCTTGAGTACGGCGAGGAAGGCTTCCTGCGGGATTTCCACACTGCCCACCTGTTTCATCCGCTTCTTGCCGGCCTTCTGCTTCTCCAGCAGTTTTTTCTTACGGCTGACATCGCCGCCGTAGCACTTGGCCAACACGTTCTTGCGCAACGCCTTGACCGTGGTCCGGGCGATGATCTGTCCGCCGATGGCTGCCTGAATCGCGACATCGAACATCTGCCGCGGGATCAGTTCCTTCATCTTCTCGGTCAGCACACGGCCCTTCTGGTGGGCACGGTCGCGGTGCACGATCAGCGCCAGGGCATCGACCTTCTCGCCGTTGATCATCACGTCCAGACGCACCAGGTTGGCCGACTGGAAACGATCGAAGCTGTAGTCCAGCGAGGCATAGCCACGGCTAACGGACTTGAGACGGTCGAAGAAATCCAGCACCACCTCATTCATCGGCAGGTCGTAGGAAACCTGAACCTGGCTGCTGAGGAATTGCAGGTCGCGCTGCACGCCACGCTTCTCGATGCACAGGGTAATGACGCTGCCCAGGTGCTCCTGCGGCACCAGGATATTGGCGCGTACGATGGGCTCGCGCATGTCGAGAATGCCCGCCGGGTCTGGCAGCTTGGAAGGGTTGTCGACGCTGAGCACGTCGCCATTCTTCATTTCCACTTCGAAAACCACGGTCGGCGCGGTGGTGATCAGATCCAGGTCGTATTCGCGCTCCAGGCGCTCCTGGATGATCTCCATGTGCAGCATGCCAAGGAAACCGATGCGGAAGCCGAAGCCCAGGGCGTCGGAGCTTTCCGGCTCGTACTGCAGCGCGGCGTCGTTCAGGGTCAGCTTCTGCAGGGCCTCGCGGAAGTCCTCGAAGTCGTCGGAGCTGACCGGGAACAGACCGGCGTAGACCTGCGGCTTGATGCGCTTGAAGCCTGGCAGTACCGCCACGTCCGGCGTGGTGGACAGGGTCAGGGTGTCGCCTACCGGCGCTCCGTGGATATCCTTGATGCCGGCGATGATGAAGCCCACCTCGCCCGCCTTGAGGTCGTCGGTGGCGGTGTGTTTGGGCGTGAAGACTCCGACGCTGTCGACCTGGTGAATCTTGCCGGTCGATTTGACCAGCACCTTGTCACCCTTCTTGATCCGGCCGTGCTTGACCCGCACCAGCGAGACCACGCCCAGGTAATTGTCGAACCAGGAATCGATGATCAGCGCCTGCAGCGGCGCCTCGATCTCGCCTTCCGGCGGCGGGATCACCTTGACCAGATGCTCCAGCACATCGATCACGCCCATGCCGCTCTTGGCACTGCAGGGCACGGCGTCGCTGGCGTCGATGCCGATGATGTGCTCGATCTCGTCCTTGACCCGCTCCGGCTCGGCTTGGGGCAGGTCCATCTTGTTCAGCACCGGCATGACCTCGAGACCCTGCTCGATGGCGGTGTAGCAGTTGGCGACCGACTGTGCCTCCACGCCCTGGCCGGCATCCACCACCAGGATCGCGCCCTCGCACGCCGCCAGGGAACGGCTCACCTCATAGGTGAAATCCACGTGGCCGGGGGTGTCGATGAAGTTCAACTGGTAGGTCCTGCCGTCCTGCGCCGGGTAATGCAGGGTCACGCTGTGCGCCTTGATAGTGATGCCGCGCTCGCGCTCCAGATCCATGGAATCGAGCACCTGAGCCTCCATCTCCCGGTCGGAGAGGCCGCCACAGATCTGGATGAATCGGTCGGCCAGGGTCGACTTGCCATGATCGATGTGGGCGATGATGGAGAAATTGCGGATATGACTCAGGTCACTCACAGATCAGACACTCGAAAAGCCGCAGGCAGGCTGCCCGCCGAAAAATAGCCGGGAATTCTACCTGACCGGCAAGCGCCGCGTCACGCTCATGACGTGGACGGCGGACACAAAAAGGGCGACCCAGGCCGCCCTCGTTGATCACCCAACCTCCCGGCCAGACCTACTCGGCCAGTTTGAAGGTGATAAAGCTGGCCCGGCCCTGGCGCAGGACGCGCATGGAAACCGAGCGGTTGACCGGCAGATCTTTGGCCACCTGGGCGAAGGTCTTGGCCGAATCGATAGCCTGGTTGTTCAGGTGGGTGATCACGTCACCCGAGCGCAGGCCGATCAGCGCAGCCGGGCCGCCCTGCACTTCCTTGATCACCACCCCGCCACGCAGGTCGAAGGCCTTCTTCTGCTCGGCGGTCAGTTCGACGACCGAAACACCCAGGCGGTTGCTGCTACGTTCCGCACCGGCCTGGCCCACCACCGGCATCTCGCCACCCTCTTCAGGGAGAGCCCCGATCTTCAGCTGGATGCGCTTGCGCTCCCCCTCACGCACGACTTCGAGGCTGGCCTCGCTGCCCGGCTTGAGGGCGCCTACCAGATGAGGCAGGTCGGCGGACATGACGATGGGCTGGCCATTGAGACTGAGGATTACATCGCCGACCTGCAGACCACCCTTGGCGGCGGGGCCGTCTTCCAGCACCTGGGCCACCAGGGCACCGGCCGGCTTATCCAGGCCGAAGGATTCGGCCAGGTCCTTGTTCACTTCCTGAATCACCACGCCCAGCCAGCCGCGGCTGACCTTGCCCTCGGACTTGAGCTGGTTGGCCACGTCCATCGCCACGTCGATCGGGATGGCGAAGGACAGGCCCATGAAGCCGCCGGAGCGGGTGAATATCTGCGAGTTGATGCCGACCACCTCGCCATCCAGGTTGAACAGCGGACCGCCCGAGTTGCCGGGATTGATCGCCACGTCGGTCTGGATGAACGGCACGTAGCTCTCGTTCGGCAGGCTGCGGCCCTTGGCCGAAACGATGCCGGCGGTGACGGAGTGATCGAAGCCGAACGGCGAACCGATCGCCAGTACCCACTCGCCGACCTTGAGCGCCTGGGACTTGCCCAGCTTGACGGTCGGCAGCCCCTTGCCTTCCACCTTGAGCAAGGCCACGTCGGTACGCGGGTCAGCACCGATCAGCTTGGCTTCCAGCTCGCTGCGGTCGGACAGGCGCACGATGATCTCGTCCGCATTGGCCACCACGTGGTTGTTGGTCAGTACGTAGCCGTCGTCTGAAATGATGAAGCCGGAGCCCAACGACTGGGCCTCGCGCTGGCGACCGCCCTGCCCCCGCGGCACCTGCGGGATATTTCGCTCGAAGAACTCGCGGAACATGGGCGGCAGGCCCTCGAGATCGGGCACCTGACCCTGGATCGCCACATCACGCTGCGGCAGGTTCTGCCGGGTACTGATGTTCACAACCGCCGGCGAGGCCTGCTCGACCAGCTCGGTGAACTCAGGCAAATCGGCACGTGCCAGGGACATCTGCCCCAACAGCAGCAACGCGCACAGACCGGACAACGAGGATTTCAGACCAAGCATCGACTTCAGCTCCATCCACTCACAAAGACAAGAAAAGGATTGCTGCCACTTATCGCTCAGAATCCTGACGCAAAAGAGCCGACCCGGAACGAAATGCTCGCCTCGGGTCGGCCCGGGAAAAACCGATTCACTGTGCCGAACTCTCGATAGCGGTCGCCGCCTGCATCGACATGGCCACACGCTCGGCGGTGCCCGCCGGGATTTCCCCGACTACCGTCACCATCATGTCGCCGTTGGTGGTACTCATGCGTCGCGAGACCACGGCCGTGGGGCCCAGTTGGCTACGTGCATCCTCCACCATCGACTCGTGCAATGGTTCGAGGAACACCGTGAAACGGGCCAGACCATCGCCATAGAGCAGGCAGGCGAGGGGCTCGGCCGACGCAGGCGTGCTGCACTGCAACGCCTGGCTCAGCTCGAAGCCGGGCGGAACCCAGCCGGCCCGCCAGGATTGGGGCAGTTCGGCCATCTTGATCAGTTTGACGGGCTTGCAGGTGTCGCTGGGGGCGAGCGCCGCATCGGCCATCTCGCCGCCCATTTCCAGGCTGACGAACTGGAAACGCTCCAGCAGCTGCCCCTTCTCGCTGATCAGCAGCGACTTGAGCGGCAGCGCGGTCACGTCATCGAGATGCAGTTCGAATGCATAGCGGTGCTGATCGCGCGGAATCAGGGCCAACACGGTAGCGGGGCGACCCGCAACCCTGGAATGCCCCAGCACACGCAGGTCGTAACGCTGTTCCAGTTGGGAGGCGTCCAATCCACGGGCCGGCCACTGCGCGTCCACCACCTGCTCGGCCAGCGCGCCGCTCATGCATTGCGGCTTGCCGTTGACACGCAACACTTCCTGGGCGGGACCGTCCAGCTGCAACAGCCGCTCGGTCATGCCAGCTTCGCCACCCTTGCGCCAGATGCCATGGGTGGAAAAGCTGCCATTCCGTTCGTAGATGAAGGTGCCTTTGAAACTCTCTCGATCGGACTGTGCCAATCGTTGCAACCAGCTCTCGGCAGCTTGCGCAGGAAGAACCAGGCAGCTGCCGACCAGTGCGATAAGGGAGATGACGCGCATGTACTCTCTCAGCGATTTTCCAGACTGGCAGCCCGAGCATACGGCAGCGCGGAATCGCTACCGGTGGCGGCAGCCTGCTGGGCATGCTGGCGCAGGTAGGCGGGCAAACGCTGCTCATGCCAGCCCGAACCCGCCTGCTCGGTGCTGCGCACCAGCGGCGATGCCGCTTCGGGAGTATAGCCTGCCAGTACAGCCGGCCCCTGCACCTGAGGCAAGGTCAGGCCGGGTTGCGCGCCTTGCTGCTGAGCCAGTTGCGCACCGCCCAGTTCGTCCTGATTGTAGAAACGCACGCCGGCGAGCACGGCCAGGGTCACCGAGGCGGCTACCGCCACGCGACCGACCATGCGCCAGGGAGCGCGGTTCGCCGGCTTGGGCAGCGCCTCGTCGGCCAGCGCGGCAGATACCGCAGCCGCGATATCAAGGCGCGGCTCCAACAGCTCCTTGTGCATCACCGCACGGGCGATCTGGTAACGGGACCAGGTGCCGCGCAGTTCGGCATCGTCGCCGGCAGCCGCCAGCACTCGACGCAACTCCAGTTCGTCCGCTTCGTTATCCATCACCGCGGACAGCGATTCCTGCAGGGCTTCACGACTCATGGTGTTTCCTCTCTTGGCTGTCGCCGCTGTCTCACATTCAAACTTCCTGCAGCAGCGGCTGCAGGGCTTTGTCGATGGCTTCGCGAGCTCGAAAGATTCGCGAACGCACGGTGCCGACCGGACACTGCATGACGCTCGCAATGTCCTCGTAACTCAGACCGTCGAATTCGCGCAACGTCAGCGCCGTGCGCAGATCCTCGGGCAACTGCTGGATGGTCCGGTGCACGGTGGCCTCGATCTCATCCCGCAACATCGAACGCTCGGGTGACTCGATGTCCTTGAGCGCATGATCCCCGTCGTAGAACTCCGCATCCTCTGCGCTGACATCGCTGTCCGGCGGACGCCGGCCACGCGATACCAGATAATTCTTCGCCGTGTTGATGGCGATGCGGTACAGCCACGTATAGAAGGCGCTGTCACCGCGGAAATTACCAAGCGCACGATAAGCCTTGATGAAGGCTTCCTGGGCGACATCCTGCGCCTCGTGGCTGTCGTGAACGAAGCGCACCACCAGACCTAGAATCTTGTGCTGGTACTTGAGAACCAACAGATCGAAGGCCCGTTTGTCGCCGCGCTGCACCCGCTCGACCAACTGCTGATCGTCTTCCTGGGCTAGCATGAATACTCCTCGTTCGTTCCGGAGGAGATAGGCGTCGGCCAGTCCGTCGATCTGCCAAGATAGACTCGGGCGTTGCGCAAAAGTTCTCCCCTCCGAATAAGCTTTGCGCGGCGTCTCTGGTGCCTTGCAAAGCGTCACAGCGTGGCCGGTCCGACCGCTGCATTAATAATCTGGCCACCAGGGCCATCGCACCAATACGACAGCCACTTTCGGCAACTGTCTTTGGAACTTGAACGACTAAGAAAAGTTCCAGAGCGTTCTTCTCCGTCATAAGCGCCGCTATTGTGCCGCCCACCCCCTCGATATACTAGGCGCCGCCCTTCCACCTGCGGGACCAGTAGTAGATGAGCCGACACTATCAGCACGACGTTCTGGTCATAGGCAGTGGTGCCGCCGGCCTGACACTGGCCCTGACACTGCCCGCGCATCTGCGCGTCGCCGTGCTGAGCAAGGGCGACCTGGCCAACGGCTCCACCTACTGGGCCCAGGGCGGCGTCGCCGCGGTGCTGGACGATACCGACACCATCGAGTCCCACGTCAGCGATACCCTGAACGCCGGCGGCGGCCTGTGCCGCGAGGAGGCCGTGCGCTTCACCGTAGAACACAGCCGCGAGGCGATCCAGTGGCTGATCGAGCAGGGCGTGCCCTTCACCCGCGACGATGAGCAGGACCGCGAGGACGGCGGCTTCGAGTTCCACCTCACCCGCGAGGGCGGCCACAGCCACCGGCGCATCATCCATGCCGCCGACGCCACCGGCGCGGCCATCTTCAACACCCTGCTGGAGCAAACCCGCAAGCGCGCCAACATCGAGTTGCAGGAGCAGCGCGTGGCGGTGGACCTGATCACCGAGCGCAAGCTCGGCCTGCCGGGCCAGCGCTGCGTCGGCGCCTACGTACTCAACCGCAGCAGCGGCGAGGTGGATACCTACCATGCGCGCTTCGTGGTGCTCGCCACTGGCGGGGCAGCCAAGGTCTACCTTTATACCAGCAATCCGGACGGCGCCAGCGGCGACGGCATCGCCATGGCCTGGCGCGCCGGTTGCCGGGTCGGCAACCTGGAGTTCAACCAGTTCCACCCGACCTGCCTCTACCACCCCCAGGCCAAGAGTTTCCTGATCACCGAGGCCCTGCGCGGCGAAGGAGCGCACCTCAAGCTGCCCAACGGCGAGCGTTTCATGGAGCGCTTCGACGAGCGCGCCGAACTCGCCCCGCGCGACATCGTCGCCCGCGCCATCGACCACGAGATGAAACGCCTCGGCATCGACTGCGTGTACCTGGACATCAGCCATAAGCCGGCCGAGTTCGTGAAGTCGCACTTCCCCACCGTGCACGAACGCTGCCTGCAGTTCGGCATCGACATCACCCGCCAGCCCATCCCGGTGGTGCCAGCGGCGCACTACACCTGCGGCGGCGTGGCGGTCGATCGCCACGGCTGCAGCGACGTGCCGGGGCTCTACGCCATCGGCGAGACCAGCTTCACCGGCCTGCACGGCGCCAACCGCATGGCCAGCAACTCGCTGCTGGAATGCTTCGTCTATGCCCGCTCGGCGGTCGAGCACATCGTTTCCCAACTCGACAATGTGGCTATGGCGCCGGCGCTGCCGGCCTGGGACGCCAGCCAGGTGACCGACTCGGACGAGGACGTGATCATCGCCCACAACTGGGACGAGCTGCGGCGCTTCATGTGGGACTACGTGGGCATCGTGCGTACCAACAAGCGCCTGCAGCGCGCCCAGCACCGAGTACGCCTGCTGCTGGACGAGATCGACGAGTTCTATTCCAACTACAAGGTCAGCCGCGACCTGATTGAGCTGCGCAACCTGGCTCAGGTCGCCGAGCTGATGATCGAGTCGGCGATGCGCCGCCGCGAGAGCCGCGGCCTGCACTACACCCTGGACTACCCGGACCTGCTGCCCGAGGCACGCGACACTATTCTGGTGCCGCCCATCTACGCCGGCTGAACTTCAGGCGCACCCGCAGGCGCCTGTGCGCGTCGCGGGCCATCGCATCGCGCCCGATGCAAAGCCCGCGGATGCGGCGCTCGCCCACCAGGCGAAAGCGCAGCACCACAGCCACCGGCAGCGCTAGGCTGTCCGGCCTCAGCTGCACCGCCTGCCAGCCATCGCGAAGATTGAACAACTGCCAGCCGCCCTCGTCGCGGCGCAGGCCGGTGAAGGCCGCGGGATGGGTCAGCAGGATCTGCCGCGGCAGCGCCCAGGCGCCGTGCAGCAGGCAGGCGGTGGCGCCGAGCAGCGCGCCCCAGAGTGGAAGGTCGATGAGGAATAGCGTCGCCAGCGCCAGGACCAGCGCGGCAAGGTAGGCCGCCAGCAGCAGGCGCGAGGCCTGCCACCGGCATTCGAAGCGGTCACTTGGGTTGGACACGGTCCAGGATCATCCGCACCATGTGGCGCAGATCGGGGTCTTCCGGTTCTCCGCGCTGCATGAACCAGCCGAACATGTCCTGGTCCTCGCATTCCAGCAGCTTGCGGAATCGGGCCTGGTCCTCGGCGCCCAGGCCGGGATAGACCTCCTTGACGAAGGGCACCAGCAGCACGTCCAGCTCCAGCATGCCGCGGCGGCTGTGCCAGAAGAGGCGGTTGAGTTCGGTAGCGTCGGCCATGCAGCGGCTCCTGTGCAAAGGGGCGCAGTATAACGGCGGGCGGCGTGCTCGGCACCCGCTGACAAGGCGACGGGTGGCCTCTATGATGACCGCCTGACTTTCCAACCAGCGATCGCCCATGGCCGACTCCGCCTTCTTCACCCCCCTGACCCACGAGGCCCTGCTCGCCGTGCGCGGCCCGGACGCCGCCAAGTTTCTCCAGGGGCAGCTCACCTGCAACCTCAATTACCTCGACGAACGGACCTCCAGCCTGGGCGCCCGTTGCACGCCCAAGGGCCGCATGGTGTCCAGCTTCCGCATCCTTCAGGAGGGCGACGGCTACCTCCTGGCGATGGCCGCCGAGCTGCTGGAACCGCAGCTGGCGGACCTGAAGAAATACGCGGTGTTCTCCAAGTCGACGCTCGGCGACGAGTCCGCCGCCTGGGCGCGCTTCGGCCTGAGCGACGGCGATGACGCCCTGCTCGCCCAGGGCCTGGAGCTGCCGCAGCAGGCCGACGCCGTGGCCCGCGCCAACGGCCTGATCGCCATCCGCCTGCCCGGCGGACACGCCGAGCTGTGGGCCCCGGCGGAGCAGGCCGAGAGCCTGCGCGACCAGTTCACCGCACAACTGCGCGAAGCCCCGCTGGACGACTGGCTGCTTGGCCAGGTGCGCGCCGGCGTCGGCCAGGTGTTCGGCGCCACGCGCGAGCTGTTCATCCCGCAGATGATCAACCTGCAGGCGGTCGGCGGCGTCAGCTTCAAGAAAGGCTGCTATACCGGTCAGGAAATCGTCGCGCGCATGCAGTACCTGGGCAAGCTCAAGCGCCGCCTGCAGCGCCTGAAGCAGAGCCAGGGCGAAATCCCGGCGCCGGGCACCGCACTGTTCTCGCCGGTGCACAGCTCCAGCGTCGGCGAAGTGGTGATCGCCGCCGCCGCGGAGCAGGGCACCGAGTTGCTGGCGGTGCTGCAGGAAGATGCGGTGGCCGATGGCCGCATCCAGCTCGGCAGCCCCGACGGCCCCGCGCTGGAATTGCTGGAAATGCCCTACCAGTTGGACGCGGATCGCGAAATCCAGCGCTAGGTAAAAAAAGCTGATGCACGATCCCGGGCAAACGCGGTACAACCCGGGCAGACCTGAACGAAAGCCCGCATCCGTCCCCGACGGACGCAGGCGAGCGACCCGAGAACAGAAATGAGCAAGCTTGCCGAAAAAGTCCAAGAGGAACTGATCCAGGCCATCGACAACGATGATCTGGTGCTGCCGACGCTGCCCGAGGTGGCGCTCAAGGTGCGCGAGGCGGTCGAGGACCCGAACATCAGCATCCCCGCCCTCAGCAAGGTGATCGGCAACGACGCGGCCCTGGCCGCGCGCATCATCAAGGTGGTCAACAGCCCGCTGCTGCGCACCAGCAAGGAAATCACCGACCTGCAGATGGCGGTCAGCCGCCTGGGCATCAACTACACCTGCAACCTCGCTACCGGCCTGGCCATGGAACAGATGTTCCAGGCCACCAGCGACGTGGTCGACCGCAAGATGCGCGAGGTGTGGAACAAGAGCACCGAGATCGCCGGCATCTGCCACGTGCTGTGCCGCCACTACACCCGACTGGCGCCCGACCAGGCCACCCTGGCCGGCCTGGTGCACCAGATCGGCGTACTGCCGATCCTCACCTACGCCGAGGAGCACAACGCCCTGCTGGCGGACTCGATCAGCCTCAACCACGTGATCGAGCGCATCCACCCGATCATCGGCGACCGCATCCTGCGCGCCTGGGAATTCCCCGAGCCCATCGCCATGGTTCCCGGCCAGCACCTGGACTTCACCCGCAACTCGCCCAAGGCCGACTACGTGGACATCGTCCAGGTCGCCACCCTGCAGAGCTACCTGGGCAGCGAGCACCCCTACACCCAGCTGGACTGGAGCAAGATTCCGGCCTTCGCCAAGCTCGGCCTCGACCCGAACGTGGACATGCAGGCCGACGACGACCTTTCGGCCGCCATGGAGGCCGCCGCCAGCATGCTGAAGTGATCGGCGGCGCTCTTCGCGCGCACTGACTAGACTGCAGGCAGACCCGGCGGCTCCCCCGCCCCGGGTGGCGATTCTCGCCACGGCCGGGCGGCCCCGTGCCCGGTCCGGCCCAGGCAAAGGAAGTGCGCCATGCGTCTGCTGTCTCTGGTCCTCACCCTGCTGATCACGCTCCCCTGCGCCGCCGACGAGATTCGCCTGACCAATGGCGAGTGGCCGCCCTACCTCAGCCAGAATCTGCCGCACCACGGCGTCGCTTCGCGCATCGTCGAGGAGGCCTTCGCCCTGGAGGGCGTGCGGGTGCAATGGGAGTTCCACCCCTGGGCCAGGGCCCTGCACAAAGCCGAAAAGGGCACCAGCGACGGTAGCGCGGTATGGCTGCGCAGCCCCGGGCGCGAGGAAGCGTTCTTCATCAGCGACCCGGTGGTGGAAAGCGGCTACTACCTGTTCCACCGCAAGGATCGCCCCCTCGAATGGCAGGAGGTCGCCGACCTAGCCCCCCTGCGCATCGGCGGCGCCATCCACTACGACTACGGCGATGCCTGGCGCCAGGCCGAGCGCGAAGGCAGGCTCAAGGTCAAGCGCGTCAGCAGCGAGGAACAGGGGCTGCGCATGCTGCTGGCCGGCCGCCTGGACGTGTTCCCGATGGACAAGATCGTGGCCTTCGACATGCTCCACGGCCGCTTCAGCCGGGAGGAACGCGCCAGGCTGAGCTTCCACCCCCAACCGCTGCACCGGGACAGCCTCCACCTGCTGCTATCGAAGAAGATACCGGGCAACGAGGTGCGCCTGCAGCGCTTCAACCGCGGCCTCCAGCAACTCAGGGAGAGCGGCAGGGTCGCCCGCTATCTGATGGACATCCAGCGCCCGCTGAGCCTCGCTCGGTAGTGGCGCGCCACCTGGCACGAAGTTCGCTTCCGGCCCTGGCGATGTGGGTACGGCACTACGACTTGCAAATGGCCGACTAGGGTTCCGGCTCGTCCACCACGACGAGCGGCTGGTCCGAGAGTGGGCGACCCTGACAGGGGTTACACGGCGGGACAAAAGCCCGGGAGAACGACAGGCATGGCCGCCGCCCCGTCTCCCGTCCATTGTCCCGAGGTCATTCATGCCGAACCGCCTGCTGTGCGCCCTTCTCCTCCTGCTCCTGCTGCAACCCGCCCACGCCGCTCCCGAGCAACGCCCGTTCAAGGTCTGCTGGTCGGTCTACGCCGGCTGGATGCTGTGGGGCTACATGGCCGAACAGGGCATCGTCGACAAGTGGGCGAAGAAGTACGGCATCGAGATCCAGGTCCGCCAGGTGCCGGACTATGTCGCCTCCATCGAGCAGTACACCGCCAATCAGTACGACGCCTGCGCCATGACCAACATGGACGCCCTGACCATTCCCGCCGCCGCCGGCGTGGACTCCACCGCGCTGATCGTCGGCGACTTCTCCGCGGGTGCAGACGGCATTCTGGTACGCGGCGGCAGCAAGGACCTGAAGGACCTCAAGGGCAAGACCATCCTGCTGGTGGAGAACTCGGTGTCCCACTACCTGCTCAGCCGCGCCCTGGAATGGGCCCATCTGCAGCCCGGCGACGTGAACATCGAGAACGTCTCGGACAAGGACCTCGCCCAGGCCTGGCGCAGCGGCCGGGGCGATGCGGTAGTGACCTGGAATCCGATCCTCTCCGAGCTACGCCAGGATGGCGACAGTGTGCAGGTGTTCAGCTCGCGCCACGTACCCGGCGAGATTCTCGACCTGCTGGTGGTCAACAGCCAGACCCTGACCCAGCACCCGGAACTGGGCCGCGCCCTCACCGGCGCCTGGTTCGAGGGCATGCGCCTGATGGGCCTGCCGACGCCCGCCGGGGCGGCCGCGCGCGCCAGGATGGCCGACGCGGCGGGCGCCACACCCGAAGACTTCGACGAACAGCTGCGCACCATCCGTTCCTTCTATGCGCCGCGCTCGGCGGTGGCCTTCGCCCGTGGCGACAAGATGCCGGCCCTGATGGAGCGCGTGGCCGGCTTCGCCGACGCCCAGCGCCTGCTCGGCGAAGGCAAGGGCCTGCAACGGCTGGGCATCGCCTTCAGCGACGACCGCGTGCTGGGCAACCGCTCGCAGATCATGCTGCGCTTCGACCCGGCCTACATGCAGCTCGCTGCCGACAACCAGCTCTGAGCACCAATAACGACCACCGCGCACCGATTTCGCGCACGCCGGCGCCCCGTGCCGGCCCCCGCGCCCCACCAGGGCGCGGTTTGCGCCGACTGGCACGATGTTCGCTTTAGCCCAGCCATGCAGAAGCACCCCTGCCGGGGCGCGGCACTACAACTTGCAATGGCCGACTAGGGTTCCGGCCCGTTCACCGCGACGGGTGTCTGGTCCGAGAGTTGGCGACCTCGACAGGGGTTACACGGCGGGACAAAAGCCCGGGAGAACGCGCCACCTGATCCGTCAGGCCAGTGCCGCGCCGCTCCTGCCCGCATCCCTAGAACTGGAGGTCCATCCATGCGCAAGTCCCTGTCCTCGCTGATCGCCGCCGGCCTCGCCGCCACCCTGAGCTTCTCCGCCCAGGCCGCACCCAAGACCGACTTCAGCGTCTGCTGGACCATCTACGCCGGCTGGATGCCGTGGGAATACGGCGCCACCCAGGGCATCGTCGACAAGTGGGCGAAGAAGTACGGCATCAGCATCGACGTGGTGCAGCTCAACGACTACGTGGAGTCGATCAACCAGTACACCGCCGGCCAGTTCGACGGCTGCACCATGACCAACATGGACGCCCTGACCATCCCCGCCGCCGGCGGCGTGGACAGCACCGCCCTGGTGATCGGCGACTTCTCCAACGGCAACGACGGCATCGTGATCAAGGGCGAGAAGAAGACCCTGGGCGACCTCAAGGGCCAGAACGTCAATCTGGTCGAGCTGTCCGTCTCCCACTACCTGCTGGCCCGCGGCCTGGAGCGCGCCGGGCTGAGCGAGAAGGACCTGAAGGTGGTCAACACCTCCGACGCCGACATGGTCGCCGCCTTCGCCACCAACGACGTGCAGGCCGTCGCCACCTGGAACCCGCTGTTGGCCGAGATCGAGGCCACCCCGGGCGTGACCAAGGTGTTCGACTCCAGCCAGATCCCCGGCGAGATCATCGACCTGATGGTGGTCAACAGCGAGACCCTGAAGGACAACCCCGCCCTGGGCAAGGCACTGGCCGGCGCCTGGTACGAAATCATGGCGGCGATGAGCGCCGACTCCGCCGCAGGCATGGCCGCCCGCGAGCACATGGCCAAGGCTTCCGGCACCGACCTGGCCGGCTACGAGGCACAGCTGGCCGCGACCAAGATGTTCTACAGCGCCAAGGACGCGGTGGCCTTCGCCACCAGCGCGAAGCTGCCGGCGACCATGACCAAGGTGGCCGAGTTCTCCTTCGCCCACGGCCTGCTCGGCGAAGGCGCGCAGAGCGCCGAGGCCATTGGCATGGCCTTCGCCAAGGGCGTCACCACCGGCGACAAGGGCAACCTCAAGCTGCGCTTCGACCCGACCTACATGCAGATGGCGGCCGACGGCGCGCTGTAAGGCCTGACGACACCTGTGGGAGCGGGCTTGCCCGCGATCGCGGCCAGAGGGCCGCTCCCACACCTGCGAGAGACTGCCATGCGCCTGATCAACCGACACCCGGACCGCGGCGGCCGCCTGCTGCTGGTCCTGCTGCCCTTCGCCCTGCTGCTGTTCGCCTACTTCACCGGCTCGGCGGCGCGGCAGGCGGAGAACCCCAACGACAAGCTGCTGCCGAGCGCCGCGCAGATGGCAAGCGCGGTGGATCGCCTGGCCTTCACCGAGGACAAGCGCACCGGTGGCTACCTGTTCTGGCAGGACAGCGCGGCGAGCCTCAAGCGCCTGGGCATGGGCATCGGCATCGCCGCCCTGGCGGGGCTCGCCCTCGGCATCGCCGCCGGCGTGCTGCCCCTGTTCCGCGCGCCGCTGTCGCCGCTGCTGACCGTGCTGTCGATGGTGCCGCCGCTGGCGATCCTGCCGATCCTGTTCATCGTCTTCGGCCTGGGCGAGCTGTCCAAGGTGATGCTGATCGTCATCGGCATCACCCCGGTGCTGGCCCGCGACCTGGAGCAGCGCGCCCGGGAGATTCCCGGCGAACTGCTGATCAAGGCGCAGACCCTCGGCGCCAGCACCTGGACGCTGATCCTGCGCGTAGTCCTGCCGCAGCTGCTGCCGCGCCTGCTGATCGCCCTGCGCCTGGTGCTCGGCTCGGCCTGGCTGTTCCTCATCGCCGCCGAGGCCATCGCCAGCACGGACGGGCTCGGCTACCGCATCTTCCTGGTCCGCCGCTACATGGCGATGGACGTGATCCTGCCGTACGTGGTGTGGATCACCCTGCTCGCCTGGCTGATGGACCTGGGGCTGCGCCAGCTCACCCGCCTGTGCTTCCCCTGGTACGAAGGAGCCAAGGCATGAGTTTCATCCAGGTCAACAACGTCTGGCAGCAGTACGGCGACCAGGTCGTGCTGGAGCGGCTGAACCTGATCGTCCGCGAAGGCGAGTTCTGCACCCTGGTCGGCGCCTCCGGCTGCGGCAAGTCCACCTTCCTGCGCCTGCTGCTGGGCCAGGAGCGCCCGAGCCGCGGCGAAATCCTGCTGGCCGGCCAGCCGCTGGCCGCCGAACCGGACGCCAGCCGCGGCGTCGTCTTCCAGCGCTACTCGGTGTTCCCCCACCTGAGCGTGCTGGACAACGTCGCCATCGGCCTGGAACTGCCGCGCTCGCCCCTGCTCGGCCGGCTGTTCGGCGCGGCCAAGCGCGAGGCCCGCGCCCAGGCCGAGGCGGTGCTGCGCAAGGTCGGCCTCGGCCACGCCCTGGACAAGTACCCCAGCCAGCTCTCCGGCGGCATGCAGCAGCGCCTGGCCATCGCCCAGGCGCTGATCATGAAGCCACGCGTACTGCTGCTCGACGAACCCTTCGGCGCCCTCGACCCGGGCATCCGCAAGGACATGCACGCCCTGCTGCTGGAACTGTGGAGCGAGACCCGGCCGACCGTGTTCATGGTCACCCACGACCTGTCGGAAGGCTTCAGCCTCGGCACCCGCCTGCTGGTGTTCGACAAGACCCGCGTCGACCCGCACGCGCCCAACGCCTTCGGCGCGCGCATCACCTACGACATCCCTCTCAACGCCGACCGCCGCGCCACAAGCGTCGCGCTCGACAAGCTGCCGGCCCAGCTGGTCGACAGCCTACAACCCACTCCCCAAGGAGCCTGAGCATGACTGCCTCTCTCGCCCTGCGCCCCACCCTCTACGAGGAGACCGTCCCCGGTGGCGGCCACACCTCCTTCGTGCTCAAGCGCGGCCAGCTGCTGCGCATCACCGATCTCGAAGGCGGCGCCAACGTCAGCCTGCTGCTGCTCTCCGCCACCGAGAAGAGCGAGCGCCTGAACCTGCCGGACACCCTCAAGTGCCAGCACACCGCCCGGCTCACCGCCGGCCACTGCCTGTACTCGGACATGGGTCGCGTGCTCGCCGCCATCACCGCCGACACCTGCGGCTGGCACGACAGCTTCGGCGGCGTGCTCAACGCCGCGGAAACGGCGGAGAAATACGGCCAGGGTCGCTACCAGGAACTGCGCAACGGCTTCTTCCGCAACGGCGAGGACAACCTGCTGGTGGAAATGGGCAAGTGGAACCTGAACCTGCAGGACCTGCTGATGACCCTCAACCTGTTCAGCAAGGTGACGGTCGACGAAGGTGGCCGCTTCCACTTCGAGCCCGGCAACTCCAGGGCCGGCGACTACGTGGAGCTGTACGCGCCGATGGACTGCCTGGTGGTGCTCACCGCCCTGCAGCACCCGCTGGACCCCAACCCGCTCTACGCGCCCAAGCCGGTGCAGCTGGGCTGGAGCAAGGTCGAGAGCGACGGCATCAGCGTGCTCTGCCGTACCTCGCGCCCGGAGAACGGCCGCGGCTTCCACAACACCGAACGCCTGTACCTGTGAGGGCACCGACCATGAGCCTTACCGCCAGCACCAAGCACGCCGCCAGCGCCGCCTTCCGCCACGTCATCCCGGCCGGCGAGCCCTACCTGTTCGAAGTCAGGGCCGGGCAGACCCTGCGCCTGCTCGACCTGGAAGGCAACCAGGCCGTCGACACCCTGTTCTACAGCGCCCGCAACCCGCGCGAGCGCTACGACCCGCAACGCACCCTGCGCAAGCAGAACGGCGCGTACCTGACCACCGGCACGGTGCTCTGGTCCAACCTGGGCAACCCGCTGCTGACCATCGTCGCCGACACCTGCGGCCGCCACGACACCCTCGGCGGCGCCTGCGCCCAGGAGAGCAACACGGTCCGCTACGCCCTCGACAAGCGCTACATGCACAGCTGCCGCGACAACTTCCTGCGCGCCAGCCTGCGCGACGGCCGCCTGGAGAAGCGCGACATCGGCGCCAACATCAACTTCTTCATGAACGTGCCGGTGACGCCCGAGGGCGGCCTGACCTTCGAGGACGGCATCTCCGCCCCGGGCAAGTACGTGGAGCTGGAGGCGCACATGGACGTCATCGTGCTGATCTCCAACTGCCCGCAGCTGAACAACCCCTGCAACGGCTGGAACCCGACCCCGGCCGAGGTGCTGGTATGGAACTGAAACCAGGTAGCCCGGACGCAACCCGGAAAGCCGGCGACGCCCCGCCCCGGATTGCATCCGGGCTACGGCGCTGGCTGTTCCTCCTGTGCCAGAGCCGCTCGGGGCAGTGCCTGGAGCACAAGGCTCCACCCTATCCGTGACGGTGTGCCGCCTCTGTGCAAACACCTGTGGGAGCGGACTTGTCCGCGAGCTTTTACAGGCCAAGTTCGCGGACAAGTCCGCTCCCACGGTGGTTCACCAATGAAATCAGCCGGTTACTTTATGTTTGATAGAAGCGAGCCTGCGCTGATCCACCACCCCGGACGACCGGGGTGCAGACCGAATGACGGCGGGACGGCCCGCCACCCCATGAGGCAAACCTCATGTTCGACACACTGCTGATCGCCAACCGCGGCGCCATCGCCTGCCGCATCCTGCGCACCCTGCGCCAGCTCGACGTGAAGGGGGTCGCCGTCTACTCCGAGGCGGATGCCGCCAGCCTGCATATCCAGCAGGCCGACGAGGCCCACTCCCTGGGCGAAGGCCCGGCCGCGCAGACCTACCTGGTGGTCGACAAGATTCTAGGCATCGCGAAGCGCAGCGGCGCCCGAGCCATCCACCCCGGCTACGGCTTCCTCTCCGAGAACGCCGCCTTCGCCGAAGCTTGCGAGGCCGCCGGTATCGCCTTCGTCGGGCCGACGCCGGAGCAGCTGCGCGTGTTCGGCCTCAAGCACACCGCTCGCGCGCTGGCCAAGCAGCACGGCGTGCCGCTGCTGGAAGGCACCGAACTGCTGGAAGACCTCGACGCCGCGCTGGCCGCCGGTGAGCGGGTCGGCTACCCGGTGATGCTCAAGAGCACCGCCGGCGGCGGCGGTATCGGCATGCGCGTGTGCCGCAGCGCGGAAGAGCTGAGCGACGCCTTCGACGCGGTCAAGCGCCTGGGGCAGAACAACTTCAGCGACAGCGGCGTGTTCATCGAGAAATACATCCAGCGCGCCCGCCACCTGGAAGTGCAGGTGTTCGGCGACGGCCACGGCGAGGTGCTGGCGCTGGGCGTGCGCGACTGCTCGGTGCAGCGGCGCAACCAGAAGGTGCTGGAGGAAACCCCCGCGCCGAACCTGCCGGCCGGCATGGCCGAAGAACTGTGCGCGGCGGCGATCAAGCTGGCCAAGGCGGTCAGCTACCGAAGCGCCGGCACCGTCGAATTCGTCTACGACAGCGAGGCCGAGCGCTTCTACTTCCTCGAAGTGAACACCCGCCTGCAGGTGGAACACGGCGTCACCGAACAGGTGTGGGGCGTCGACCTGGTGCGCTGGATGATCGAACTGGCCGCCGGCGACCTGCCGCCACTGGCCGAACTGGCGAAGACGCTGCAACCCGCCGGCCACGCCATCCAGGCGCGGCTGTACGCCGAGGACCCGGGCCGCGACTTCCAGCCCAGCCCCGGCCTGCTCACCGCCGTGCAATTCCCGGCAGCCGACGGCAAGGCCCTGCGCATCGACACCTGGGTCGAGGCCGGCTGCGAGATCCCGCCCTACTTCGACCCGATGATCGCCAAGCTGATCGCCTGGGCGCCGAGCCGCGCCGAGGCCGCCGCCGCGCTGGACCGGGCGCTGGCCGACTCGCTGCTGTACGGCGTGGAGACCAACCGCGACTACCTGCGGCAGATCATCGAGGACGCGCCCTTCGCCAACGGCTCGCCCTGGACCCGCTGCCTGGAAGGCCTGGTCTACCGGGCCGACACCTTCGAGGTGCTGTCCGCCGGTACCCAGACCACGGTGCAGGACTACCCCGGCCGCCTCGGCTACTGGGCCGTCGGCGTGCCGCCCTCCGGGCCGATGGACGACCGCGCGCTGCGCCTGGGCAACCGCCTGCTTGGCAACGACGAGGGCGCCGCCGGCCTGGAAATCACCATGAGCGGCCCGCTGCTGCGCTTCAACACCGACGCCGTGGTGGCGGTGACCGGCGCGACCATCCCGCTGAGCGTGGACGGCGCCCCACAGCCGATGAACACCGCGCTACTGGTCGCGGCTGGCAGCACCCTGGCCCTCGGCACCCTCGCCGGCAGCGGCGCGCGCAGCTACCTGTGCCTGCGCGGCGGCCTGCAGGTGCCGGAGTACCTGGGCTCGCGGAGCACCTTCACCCTCGGCCAGTTCGGCGGCCACGGTGGACGCGCCCTGCGCGCCGGCGACGTGCTGCATATCCCGGCCCTGGCCGACCGCCAGGCCGGCGCGCGCCTGCCCGCCGAGCTGTGCACCGAACTGCCCACCGTGCGCCAGCTGCGGGTGATCTACGGTCCCCACGGCGCGCCGGAATACTTCACCCCGGCTTACATCGACACCTTCCTCACCACCGACTGGGAAGTGCACTTCAACTCCAGCCGCACCGGCGTGCGCCTGATCGGCCCGAAGCCGGAGTGGGTGCGCGACAGCGGCGGCGAGGCCGGCCTGCACCCCTCAAACATCCACGACAACCCCTACGCCATCGGCGCGGTGGACTTCACCGGCGACATGCCGGTGATCCTCGGTCCGGACGGCCCCAGCCTGGGCGGCTTCGTCTGCCCGGTGACCCTCATCGAGGCCGACCTCTGGCAGCTCGGCCAGCTCAAGGCCGGCGACAAGGTGCGCTTCGTGCCGGTGGACATCGCCACGGCGCGGGAACTGGCGCAGGCGCGTAACGCGGAGACCGCGCTTCTCTCCCCTCTCCCTCCGGGAGAGGGGGCGGGGGTGAGGGAGCTCTCCGCACGCACCGATCGTCCCTCACCCCAACCCTCTCCCAAAGGGAGAATGGGCTGCTCCGTGGATGACCTGACCTCCCCCATCGTCCTCGACCTCGGCCGCGACGACACCCGACTGGTCGCGCGCCTGTCCGGCGACACCCACCTTCTGCTGGAGATCGGCCAGCCCGAACTCGACCTGGTGCTGCGCTTCCGTGGCCATGCGCTGATGCAGGCACTGGAGGCCAAACAGCTCGATGGGGTGATCGACCTCACGCCGGGCATCCGCTCGCTGCAGGTCCACTACCAGCCGGAAACCCTGCCGCTGGCGCGCCTGCTGGAAGTCGTCGCCGGCGAATGGGACGCCGTGTGCGCCGCGCGCGACCTCAAGGTGCCGTCGCGCATCGTCCACCTGCCGCTGTCCTGGGACGACCCGGCCTGCCAGCTGGCCATCGAGAAATACATGACCACGGTGCGCAAGGACGCCCCCTGGTGCCCGAGCAACCTGGAGTTCATCCGCCGCATCAACGACCTGCCGAACCTCGACGAAGTGCACCGCACCGTGTTCGACGCCAGCTACCTGGTGATGGGCCTGGGCGACGTCTACCTCGGCGCGCCGGTGGCCACCCCTCTGGACCCGCGCCACCGCCTGGTGACCACCAAGTACAACCCGGCGCGCACCTGGACCGCGGAGAACTCGGTGGGCATCGGCGGCGCCTACATGTGCGTGTACGGCATGGAAGGCCCCGGCGGCTACCAGTTCGTCGGCCGCACCCTGCAGATGTGGAACCGCTACCGCGAGGTCGAGGCCTTCGACGGCAAGCCCTGGCTGCTGCGCTTCTTCGACCAGATCCGCTTCTACCCGGTATCCGCCGAGGAACTGCTGCGCATCCGCCGCGATTTCCCCCTGGGCCGCTACCCGCTGCGCATCGAGCACAGCGAACTGGCCCTGGCCGACTACCAGCGCTTCCTCGCCGACCAGGCCGAGGGCATCGATGCCTTCCGTACTCGGCAGCGCGCCGCCTTCGACGCCGAGCGCCAGCGCTGGATAGCTTCCGGCCAGGCCCACTTCGAGGTGGACGAAACGGTGGCCGAACTGGGCGAGGACACCCCGCTCGCCGCCGGCCAGCACGGCATCGACAGCCACATCGCCGGCAACCTCTGGCAGGTGCAGGTCGAGGAAGGCGCCACGGTGCGCGCCGGCGACGTACTGGTGATTCTCGAATCGATGAAGATGGAGATCCCCCTCGTCGCGCCGGTCGGCGGCGTGGTCCGCGAAGTGCGCGTGCAGCCCGGCTCGCCGGTGCGCGCCGGCCAGCGCGTGGTGGTGCTGGAGGAGGCCTGACTGGCTGGCGGCCACGCCAACGAGTAGAGTGCGGGCAGCGCATCCACAGGGAAGAACCATGCCGCTGACCCGCGACCAGGCCCAGCAACGGGCCGACGACATCCAGGCGTTCCGCCGCGAGGCCCTGCGCCTGCAGGGCGAACAGGCGCTCCCGCTGAGCGACGCCCAGCTCGGCGAGATCGAGCGCCACCACGACGGCCTGCTGGCCCGCTACCGCGCCAGCTTCGACATCGACCACGATCAGCAGACCCGGCGCCTGTCGCTGAGCATGCGCGTGGTCTCGCTGCTCGGTGCCCTGGCACTGGCCGCCAGCCTGCTGTTCTTCTTCTACCAGTTCTGGGGGCTGATCGGCGAAGCCCTGCAGGTCGGCATCCTGATCGGCTTCTCGCTCGGCAGCCTGGCGCTGACCTTCGTTCTGCTGCGGCGCGACGCCTCCGGCTACTTCGCCAAGCTCGCCGGCGTGCTGGCGCTGGCCTGCTTCGTCCTCAACATCCATCTGCTCGGGCAGATCTTCAACATCACCCCGACCGACAACGCCCTGCTCTGCTGGGCTGCCTACGCCCTGCTGCTGGCCTACGCCTGCAACGCGCGTCTGCTGCTGGCCGCCGGCCTCGCCTGCCTGCTGGCCTACAGCGCCACGCGCATGAGCGACTGGTGCGGCTGGTACTGGCTGGACGCGGCCGAGCGGCCGGAGAACTTCCTGGCCGGCGGCCTGCTGGTGTTCCTGCTGCCGGCGCTGGTGTCCCAGGCCCGCTTCAGCGGCTTCGCCGCCACCTACCGGATCGTCGGCCTGCTGGCCATGCTGCTGCCGGTGCTGGCGCTGTCCAACTGGGGACGCGGCAGCTACCTGCCGTTCGACCACGACAGCATCGAGAAGGCCTACCAGCTGGTCGGCTTCGCCGCCTCGGCCCTCTTCATCTGGCTCGGCATCCGCCGCGACTGGGCCGAGGTCAGCCTGCTCGGCCAGCTGTCGTTCCTGCTGTTCCTGTTCATCAAGATGGTCGACTGGTGGTGGGACGTGCTGCCCAAGTACCTGTTCTTCCTCATTCTCGGCCTGACCGCGATCCTCGCCCTGCTGGTGCTCGGACGCCTGCGCCGCGGCCACAAGGGAGGTGCCGCATGAACAAGCGTCTGATGCTGGGCGCGGGGCTGGGCCTGATCCTGCTGAGCAACGCCGTGGCCCTGGCGGGCGTCTGGTACAACCGCCAGGGCGAGCCGGACAGCCGCCTGCTGCTGTCCGAGCGCGAACTGCACCGAGACTGGGACGGGCCGCGCCAGGAAAACAGCGGCCTCAGCCTGAGCCTGGACTGGCGCATGGTGTCACGCGACGCCCCGGGGCAGGACTACTGCACCAGCACCTACGGCCTGAGCGCAGCCCAGTTGCAGGCGGTCGGTCTGCCCAGCAGCGGCCCCGAGCCGCGCCGCGACACCCGACGGGCCTGGGCGGTGCTGGAGCTGGACGGCCCCGCCTACCGGCAGTCGCTGCAGCTAGCCGAGCGCCATCTGCAGCAGGCCAGCGACAAGCTGAGCCAGCAGCCGGACGACAAGGAACTGCAAGAGCATGAGCAGGACGCGCGCAAGGCACTGGAGAACGCGCGCCTGCGGGAAACCCGGCTGTTCCTGGTCGATGTCGGCCTCGATCCCGAGGCGCTGCGCGAACGCTATCCGGAGCGCGCCCGCCATGCCCTGGTGCACGGTACGGTGCGGGTCTGGCGACGCTGCTACGACGCCGACAGGATCACCCTGGGCGGCACCTTCTCCGCCAGCAACGAGCGCATCAACGTGCCCCATGCCTGGCGCCGGGCGCTGGCCGAGCGGCTGCCGGAGCACTACGGCAACGCGGACCAGCCCTTCAGCGCGGCAGTCAGCTTCGGCCAGCGCCTGGAGCCGTGGGTCGACGAGGTACGGATAGAGGAAAAAGCCACCCGCCGCGATGACGGGAACGGCGCTGCACGCTAGCATTACGCCATTCCCTCAAGGCTTTCCCCATGCCGCTCAGCACGTCCCGCAAGGCCCAGTTATCCCTGCTGCTGCTCCTGACGATCCTGCTGCTGGGCGGCTTCCTCGCCACCAGCCTGGCCAGCTACTACAGCTCGCGGGACAGCATCCGGCGCACCATCGTCAACACCGAGCTGCCACTGACCTCCGACAACATCTACTCGGAGATCCAGAAGGACCTGATCCGCCCGACCCTGATCGCCTCGATGATGTCCCGCGACACCTTCCTGCGCGACTGGGTGCTGGCCGGCGAGCGCGACCCGCAGCCCATGACCCGCTACCTGCGCGAGGTGCAGGGGCACTACGGCACCTTCACCAGCTTCTTTGTCTCCGAGAAGACCCACGTCTACTACCAGGCCAAGGGCGTGCTCAAGAAGATCGACCAGAACGAGCCCCGCGACGCCTGGTACTTCCGCGTGCGCGACATGGCCGAGCCATACGAGATCAACGTCGACCCGGACATGGCCAACAGCGACCGGCTCACCTTCTTCATCAACTTCAAGGTATACGACTACCAGGACAACTTCATCGGAGTGGCCGGCGTCGGCCTGACGGTGGACGCCGTGGTCAAGCTGGTGGACGACTACCAGCAGCGCTACGACCGCAGCATCTACTTCACCGACCGCAACGGCTACCTGATGCTCACCGGCGCCGACGGCGGCCCGATGGGCGCGCACCGCGGCCAGCAGCTCGGCCAGCTGCCCGGCATGGAATCGCTGCTGGCCCAGCTGCCGCAGCCGCGCAGCGGCAACTTCAGCTACCAGCACAAGGGGCGCAGCCACTTCCTCAACGTGCGCTACATCCCCGAACTGGACTGGTACCTGTTCGTCGGCAAGCACGAGGAAGGCGCCCTCGCCGGCATCCGCCACAGCCTCTACCTCAACCTGCTGATCTGTGCCCTGATCAGCGCCGTGGTGCTGTTCCTCGTCTACCTGGCCACCCGGCGCTACCAGCAGCGCATCGCCGCCCTGGCCACCACCGACGTGCTCACCGGCCTGCCCAACCGGCGTGGCTTCGACCTGCTGGCCGCCCAGGCGCTGCACGAGGCCATGCGTGAACAGAGCCCGCTGAGCGCCCTGCTACTGGACCTGGACCACTTCAAGCAGCTCAACGACACCCACGGCCACCTGGCCGGCGACCACGTGCTGCGCGGCTTCGCCAGGAACCTGCAAGGCAACCTGCGGCAGTCCGACATCATCTGCCGCTGGGGCGGCGAGGAATTCATCCTGCTGCTCAAGGACACCGGCGGCAGCACCGCGCGGCAGCTGGCCGAGAAGATCCGCCAGCAGGCCGAGGAACAGGTGTTCCCGTTCAACGGCGTCAACCTGCGGGTCACAGCCAGCATCGGCATCACCGAACTGCACGACGACGACAGCCTGGATCGGCTGATCGCCCGCGCCGACCGCGCGCTCTATCGGGCCAAGCAGTCCGGGCGCAACCGGGTGTGCGAAGACACAGGCAATCTGCAGCCATGAACGCGGAGCGCTGCCCGCGCTGCGGCCGGCCCAACCGCTGCGCCCAGGCCGGCGAACAGCAGCCGGTGCAGGACTGCTGGTGCTTCCACGCGCCGCTCGAACACGGCGCTCTCGACGCACTGCCCGCCGAACAGTTCGACCGCACCTGCCTCTGCCCCGATTGCCTGCGCGCCCTCGCCGGGACCGGCGAACCTGGGTAGCGATGCGCCTCGACCGTTTCCTCAGCAACCTGCCCCGCTTCAGCCGCGCCGACGCCCGCCTGCTGCTGGCCGAGGGCCGCCTGCGGGTGGACGGGCAGGTGGTGCGCGACGGTCGCCACGAGGTGCGCGAATTCAGCCGCATCGAACTGGACGACGAGCTGCTGCAAGCTGGCAAGCCCGCGCGCTACTTCATGCTCAACAAGCCGGCCGGCGTGGTCAGCGCCACCGAGCACACCGAACACCGCACCGTGCTCGACCTGCTGGACGAACAGGACAGGCACGAACTGCACATCGCCGGGCGCCTGGACCTGACCACCACCGGGCTGCTGGTGCTCACCAACGACGGCCTCTGGTCGCGCCACCTCACCCAACCGCGCAGCCGGCTGGGCAAGGTGTACCGCGTGCACACCGAGCAGCCGATCACCGAGGAATACGCCGAGGTCTTCGCCCGCGGCCTGTACTTCGCCTACGAAGACCTCACCACCCTGCCCGCCGAGCTGGTAATACTCGATAGCCACTGCGCCCTGCTGACCCTACACGAGGGCCGCTACCATCAGGTCAAGCGCATGTTCGGCCACTTCCGCAACCGGGTGATCGGCCTGCACCGGGAGCGCATGGGGCCGCTGCGACTCGACGAGCATCTGGCGCCGGGGCAGTACCGCCCCCTGAGCGCGGACGAGATCGCGGCAGTCCGCCACCCCACCGCCGGATGACCGTCCGGCAGGCGCATGGTCCCTCGTCATCCGAGCGACTTGCACCTGCAACACAAGCCTGCTTGAATCAGAACCGTGGTCCCGATGTGACTCATCGGTTCCAACAACATTCCAAGAGAATCTTTCCGGTCGAGTGCCCCAGGCACCGCCAACGGGCCTGCCCCCGTCGCGCCGCAAGGCCGATGCCCGTCTCGGAAATATCCGCCACTCACAACAATCATCGGCCAGCCCTTCGAGCCGACTAGGCCCCTCCCAGGCGCATGCCACCTGTCCTGAACCCGCGCGCGACCGCGTGCCGCGCGTCCGTATCGCCGTACGTCAGGGGCATGACCATGAAAGCAGAAACCGCTGTGCTGGATATCCAGGGGCAACACCGGGTTTACACGGAGTTCTATCGTGCCGACGGCGCCGAGCAGACCATCATCCTGGTCAACGGCTCGCTGTCGACCACCGCATCCTTCGCGCAGACGGTCCGCTACCTCCACCCGCACTTCAACGTGGTGCTGTTCGACCTGCCCTACGCCGGGCAATCGCGCGAATACAACCACCACGACCACTTCCTAACCCGCGAGGACGAAGCCGACATCCTGCTGGAACTGGTGGAGCATTTCGACTGCGACACCGTGCTGTCCTTCTCCTGGGGCGGCATCGCCACACTCCAGGCCCTGGCCCGTCGGCCAAGAAGGATCGAGCGCGCGGTGATCAACTCCTTCTCGCCGGTGGTCAATCCGGCCATGCTCGGCTACCTGCGCGCCGGCCTGGCGGTGATGCGCGACTGCGACCGGGAGAGCATCGGCATGGTGCTCAACGGCACCATCGGCAAGCACCTACCATCGCTGTTCAAGCGCTACAACCATCGCCACGTCACTGGCCTGGAGCCTTACGAATACGAGCAGATGAGCTTCCACGTGGAAACCGTGCTGAACAACGGCGGGCGCTCCTGCGTCAGCTTCGCCGGGCAGATCGAGATTCCGCTGCTGTTCGTCAACGGCGAATGGGACGAGTACACCACGCCCGAGGATGCTCGCCTGTTCACCCGGCACGTGCGCCACTGCGAATTCCGCACCATCGACCAGGCCGGCCACTTCCTCGACATGGAACACAAGACCGCCTGGCTGCAGACCCGCGACGCGCTGCTGGCCTTCCTGCTCCCTCCGCTCGCCAGCCGCACGCGCAGCCTACCGGCCGAGAGGCATGCCGTGGCGATATGAGGGGTCGGCACGCCCGGATCAGCTTCACCTAAGCGGGCGATTCTGGTACAAAGTCACCCGCCCAGGCGGGCGTCGTATAATGGCATTACCTGAGCTTCCCAAGCTCATGACGAGGGTTCGATTCCCTTCGCCCGCTCCACTGCATCGTTCCAGGGAATTCTGAGGAAGTCCAAGAGGCATCGTAAGTCGTTGATTCTGGTTGAGTTTTCGACACCTCGATGTTCCAGTGGGCTCCACGGAAATCCACCTGAAGCCACGACGTTTATGTCCATTTTTGTGTCCATTTTTGCGGGCACGACGGCTTCCGGATTGTTGCTAGGGCGCTGAGGTCGATGGGTTAAGCATCTGGTTCCTGACTCATGTTCAGGAGCTAGAGCATGGCACTCTCAGACTTGGTGGTCCGCCAAGCCAAAGCCACCGGCAAGGCCTACACACTTCCAGACATCGATGGTCTCTCCCTGGCCGTGACGGCCACGGGCAGCAAGAGCTGGCACTTCCGTTACTACTGGATGAAGGAGCCCAAGCGCATGTCGCTGGGCACCTATCCCGAGGTGTCCCTTCGTGAGGCACGCGCCCTGCGTGACGAGGCGCGCGCCTTGGTGGCCAAGGACATCAACCCGCGCCTTCACCGCAAGCAAAAGCGCGCCGCGGTCAAACTCGCCGGTGAAAACACCTTCGAGGCGATCTACAAGAAGTGGCTTGCCCACCGCGAACGCGGCCTCAAGAAGGGCCGGCAGACCACCCTCTCGATCCTCCCTCGCGTCTTCGCCAAGGATGTGCTGCCCTTGCTGGGCAAGCGCTCGATCTACGACATCAAACGCCCTGACCTGCTGGAAGTGATCGCCAGGATCGAGCGGCGCAAGGCGCTCTCCGTCGCCGAGAAAGTCAGGACGTGGTTCAACCAGATGTTCCGCTACGCGCTGGTGGTCGTGCCGGGCCTGGAGCAGAACCCGGCTTCCGACCTCGACGTGGTGGCGCTGCCGCTGCCCCCGGTGAACCACAACCCGTTCCTGCGCATGGCCGAGTTGCCGAAGCTGTTGCAGCGCCTGCGCAAGTATCGTGGCCGGCTGCAGACCCAGCTCGGTCTGCGGCTGCTGCTATTCACCGGCGTGCGCACGGGCGAGCTGCGCCTGGCGACGCCGGATCAGTTCGACCTCGATCGGGGCCTCTGGATCATCCCGCCCGAGGTCGTGAAGCAGCTCCAGGTGGACATGCGCAGGAAGCGCCAGTTGCCCAAGGACATTCCACCCTACATCGTGCCGCTGTCGGTGCAGGCCATCGAGATCGTCCGGCACCTGCTCGAACAGCTCAAACCGGCCCAGCACTATCTGTTCCGCCACGACAGCGAGTTGAAGAAGCGCATGAGCGAGAACACGCTCAACGGCGCGCTCAAGCGCATGGGCTATCGCGACCTGCTGACCGGGCACGGCATCCGGGGCACGATGTCCACCGCGCTCAACGAGATCGGCTACCCGAAGGTGTGGGTGGACGCGCAACTCTCGCACGTCGATCCCAACAAGGTCAGTGCCACCTACAACCACGCCGAGTACGTCGAGCAGCGGCGGCGGATGATGCAGGATTGGGCCGACCGGCTCGATCTCTTCGAGCAGAACATGGTCGAGGCAGCGAGCATGCCGCTCACCATTCATTTGGAGGGCGTGCCCGTCCTCTCGGATGAGGAAGCCGCGAGTGCGCCACCCAAACCAGCGGCCGCGTCGGCGCCGCTCCTGATCGTGACCAGGCCGGGAGACGCGATGCCACTGGTGTCAGCCGAGACGCATCGGCTGCCCGCAGTGCCGTTGCCGCGTTCCGTCATGGAGGAACCGCTGTCCGACATACAGCGCCAGCGGATGGAACTGGTCGATGTCTTCGAGGCACCACACAACCTGCCAGTCGCCGAGTACGCGAAGATGGCGGGCAAGTCCCGCCGGTGGATCAGCTACGAGATCAAGGCCGGCAACCTGCTGGCGCTGAACCTGGGCAACCGTGGTCAGCGCGTGCCGGATTGGCATCTCGATCCGGTCAAGCACGCGCTGATCCAGGCGGTCCTCAAGCTGACCAGGGGCGCCGACCCTTGGCAGATCTACAACGCGCTCCTGCAGCCGCGCGCGAAGCTGCGCGGCGGCTCGGCTCTGGAAAGCGTCAGTGCCACAAATCTCGACAAGATCATCATGGCGGTGAGCACGACGGTGAAGGAAAGCGAGTGGTCCCCGCAGCAGGTGGCGTTTGCGTAGCGCGCCAGCGCCCAGCAGTGCGCGCCCCTGTCTCAGGACACGGAGCGCGCGCGGCGGGCGAATCTTTCCTGGGGCTCGGTCAAGGACGAGGACGGGCGAAGCAGGTAGGCCATCACGATGATGGGTGCGCCAGCCAATGGCCGCGCGGCGATGCCGCGACGCAGGTAGCAGGTCAGTCTCGCGGCGGGTGCGACGGCAATGCCGTAGCCCGCGGAGACGAGCGTCATCGCCATGTCGAAGGTGCTGACGGTCTGCTCATGGCCCTGCGGTGCATCCTCGACCAGGCCATGCGCCACCGCGCGCCACGGCTCGTCGGCCGTTGACTGCGCGCAGATCAACGGCTGCTTGAGCAGCTCTTGGCGAGGCACTTCACGGTAGGACAGCAGGTGCGAGCGCTTGGCGACGGCGACTGCCAGCGTGTCATGCCACAACGGCTCGCACACCCAGCCTGGCCACTCCCAGGCGGCTGTGGACAGGGCCAAGTCAAAGTTATCGTGCGGCAGTTCCTGCGCCTGCGCTGTGGAACTGCATCCGATCAAGGCGGTGGCGGTCTCTGGCTCTTCGGCGCGCTGCAACGCCAGCAAGTCGGCAAGCGGTGAAGGCACCCACTCGCCGAGCACAGCCACCCGGATTTCAGTGGAGGCATCGCTCGATTTCACGTCCAGTTCCTCCAGGCAGTGAACTCGCGGCGACCGATGAAGTCGCTTCTATTGAGTTAAGTTTAACGTGGTTTATATCGTGTCAATCCTCGACGCTTTTGGCAATGCAAAAGCGTTCGATTCAAAGAGGCCGGCCCACCGGGACAACAACCTACGAAGCGGAACCAGCCATCGCGTTTGGGGCCTCCGTGCGCGAAGAAAGAACCAGTCAAGGCATCGCCCAGGAAACGCTGGCTCATCTGTCAGGAATCGAGCGTTCGCACATGGGAAAGATCGAGCGTGGCGAGCATGTCCCCACGCTCCCCCTCATTCTCAAAATCGCCCGTGCGCTGAAATGCAGTTCTGCCCACTTGATGGCGCTGACTGAAGCCAAGCTGGCAGAGACGGCTCCGCCTAAATCAGCGGACTGAAGCCGGCCCGCGCCGTGGCTCCTTGTCTACCCCTGTTCGTTGTCGTTCTTATTACCGGCGGCTGAATTTTCGCGCTTTACGGCCTCGGTGAGGAGGCGCAGGTATGGATTGTCCGGAGGCATTTCCTGGAACAGCGCTTCGGGAGCGCTCAGCAGGTAGCCGTGCAGTCGCCTGGATTTGCGCGGCCCCGTGACTTCGCAGGTCCAGATATTCAGCCCGCTGGCTTGCTTGCGGTGCAGGCCTAGCTTCTCGAAACGCTTCTGCACCCACTGCCATCCCTCCAGGTTCTCCGGTTTCGCCAGTGCGGCGATTTGCAGATGTTCCTGCGCATAGCGCTGGAAGACGCCGGGGCTCACCAGGTAGGCCGTTCCGGCGACGCTGTGCACCAAGGCTTTGGCGTCGTTGATGATGAGCTTGTGCGTCTGGATGCCCTGACGCAGCCAGGCCATGAAATGCTCGCCGGATGGCTCCGGCCGATCCTGAAATGGCGCGAGGCTTATCTGCGGCAGCACCGTAGGCGCCGGTGGCGAGGCAGGCTCGGGTTCGCTCGGGGCCTCCGGCGCTACGGGTGGGGCCGTGTCACTCAGCAGATCGAGCAGCGCAGCCACGCCGTTGTCGCTGGGCATAGGGACGGTCGGCGCGATGCTTGGTGGCGCCGTATCGGCGCTTTCCAAGCCTGGCGCTTCGGATGCCGGTGCCTGCGGTGTCGGCGCCCCTTGTTCCTCGTCGGCCTGCACGCGACCCGCGAACGGCGCCGGCCGGTCGGCCGCATCCCAGACCATGGCCGGAGACAGTTTCAGGAAGGTGAAGCTGTGCGACCAGCCGGCATCGCTGGTGACGGTGGCCTTCCAGATCGCCTTGCCGTCCGGTGTGGCCAAGGCGATGCCGTGATCCTGCAGCACGTTGAACACCGCCGTGTTGCTGGCCGGGATGCCGTCGATGCCCTGCGACAGCAGATGCGCGCGCAGCTTGTCCGAGACGGTCTTGCTCACCAGCCAGAGCGCGTCCTGGGTCAGCCAGCCATCCGAGGCCTGGGGCTGGTTCAGCTTGAATTCTTCCTTCAGGAGGTAGCGCAGGCCATCGAGCAGCTTGCGCTGCAGTGCGTGCCGGGGCGCTGCCAGGGCCTTGCTCGGATCGCCGCCGAGTTCCTGGGCGACGGATGCCTGGTCCGCCTGCACGACCAGTTCGCCGAGCATGCCGGCGTGCTCGTACTGGCCGGCCAGGACGTACAGCAGCGCGGCCCACAGGTCGGGGTAGTCGGCGAGCCAGTCGAAGATGCCCGGATCGAGCAGCCGGGCGTAGAGCAGCCCGGTGGCGGCGCTGTGCAGCCGGTATTCGCGCTCCCTGCGGTAGCGGAAGCGGTACGGCCGCCGCAGCGGGCCGTGCCAGGGATGCCAGACCGTGCCGTCCGCGTACTCGACGTGCAGGTCGACCGCGATCTTGCCGATGTCGTGCAGCAGCGCAGCATAGGCGGTGCCTGCGGTCCAGGCCTCGGCCTGGGCGGCTTGCGCCTCCGGCGTGGCGCCGGCGGGCAGCAGATGCGACTGCCGCAGCTTGAGCGCGTAGGCGACGATCTCCAGGCCGTGGTCCAGCATGCCGCCCGGATAGGCGTGGTGATGGGCCTCCGACGCGGGGAATTGCTGGACCAGCTCGGCGTAGCGTTCCAGCGGGGCGAGGTACAGCGTGGCGAACTGCCGGCGCGACAGCGAGGTGCGCTGCCAGATGTGTTCCAGCAGCTTCTGCCGGCGCGGCGTCGCCAGCAGCGATGCGGCCGGCTCCGGCCGCATCAGCCCTTTGCCGGGCTCGGCGGGAGGTTTGGGCGGTGGCGCACTGGCGGCAGGTGGCACCCGTTTGCGTTGGAACAGCGAGAGCATGGCGAACCCCAGACGGCGGGCCGGTCGGGAGAGCCTTTTGGCCTTTTCGGGTAGGGCCTTTCCCCTTGGCCCCATTCCCTTGCCCCTTCCCCAGCCCTTTGGCCTTTACGGAAACCTTTGGATATAGGGCAACGACGCCTGCCGAACCACAACCAATGCGGGTTTGGCCCAAGTCGGATTGATGCGGGAAGGCTGGCTGTGCCGCCCCTACGATGGAGCCGTTTCATCGACCGGACGGAGCACCATGCACACCCAGATTGACAAGGTAAGGAAATTTCCTTACCATCCAGGCATTGCCATCAGGAGTGCCGCCATGCCCGAAATCCACGAAGTCGCGACGCTGACCTCCAAGGGTCAGATCACGCTGCCCAAGTCCATCCGGCAAGCGCTGGGCGTGGACACCGGCGGCAAGGTGGCGTTCGACCTGCGCGGCGGCGAAGTCGTCGTGACCCGCGCCGACGCCGACCATGAAGACCCGGCCATCGGCGCCTTCCTGGGGCTGCTGGAAGCGGACATCCGGGCCGGGCGGCACGTCCAGTCCCTGCCGGACGATCTGGCGCGGGCCATGCTGGCCAACGCGCACCACGCGGTGAACCTCGATGAAGACATCGAAGGCGAAGTGGCGCTCTGATGCAGCGGCACGGTTGGACGCTCCTGTTCCACGAGGGCGTGATCGAGCAGTTGCGCAAGCTGCACGCGGCCGCGGAACGGGCCGAACAGAACGACCCGCAGGGGTTCGAGAGCAACGCCAACGTCAAGCTGTTCCGGGCGTTGAGCCAGTTGATCATGGATGTCGTGCCGAGCGATCCTGCGCGCGACGAATTCCGCCAGGGCAACACCTTGGGGCCGGCCTACCGGCACTGGCGGCGCGCAAAGATCGGGAGGCGGTTCCGGCTGTTCTTCCGCTTCGACTCCAAGGCCAAGGCGATCGTGTTCGCCTGGGTCAACGACGAGCAGACCTTGCGGTCGTCGGGCAGCAAGTCCGACCCCTATGCGGTGTTCGAGAAGATGTTGGGACGCGGCAACCCGCCGGACGATTGGGCGGCGCTGGTGGCCGCAAGCCAGGCCGACTGGCGCGCAGCAGACAAGGACTAGACCGCGGTTGAAGAACAGCACAGGTTTCAATCGCGACACGGACAGGGATCACAGCCACACGACAGGATGAACATGAGGTAGCCACCATGAAGACCGCCGCACAGACCACCTTCGCAGAACGCCTCGGCCGGACACTGGGCCGGGCGTGGAGAGGCTGCGCGCGTCTGGATCGGCGGGCGCAGGGCTGGCTGCTCGCGCAGGGATGGGCGCCTGGCATTGCCAAGGCCGCGCTGCTGGCCGTCAAGCTCGCTGCGATCGGTGTCCTGCTCTACACCGCGTTCTGGCTGGCACTGCTGCTTGCGTTCGCGCTGGTCGGCGCCTGGGTAGTCCGCAACGACGATGGGAGCTACGACGAGGAACACAAGCCGGAATGGCGATACGGCCCTGCCGGGTACGGCCTCTACACCCATGACGATTACCGGATCGACCCCCACGATCCAGAAGACGAGCAAGCCTAGAGGCGTTACTTCGCTGCTTTCATAGCGACACCCGCACCCCTGCCGCCAGCAGCTTGGGCATCCCTGGTTCCTGCCGCCAGCCCTTGAATTGCCGTTCCCGCGCGCACGCCTACCCAGCCCAGCGCAGCCACCCAGAAGGTAGGCAGCACGATGAACATCGTCGCCATGACGAAGTTCAGCAGCATGTCGCCGAAGGCGTTGTTCAGGCCGATCAGCGGATCGAAGTTGCTGTGCGGCCGGTTCGCGCCGAACCCCCAGCCGTAGAGCGCGTCGAGGATCGTGCTGTCCAGCCAGCGCGCGAGCTGGAACCAGAAGTCCACGAAGAACAGCGCGAACTGCACGCAGCTCACCGCGACCAGCGCCTTCAGCTCGTAGGTGCCGAAGACCAGCACCAGCGGGATGCAGATCACCAGCGCCATCTTGAGCAGCGACAGCACCATCGGCAGCGCCTGGCGTACCACGTCCATCGCCGGAAAGAAGCCCAGCGAGCCCATGGTCAGCCCCAGGTCGCCGGCGCCGCGCGTCACGACGTTGGGCAGCGTCTTCTCGATCTGGCCGCCGTAGTCGGTGTAGACCGAGCCCTGGTTCATCTTCTGCTGCCGCGGCGAGACCACGGCGCGGATCACCGAGTCGTTCACCTCGCTCTGCGACAGGAAGCCCGCCCAGCGGCCGATGCGCGTCAGCAGGTCGGGATCGACCTGGGCCAGCAGGCGCGCGCGCAGGCCGCTGCCGCCGTCCGACCACCACTGCCGGCACGTGGGGTAGCCCCCGCCGCTATCCACCTGGGCCAGCCCCGCATCGCGCGTCGCGTCGTAGGGCCAGGCCGTGCGTGGCGTGTTCGAGTGGTAGGTGTCGTAGAAGCCCGCGTTGTTCAGGAAGTAGCTCGAACCGATCCAGGTCACGTCATTCATCTGCTCGTCGGAGAGCGTGGGCCGAGACATGAACAGCTTGGCGCGCGAGGGGCCGTAGCAGTCATGCACGAAGTCGCCGACCTCCTGGGCCAGCACCGGGTCATCGATGCGCGTGGCATCCACGTCCATGCGCATCTGACGCAGATCCGTTCCGCAGGGGATGGCCGCCACCGCGCCGCCCGTCACCGCCTTCGAGATGGCGTGCATGAAGAACCACCACACCGGCACCAGCGCGCTCTGGTTGTTGAGCGTGGTGTAGGCGTTCGACCAGCCCGTGTCGGTGGGCTGCGGGACGCTGACCTGGCATTGCGCGGAGCGCGTCGTGTCGAACTTGATGGTGCTGAGGTCGACCGGAATGAAGGGGATGCCGGCGAACAGGATGACGACGATCGCCACCCACACGCGGTTCTCGATGCGCATCGATGACAGCACCCCCTTGTTGCCCTCGTCCGCACCCTCGGCCCGCGCGCGCAGCCATTCCTGCACCACCATGACCACGAAGGGCAGCGCGAATACGCCGCTGGCCACGAGGATGTTCCAGATGCCGTTGCTGACGATCCACCCGACCAGGGTCAGGTAATACTCCAGGTAGTCCGTTGTGTTGAGCGTCATGGCGTTCTCCAGGGCTCAGCCATTGCGCAGTAGCTGGCTGCCTTCGAGCAGCACGAGGGTGGCGACGGCCGCGATCTCGGCGCGCAGCAGGCGCTGATGGGTCTCGGCCAATGGCTCGCGTTCGCGCAGGCGCCGACGCATCCACCACCAGCCGTAGGCCGTCGCCGCGTAGAGCAGCAGCCGCCAGACGAGGAAGTGGCCCGAGTGCTCGCGCAGCCACTGCTCCCAGCCGTCGATGCTGCCGACGATGTGGAGGCCGACGACGTTCACGCCGACCGCGATGCCCGCCACCAGCAGCACGATGCCAACGCGGCGGCCGAGCAGCCGTGCCGGCCGCAGCCAGGCCCGGCTGGTCATGGCCCGCTCCGCGGCTTCTGCACTTCCTTGAGCCGGTCGCGCGTCGTGTCGCCCTCGAAGATGCCGCGCGAGCCCGCGGCGCGGGTGCCGTGGCGCTGCACGATCGCCATCGCCGAATTGCCGGCCAGCGTGCGCCGCAGCTCCAGCTCGGTCTTGAGGTTGTTGATCTCCTGCTCCAGCGCGTTGTTCTCCTGATCGACCGCCTTCACGGCCAGCTCGTTGGCGGCGACGTTCGGCTCCTTCTTGCCGGTCAGCAGCGTGCGCTGCAACAGCAGGGCCTTCTCCAGCACGCTCGACAGCGCGGCTTCGGACGCCAGGCGCTTGCCGAGCAGGTCTTGATCGGGCTCGTCGCGCAGCGCCTCGATCACGCCGCGCGTGATCGGCAGCGAGTTGCTGCCGGCGGCTTCGAGGTTTGCCACCGTCATCGGCGTCGAGCCCGTCACGAGGCCCTGCAGTGCCTGCAGCTTGGTCTCGTACTCTTCCTGGATCACCGGCGTCAGGCCGACGCCAGGCGTGGTCTGCGTCTTGGTGCAGGTCTCGCAGGTGCGTTGCTCGCGCTCGCCGAGCACGCGGGTTGCGAAGTCCGCTGCGGCCTGCGGCGAGGACCAAGTTTGGCAGGTCAGCCGGTTGCCGCAGGACGCGCGCGGGATGGATGAGGTGTCGCTGACGCCGCGGCTGTTGAGCAGGTTGTAGCCGGCACGGGTCACGTCGCCGACCACCTTGATGGAACCCTGGCCCGAGCCGCCCGCGTTGCCGCCGCCCACCCAGGGCACGCCGTTGTTGCCCTTGTTCGATTCGGCCTGCTCGACGGCGGACACCGCATCGGTGCTGCTCACCGCATCGCGCAGCGCGAAACCTTCGGCGAGCTGATCCCACCCGGCCTGGCCGCCGGCCATGTCCGCCATCCGGTTGGCCATCGCCTTGCACGTCAACTTGCTGCGGTCGAAATCGAGCCGAGCCTGCAGCACGCCGTTGGTCAGCAGGTTGTAGAGGCCCGGATCGGCGCGCTGGATGATCAGGGCCGGCAGCGACGCCACGGCGCTGGTGGCGCTCTGGATCACCGAGGACATGATCTGCTGAAAGCCATTGGTGAGGCCGTTCAACTGGTTCTGCAGCGTCGTCGTGATGCTCATGTTTCCGCAGATCAGGTTGCTGTTCCAGCCGATGCCCACGCCGATGCTCTGCATGTTCCCGGCGCCGCCCATGGACACGGCCCGGCCGCCGCCGATGCTGTAGAGCACGTCGTCGCCGATGACGCTGCCGCTCACGCCGACGCCGGTGGGGCTGATGCGGGTCTGCGCCCACGCGACGCCGGCTGCGGCCGTGACGGCGCAGGCGAGCGCGATGCTGAGCGCGTAGGGCCTGGCGCGCTGTGCGAAACGGGAGAGAGACGCTTTCATCGGAATACCTCAGAGGAAATCGACGCTGCCGAGGAAGACCTGCCCGCGGCGCTGGCAGCAGGCATAGGGCCGCCACAGCGCCCAGGCGTAGTCGCCTTGCTGGGCCTGCACGCGCGTGTTGGAGTGGGGGAACACGGCGCAGGAGTTGGAGAGGGTCGGCGTCAGCTCCTGCCACTTGCCGGTGGAGGCATCGCTCTCCACCAGGGCGCCGGCCGGCCAATAGCCGTCGCTCGAACTCGCGAGCAGCGGCTGGTAGACGTGCGGCTGCATGCGCCGCGTGACGACATCGCCCGCGCGCTGCGCGACGACGGCGCCGCTCTTGTAGTCGTCGGTCTGATGCAGGAAGCCGCCGCGCGGATAGACGTTGCCCCACAGGTTGAGCGTCGTGCGGCCGCCGATCTCGCGCATGCCGGGGATCACCGCCTCGGGGTACACCATCTCCGGGACGTTGTAGCGCCAGGCCAGCGTGTCGAGGGTGCTCAGCAGGTACGGCATGAAGGCCGTGCCTGCGCCCTGGCAGGCGTAGCCGGACGCGCTGGCGAACTGGCTGAACACCGAACCGCCGGGATGCCCGATCACGTCGGCGTTCTTGAACTTCGCCAGGTTGTTCTCGTTGTCGTGGTTCGTCGTCCCGTCGCCGCCGGCCTGCGCCGTGGGATTGGGCATGCTCATGGCGCGCACCTCGATCCACGGGTTCTCGCCGGTGTTGCTGTAGCTCGACACCACCGCGTCGGGAATGTAGTGGCGCACCTTCACCGAGGTGCGCACCGTGCAGCCCGTCCAGGTGCAGAACAGCCAGTAGCAGATGCCGACGACGCGATATTCCAGGCAGTCGGGCGACAGGGCCGAGGACACGATGGTAGCCGTGTTCAGCGCGAAGCTCGAAGCGGCGCCGCCGAGCAGCACCGAAGCGATGGCAAGGCGGGCCCGGCGCGACGACGCCGACAGCAGGCGGTTCATGGCTGTGCCCTCCGATGTGATTCGATGCGTGCCACGGCGCGCGCGACATCGGGCTCGCCGTAGACCACGTAGCGGCGATCGACCACCACGGCAGGCACCTTGGCCAGCCCCAAGCCCCAGGCATCGGCGACGCCCTGGTAGGCGCTGCCGATGCGGCGCTGTAGTGCCTGGCTGCCATCGCGCAGGCGTTGCTGCACGAGCGCGGCCGCGCGGCCCGGATCGGCAGGCAGGCCCGCGGCCAGTTCGGCCTCGATGCGCTCGGGCAGATCCAGCTCGATCACGCGCGCGCCGGATGCGGACTGCACGGGATGGCGGCTGTCGGTCACGACCAGCACGTCGGCTGCGGATGCGTCCTGGCCGAGCAGGCACAGCAGCAGCCCTCCCGCGCAGGCGATGCGCGTACACCGCAGCCGCGGGATGGGTTTCAAGAAGGGAGCCGTCATGGCGGGCGTCCTGGGAATGAGAGCAAGGCTCTAGTCGAACGCCGAAGGCAGTCCAACCGCGACAAGGAATGCGCACCGCGCGCGCTCCGCTTTGGGCAGACAGGCGAAAGAAAAGCGGCAGCCGAGGCTCCCGCGGGGACCAGGCGGTCAGCGGCGCTACAGCAGGCCGGATTCGGCGAAGGAGTACGGCGTGCCCTTGCCGACGATGAAGTAATCCACCACCCGGACATCGACTATCGCCAGGGCGGCTTTGAGCCGGTCGGTCAGCGCCTGATCGGCGGCCGAAGGCACGGTCATGCCAGATGGATGCTGGTGGGCCAGGATGACCGCCGAGGCGTTGAGGGCCAGGGCGCGCTGCACCAGCACCCGCGGGTACACCGAGGTTTGATCGACCGTGCCCTTGAACATCGGCTCGTAGGCGAGGACTTGGTGCTGAGAGTTGAGGAACACGACGGCGAAGACCTCGTTGGGCTCCGCGACCAGCTTCAGATGCAGGTAGTCGCGCACGGCGGCGGGACTGTTCAGCATCGGGCCGGCCTTGAAGATGCGTTGTTCCAGCAAGGCGATGGCCTGGCGGATGATCCAGTCTTCGTGCTGGGCGGCGATCAGGCTGAGCGACTCGGGACGCGAGTCGGCGACGACATAGGACATGGCGAACCTCCACGGGATGAAGTCGGAGGACGCCTGTCCCGGGAGGGACAAACCCTCCGGGGACGATGAAGAACAAGCGGCAGAAGAGCGGGCATCCGCCACCGCATGCACAGTGGCTGTTCGCGTCCAGGGATGCGCAGCGAACGGGGTCGATCAGCACGGCCAAGCCGCGTCGTAGCCTTGAAGATCGTGGCTACCTGGGCATGTCTCCGAGAGACTCGGCAGGCATTTCCTTCGATGCGGGCTCGGCCGCTGCACTGGCCGCCAGCAGGTCGATCGCGGACAGCAAGGCATCTCCTTCGACCGGGCCGTGCAGCAGCAGCGTCTTGCCGGACTGGCGATCCTGCAGGCGCAGCGTGGGCGTGACCTTGATGCCCTCCTGCGCCGCGCTCGCCGACTGTGCGCGGATCAGCGCATCGGGGCGGTCGCTGTCGAGGCACTGCTGCGCGGCCGGCGTGAGGTCGGGATAGCGCAGGCCCTCGGGCAGGCCCTGACCGTCGCCGCGGGTGTGCGTGTAGACCCACTCGGCGGCCTGCCAGAACGCGGCCTGGCCGCCGGCCTCGCCGACGCACTCCACCAGGCGCGCACCGGCAGACGCGGCCGGCTCGTGCAACGGCAACGGCAGGTGATGCCATTGCCAGCTCACGTCCGGGTGCGCGTCGATCCAGCGCTTGAGCACTGCGAAGTAGGCGCGGCAGAACGGGCATTCGAGGTCGGCGTACTCGACCACCGTGAAGCGCGCATCGGCGCGGCCATAGCGCCAGGGCGGGCCGGCTGGTGCCGTTGCCGGCGCAGGCGTTGCTTCTGCCGAAGGAAAATCGGGTTCGGCGGGCGGCGACTGCGGCCGCAGGCCGAGCCATGCGGCCGTTGTCAGGGCCGCGGCCATCAGCAGCGCGACGACAAGGACGGTGCGGGACGGCGCGAAGCGAGGGATGCGCATCGTGGACTCCCCGTCACGCCAGCGCATCGAGCACCAGCGGCTCGATGCTGCGGGCGCGGTCGATCTTCTCGGCGATCTTGAAAGCGGCGTCCAGTTCGCCGATGCCGTACTGCTGCATCAACTGGAAACGCTCGGCCTTCTCTTCCGGCTCGGTCTGAGCCAGCGCCAGGTACAGGCTGGGCGGCACCGCGCGGAATAGCACTTCCATGCTCTTGGAAAGGATCACGCCCTCGCTGAACTTGCCGGCCTCCTTGCGGGCCGACAGCATCAGCGCCTTCTGCGCCGCGTTCAGCTCGCGAAAGCGCGCGATCTTCTCCACCTCGTCGGGCGGCATCGAGAGGCAGATCCACCACTCGATCATGTTGAGCATGGGCTCGGCGGCCTTGGGCAGGTCGTCGATGTTCTGCGTCGCCAGCCAGTACCAGGCGCCGAGCTTGCGCCACATCTTCGTGATCTTGACGACGTAGGGCGCAAGCAGCGGGTTCTTGGTGATGATGTGCCCCTCGTCCGTCACGTTGATGATCGGCCGGCCGAGGAACTGGTCGCGCTCGGCGATGTTGTTGACCGTGTTGATAAGGCTGATGTAGGCGATGGAAAGCTGCGCGTTGTAGCCCTCGCGTGCGAAGGTCGCCAGATCGACGATGGTGATGTCGGCCTCGGGCCAGGGCGTGCCGGGCCGGTCGAACATCTCGCCGTCCACGCCCTGGCAGAACATATCCATCGCGTCGGCCATTTCCAGCAGCCGCGCGCGCCGCACCTCGGGTAGTGCCGTATCGCGGCCGCGCTCGCGCAGCGCATCGCGCACGTCGCGCGTCAGGACGGTGCGCTGGTTGGCCACGCAACGCTGGGCCGCATCGAGGATGCACTGGCGGATCAGGCTGCGGTCGGCGCGCGTCATGCGCGCCTCTTCCTTGTCCTCGCCGCCGGTGATCATCAGCCGCGCGGTGATTTCCAGTTCCCCCAGCACGTCACGCTGCTCGTCGGCATCCGCTGCCTGTGCCGCTTCGTCGCGGTCCTCGTCCAGGGCGTCGGCATCCAGCGTCTGCACCTGGCTGGGCGTTTCCACCAGCCGGTGGGCGTCGGCGAACGGCGCGAGGCTCACCCCGGCACCGGGGGCCAGCTTAACGCGATGCACCTTCATGCCTAGCCGCGCCGCGAAGTCGCCGAACAGGCCGAAGCTGTTGCCCGCCTCGACGATGAACAGCCGCGGCCGGTAGATCGCCGTCACCTGGTTCAGGATGTTGTTGAGCGTGGCGCTTTTGCCCGAGCCGGTGGGACCGAACAGGAACAGGTGAGCGTTCATCTGCCGGTCGAGCCGGTTCAGCGGGTCGAAGGTGATCGGCCCGCCGCCGCGGTTGAAGAACGTGATGCCCGGATTGCCGGTGCCCTGGCTGCGGCCCCACACCGGCGCGAGGTTCGCCGCGTGCTGCGCGAACATCAGTTGCGTGTACCACTGGCGCTTGTCGGTGGCCGGATCGAACACGCACGGGAGCCAGCGCAGGTAGCTGTTGAGCGGCGCCACCTCGTCTTCCTCGCGCACCGGCTGCAGGCCGGCGTTGAGCATGACGTTGACCAGTTGCAGGCCGCGGGCGTCGAGCTGCGCGAGGTCGCGTCCGCGCAGATAGAAGGCAAGCGCACCGCGGTAGAGCTTGTGCGCGCTGCCGATCAGCCCGCGCGCTTCCTGCACGTCGCGGCGCGTCTGCTCCGAAGCCAGCGTCTCGCCGACCGACTTCTTGCTCAGGTGGTTCAGGTGCCCTTCGAGCACGTCCTGCGGCGTCGCGACGACGGTCAGGCACATCACCGTGTCCTCGGGCATCTGGTCGAACAGCGCGTTGACGGCATCGCCGCCCTTGCGCGTTTCGCCGGTGACGTGGCCGGTCGCAGGCGGCATGCGCAACCGGTCCATCACGATGATCCGGTGCGGCATGCCGTCGAGCAGCCACGTGCCGTTCGCCACGTCCGAGCGCGGCTGGCCGAAGAACAGGCGCTGCGCGAAGTCTCCGCTAGCCAGCTCGATCTCGCCGTCTTCGACTGCCTCGGGGTAGCGCGTGAGCGCATAGAAGCGCTCGCGGTCGTCGGCGCTGGGGCCGAGCAGCGTCGGGTGCGGGTTGAACCAGCGCAGCAGCCAGTCGTGGATGTCGGCCGCCTCCATGCGGCGGGATTTCACGCCCGCGTTGGCGAGGCCGCCCACGAGCCGGTCGCAGATCGTCGTCAACGCCTGCTCGGGGGACTGGCCGCGCCGCGATGCGGTCGTAGCGTTCGCGCGCCGGTAGACCACCATTCGCACGCGCCGGACCTGGCCGCGCCACGGCAGCCGCGTCACCGTGGTGTCCTCGAACAGCCCGCCGGGCTTGGCAATGGCGCGCAGGTGGTGCCCAAAGAAACGCAGGTAGAAGTCCGTGAAGGCGCTGCCCTGGGCGCGCGGCCGCACATAGTCGGCCAGCCCGCGCAGGTAGGTGTCCCAGGTCGATTCGTCCTGGGCGTAGAGCTGCACGACCCACGGGTTCTCGTCGAGTTCGTCGAACGAGTCCTGCAGCGCGTTCTCCAGTGCATCGCGTGCCTGCCACAGCCAGGCCATCTCACGGCCTTCGGTGCCGACCGGGGCCAGTTCGAAGAAGCCCGCAACCGACTGGCCGTCTTCCAGCAACATGCTCTTGGAGCCGGGCAGGTACTCCATCCACGGCAACAGGTCGGCGAAGGACGGTGCCACGCCGTAGAGCGCCTGCAGGTCCGCTTCGGTGGTCGGCGGGCGCGGCTGGCTGCCCATCGCGCTGCCGGGCTCGGGAATGCCGTGCGCGGCCAGCGTCGAGACATGCTGCGACCAGGCGTCATCGGCATCCAGGTCGGGGCCGGCGGGCGTGACGGCCTTGCGTGCCCAGGGCAACGACCAAGCCATCAGTAGTCCTCCAGGCGCTCGCCAGGCATCGCGTACTGCACGCGCTGGTAGAGCGGGAACACGGTGGTGTAGCCGGGCACGGGCACCGGGTCGGTGCCGGCCAGGTGCGGGAACACGTACATCACTAGGTCCGGGTTCGGCAGGCGTCGGAACTGGCGGTAAATCTCGTTGGCCGCGGTGCGCGTGTAGGCGGCAGCGGCGGCGGGCACCGCCTGCACGTCGGCCTCGGTCAGCGGCCGGCGCAAGTCCTGGCGTGCATCGAGCAGTTGCCGCGCTGCCTGCCCACCACCGGCGCTGCCGCCCGTCTCCTGATTCCACACGTCGAGCATGGTGTGATCGCCGTGCGGCAGCAACTTGTCCTTGCTGGTGGCGCAGCCGCCCAGCACCAGGACCGCGCACAGGATCGCGGCCGATTCAATCCAAATCCGACGCATGCTTGCCTCCGATGCGTTGATTGACCCGGCGCCCCTTGGCGTCGTAGTCGATGTTGAGCGGCTGCTCCAGATGCACCGCGACCTTGGCGCCGGGCCGCACGTAGACGGCGGCGAAGGCTTGGCCGTAAAGCTTGTTGACCCAATCGGCCATGTCGCGGACGCCCCCGGCCAGGATGCGGCCCATCGCCTCGTTGCCGCTGATGCCTACCGTGCCAAGCGAGCCGTTGCTGTTAGCGACCACGGCCACGCTGCCGTTGTCCGACTTGATCAGTGAAGCGGCGCCGGCGCCGGCCGCGGTGATGAGGGCTTGCGAACCCAGGTACTGCTGCGCGTTGCTGCGCCGTTCGCCGCTGACGCAGGGGATGCCGTAGGGATCGCTGATCCAGCCCAGGCCGCCTTGCGTCGTGCTGTTTGCACCATTGCCCTGGCCGCCGCCGCTCTGGTTGCGGTTGCCGTCCTCCGGCATCGTGCGCACCGTGCCGTCGTTGAAGACGAACGTCACCGAGCGAATCTGGCCGCGCACGCAGGAAAGCGTCCAGTCGCCCGAGGCCGTGCCGCTGACCACCGCGCCCGCCACGTCGGGAATGTCGATGCCGTTGGCGGTGAGGTTGTCCGGGCCGATCAGCACCTTGAAGGGGTACGGGTCGTTGACCGTGCCGTCGATCGGCACGCGGCCGATCAGCGCGGTCATCGCGATGGAGCCCATCAGCGTCGAGTTCGACGGCACCGTGTAGACCGGCTTGGACGACGTGCCCACGGCGCGGCTGCCTGCATCCGCGACGGTGCTGGCCACGTTGTCGGCCGTGTCGGAAAGCGTCTTCTGCGCCGGCCCGAAGCTGGTCGGAAAGTTCAGGCCGCCGCTGCTGCCGTTCTTCGCCGAAGGCTTCGCATCGTCCGGTTCCACCCAGCGCGTGCCGCTGGTGCTGCGCGCGGCGCCGCCCTGGCTGCCGCTGAAGCCCTTGCCGTCGCCGTCCTCCAGGCCGAGCCCGACCGGCAGATCGGCCTGGCCGCCCTTGCCGGAAAGCCCATCCAGGCGCCGCTGCAGGTCTTGCAGCAGGCCCTGGGTCTGCTGGCGGTCGCCGGCCAACTGCTCGCGGTACTGCTGCAGGCGGCCGCGTTCACCATCCAGCGCGGACTGGATGCGCTGGTCGATCGCGCTTTCCCGCGCGCGCATACGCTCGTTCTCGCTCTTCTGGTTCTTGTTGTCGTTGAGCGCCGTCTGCAGCTCGTTGCGCAACTGCTTGACCTGGGCCACCAGTGTGGCAACGGTATCGCGCGGCGTGTCGCCCTCGATGCCCAGCGCCTTCATCTCTTCGGGCGTGAGCGAGTTGGCGCTGCCGGCCGGAACGGGCTTGGCGCCGCGATCCCCGGAGAACATCTTGATGCCGACGAACAGCAGCACCAGCGCCATCGGGATCAGCAGCCACTTCAGGAGGGGGTTACTTTTCATGGCGGGCACCTCCTTCGGCCTGGCCGGCCGCCGCGGCCGGCGGCAGGTTCACCGTCGCGTCGATCGGTGAGAGCTTGGGCAGCAGCGACTCGGCCAGGCCGTGGCCACGGGTCACGAGGTAGACCACCGTGGTGTCGGCGGCGCGGCCGGCCGGCGCCAGATTCGGGTGCTGGAAGGTCGCGGCGAGAAAGTCGCCCTGCAGCGCGCGGGGATCGAGGTCGAGCCAGCGCCCGGAGGCGTTGGTGAGCTTCACCGCCGTCACCCACTGGTCTTCGAGCCGCCAAGCGGCCAGCGCCTGCGCACGCACCGGCAGTGTGGGCAGCAAGGTGGAAAGCTCCAGCCCACGGCGCAGATTGACGCGGCCGAGGCCGGGAACGGGCTCCACGGTGCGCAGCGGCGCGTAGAGGTTCTGCGCCGCATAGCGCGTGAGCACAACCGCCACCGGCGTGGCGCGCTTCGCTGCGGGTACGGTGCGCTCCGCATCGTCGTCCGCCGGCTTGGCCGGCTCGCCGTAGCGCGTCGCCGGCACGTCGCCTTCGACGATGCGCACGGGTTCGAGTGCAGGCTGGCCCGCCTTCGCCGGCTCGGCCGCGATGTCCAGCAGGATCAGCGCGCCCGACTCCACGTCCTGCAGTTGCAGCCGTGTGGGCGGGATCGGCGCGCTCGCGCGCAGGTAGATCGCGCCACCAGCGCTCTGCACGCGCAACTGCTCGCCAACCGTGGGCGGCACACCGATGCGCACGTTGCGCTCGATGAACACCACGCGCTCCTGGCCGACCACCAGCGGCACCGCCAGCGGCAGGCGCTCCCAGCGCAGGATTTCGACGGCATGGGCCGCAGGCACGAAGGCCAGGCACAGCAGCAGGCCAGCCAGGGCCGCCGCAGATGAACGCTTCCCGAGGGACTTCATGGGGTGTCTCCCTGCAAGTTGGAGCCGGCGCTTGCGGCCCGGCCGGGCGGCGCCGCAGGCGGCGGGGTCTCGATGCGCTCCGGCGCGCGTGCATGGCAGTCCAGCGCCAGGCCGAAGGGGTTGCGCTCGGGGTCCACGTCCATGCGCACAACCTTGAGTGCATAGCGCACGAGCGCGCGCTTGACCTGCTCGGCGCCCAGGTACTCGTCGGCGCTCACGTCCAGCGTGACGATCCAGTTGTTGGCCGACACGGTGCGCACGCGCATGGCCGGCTCGTCGCCGTAGCCGCGGCCGGGAATCTCGTAGATGCCGCGCACGCGCTGGCGTAGCTCGCCGTTGCTGCGCCGGAATTCGTAGTCCTGCTGCAGGAAGGCACGGCAGCTCGGCGTGAAGTACGCAGACAGTGCATGCAGGTTGCGCGGGTAGTCCTGCTCGCCATTGGTCGGCCAGCGCTGGGCCTGCTGCCAAATGTAGAAGGTGAAGGCGTAGACGCTCTCCGGCGGCACGTCCCACCACTTGCGCGTGCTGCCCGAGCGCAGGTCGGGTGGCACGTGGATGGTCAGGCTCTTGGGTGCGCTCCACCAGCCGAAGCCGAGCAGCAGCGCCACGACGAACAGTGCGGCGCCAGCCAGGCGCAAGGTCTTCACATGCGCCTGCAGGTGCGCGACCTCGTTCTTGAATCGGCTCATGGTCTACCTCGACGCAGGGACGGATCGGGCCGCAGGCGCCGCGTGGACCACCAGCCCGACCGGGTGATGAGCTGGCCCCCGCCCGCATGCGCAGCCAGCGCGGGGTAGCGCAGCGCGAGGCGCCACTGGAGCTGGCGGTACAGCCAGGTGTCGGGCCGGCCGCGCTTCCACCGCCGCAGCAGGCCGCCGCCCACGAAGACACCGACACCGATGCCGGCGACGATCAGCGTGGGCACCATCGCGATGCTGTGCGTCAGCCAGGCCAGCGGTACGCCGGCCACGAGACCGGCCGCGCCGGACAGCCCGGCGCAGACCCACAGCTCGTCGGCCGTGAGCCCGCGCACGACCACCGGGTGGCGGTTGAGGCGGTGCGGCAGGAAGGTCACGAGCCCGTCGCGCGACGGACTCTCCAGGGCGCCGGCCATCGTTGCCGGGCCTTACAGGACGCCGGTAGCCTTGGTCAGCAGCCAGATGCCGACGACCAGCAGGATCGCGCCCACCGCGACGGTCAACCCGAACTGCCCCCACGTTGCGCGGCCGGTGTGGATCTCGGCGTAGCGCGTGTAGGCGTGGTAGCAGACGCCGACGAACATCGAGGCGACGACGAGCAGCGCGATCAGCAGCACGATGTCGTAGCCGTAGTTTTGCAGCGTCTGCATGATGCCGCTGCCGGTGCCGCGCGACGGGTCTTCCAGCGTGGGAAGGTCGGCGAACGACGGCAGCGGCGTGGCGGCGATGCCCAGCGGGATCAGCAGCGCGGCGATGCGCGCGGCGGGCCGCGACGTGGGACGGCGAGAAGTAGCGGGAGCGTTCATGGCGAAGTACCTTTCATGGGGTCAGGACAGGAGGAAAAAGCCCAGCACCAGGTACATCGCGACGAAGCGCACGATGACGCCGAGGAACTGGCGTTGGGTCAGGTGGTGCTCGGCCCAGCCGACATAGGCAGTGCGCATCGCCCACACGCCCCACAGCAGCAGGATGGCGAAGACGAAGCCGAGCACGACGGTGGAGACGGCCCCGGGCGCGAAGCCGCCGTTGGCCGTGAAGGCGGCGACCTGATCGGCGGAAGGCGTCATGACGACGGCGCCTCCTTGGGCGACGTCGCAGGCGCCGCGTTACTGCGCGTGTAGTCACCGGCCAGCGGCACGGGATCACGCGGCTGGGCGCGTTGCGGAACGAGGTAGTCGCGCACGCCGGTGCGCACGCGCTCCAGGTCGGCGCGCAGCCGCGCGTAGTCGAAGTGGTAGCGGGCGCGCTCCTGCGGCGCGGTGGTGGCGGCGTGCTCGGCGAGGCGGTCCAGCAGTTCGAGCTGGCGCGTTACCGCGGCGAGCATCTCGCGCTCCGCAGCGTTGTCGGAGGCGTCAGCGGCGATGGCGGGCTGCAATCCGGCAGCGGCAAGCAGCAGCGCGGCAACACGCACGGCCCAGGGTGCCTCGACGGCGAAGCGCCGAACCTGCGCGGGATTGCGAGTGGTTTCCATCGAGCCGTTCTCCGAGGGATGCGGATGGCTCGATGCTCAAACGGCCGGTCTTCCGGCGCCGCAATCAATCGGAACCGGCCAGCCACCGCTTTCCGCGGCAAACTCCGCTGCAGAGGAAGGAATTTCCCCGATGACGTCGTCTTTAATGCACTACCGTCTGAGTGGAGGTGCAAGTCAAGACGATGATGGTTGTTGCGCTAGTGCTCTACTCCACGGGGAAGAATATCGACCCTTCGCCTGATCTCGGCACCAACTCTGCATACAGAGATCTACGCCCGATGATGACAGCGAGCACTGGCCGCTTGTCCCGACGCTGCGCTGCCAACAAAGTCCATTCAGATCTGTCAAGGCTAGAAGGCTGGGGATGGTCTTCCGGGTGGGTATGCCATTCGCCTAAATAGCGGACAGTTCCCTGACTCGCCGTCCATCGCGACAACGCAATAGCCTCATGACCAAACGGCATCCGCTCGAACAGATAGCGAAACCGCTTGTCCCACGCGGTAGGAACCGTCGCCTGCTCAATGAGCAAATGGGCTCCATGTACAGAACCAAGCAAGAGTCCGCCCGCTTCGCAGTCGGCATCACTAGCCTGGATATGCTGACTGAATGTCTCCAGCGTCTGGGTCGAAAAATGCAGCAACCTGCTCTTGTCGCCAGTTGCCCAGGACCCTAGGAATTGCATAGAGGGCAATCATGATCTCGCAGAGGATCGCAGTCAGGCGTGGCCAGATGATGGGTCTGGTCGATCAGCCGGGTCCGCAATGCAGGAGAGTGGACGCCCTTGACCCAATCAAGGGCCATCTCAGCACCCAAGCTGGCTGCCTGCACCGACACCGAAGCCGGAAATGGCACATACAAGCCCTCGCACCCGTGGCCTGCCAAGATGTTAGGCAGAGCATCAATGGTCGAGCGAAGTTCGCCTCTTCTGTGGCTCTGCCATAGGCATCGGTAGCACGCACCCGATGCGTTCGTTCTCAGGAGCGCACGCACAGCCGTTCCCGGCCCTTCGATCCAAACAGAAAGCATGGGCGTGGGAGCCCTGTAGCGGCCGCACAGCCAATGCCCGAGGGATTCTTCGCCGGTGGCATCGATGAGTAGGTCCAGCTTTCCCAGTTGGGCCTGTCTCACGTCCACGGGGAGCGCATGAACCTCGACGCCTGGCGACAAGCGCTTGAGTTCCTTCGCCATCGCCTCAGCCTTGTTCGACAACAGGTCCGGGAAGCCGAGCCGATGCCGTCCGATGTTCTGTGGAAGGAGGCCATCAAAATCCACCAGCGTGAGTTTCCCTCCGCATGATCCTGCCCCGGCCTTGACCAGCATGTCCGAGAGGTATCCGCCGATCGTGCCGCAACCCACAAGTGCGATTCGTTTCCCCGCCAACGTTTTCGACTTGGGGATGTTGCGCTGGGCCAGATACCGGTCATCGATCCTGATCACTGAGACGGGCATTACCTTCAGCCCAAAACTCGAATCCCTGCGATCAGCAAGCTTGGTCTTTTGACTCACTTGGTGGTCAAAGAGCACGGCAAAGCCGTAGGTCATCAGTGGCGATTCGATGATGATCAGGACGCCATTTGCTTTTTTGCTTTGCCCTTCCTTGATTCGTTCGTGAATCTTGCGCCGACACCGTGGGTCCAGGGTGCTTTGCCAAGCCAAGACGTCCCCCACCGTTTCGGGGGGCCAGTGGCTGGTTAGTGGGCGGGGTTGCGCGGTGGTCTTGACCCGGTATGTCAGCACCGTTTTATCAGTGACCTGGTAGCCGAGTGAATGCAACTTTCTTGTTGTTCGATCTTCGTTGTCGGTGATGAACCAGAGTGGATTCCCATTGGCTTGCGCAACGATACAGTTTTGTCGCCCCAGATCTTCGCCTTGCATGTCCACAAAACAAAGCCAGCCGCTCCAGTAGGCAAAGAACTCTTCGGCGAGATCTTCGATCATCTCGCCCTTCAAGATCTGCCCGAGCACCGCTGCCGCCCGTTGCAGGCACGCCAAGGACTGCCCTACAGGATCGTAGATGTCCAGCACGACAGTTCCCTTGGCCAGATAGCAAAGGCCGCCCTCCGCGCCAAGATGAGGAACTGCATTGGGCAGTTCAGGCGGAATTTCGAGCAGCCGAATGCGAGGCAGGTCGAAGAAGGTAGGGTCGAGCTGAACCTCACATGGAATGCCATCGTCCGCGCCGCACGGGATCAACGGCCCCCTCAGCTTGAACCAGCCGTCGTCCGTCTTGCCGACAAACTCGAAGCCTTGCAGCCTGAAGGCTTCGACCACATCGGAGACCACGGCGACGCTGCTCATCCGGCCTTCGTGCGCCCGACCAATTCGCTCGGACCAGCCGTAGCCGGCGCTGCGGCAATGGTGGCGACAACGGATACCACCTTGACCCGGTCCGGCTCGTTCGGAAAACGCGGACCGAATTCGCCTTGCATCCAGACGCAGGCCTGTGAAGGGCTGCCGGCGTTGGTGGCTCCGCGCAGCACTTTTTCGAATGCTTCGAACGCTTTCGCAGCCTCTTCGACGCCCTCTTTACCAAGGCGTGCAGTAAGCGACTCCGACTCATCAACGGGGTTGTTCACCCCCGCGCGCAGCCGGGCCGGCAATGCCGCGACGACATCCAGCAACGCCAGGTCGTCGCGCCGATCCCGCTTCTCGAATAGCGGAGCCGCAGCGGCCATCAACAGAATCGAAGCCGGTCCACCGCTCGACCACCGCCAATCGCGAAACGCCTTCAAGTAGCGAATCACGCGGCGGAACTGTTCGCCCTTGGCCTCCACCTCGCCCAAAAACCATTCCTTCACAGGCCTGGGGTCGGAGGGCATCCAGTTGCACTCGCGGTGAGCCAGGAGCACTTTATCAGCGGGCAATGCCGTCCAGGCATCCCGCTCTGCCATGTTCACCGCCTCCGTCAGCGAGTCATAGCCGTATCGCTCCATCGAGGCTTTCGCGAGCGTGACGAATTCTTCGTCGGGGATGGCGTACAACGGAATGTCGATGTGGGCATAGGCCGCAATGACAATCCGGATGCATGTCGGCTTGTCGGTGACAAGCTTCCAGTGCTTCTCCTCGACCAACAGCCTCAAGGCTTCTTCAGCAGCTGCAAAGAACACCGTTGTGGCCCTGCTGGGACGCTTCGTCTGCGAGACAAAACTCAACGGCAGATAGCAACCATCATCGACATCCGCCTGCTGGGGCCGTTGTGCCGGGCCGTTCAAGGTCTTGTACGCCCACGATCCTTGCGTGAAGAAGCGTGGCTGCGGCACGTCGTCCGTGTACCCGCGTTCGCGCAGCACGCGCGGAATTCCGGTGCGAAGGCAGTTCCTGACATCATTTCGGGCGCTGGCGATCCAGGCTCGTTGCTCGGGCGACAGATCCAGCTCGTCATGCATGCAGGATTCGTCATCGACGGTGGTAAAGAAAAGCGGGCTCAGGTTCAGCATTCGGCCTCCGGCACATTCTTGTTGGGGCCGTGATAGAAGGTGGGTGCGCCGGCCTGGTGCGCTCGAAACGGTTGGAAAAGAGGGTCGCCAAGCGCGCGCTGCGCTGCATGATTGCCGCGGTCCTTCAGCGTATTCGTGGCGCCGATGGAAACCCGGTCCAGCGCCTTTACGTCCTTGCTTTGATCGGGCGTGGCCTTGTCGTCGATCTGGAAGTAGTTGCTACCCAACGACTGGCGCAGCATGTAGTCCACCGACGACTCCTGGGCAGAGATCACCAGATCGAACAGCCCTCCGCGCCACTTGCCGAATCCGCGGTCGAGGCTGGCGCCGCCACGGACGGTTGCACCGATCGTCATCGTGCCGATGGACAGCACCCGGACCAGTGCATTCTGTTTCGGCGCGAGGAACGTATTGACTTCGTGCAGCCCGAACAGTCCTGGCGCATTGCCGACCAGTCCTCCATCCGCAAAGACGCCACGATCGTTGCGCGCTAGCGGAAAGTAAACGGGCGCAGCGGCGGTCGCCAACGCCACATCCACGATCCTCATGCGGTGGTCCATCTCAAATGAGGGATGGTGAGGCGTTTTGAAGAACTGGCCGCGCCCCGTCGAGTAGTTGACGGCTGGCACGAGAACGCGGTGCTTCAAGTTGCCGATCGTGGCGTCTTGAAAGCGCTCGGTCAGCACGCCCCGCAACCCTGCGGAGTCGTGCTTGGCGGTCAACCAGAAGCCCAGAAGGCGCCGAGCGAGACTTCGGCAACCAAAGATGCGGGAGCCCTGTCGTTCGAACAAGGCTTTGAGTTCAATGGCGGGGATTTCCGCGGCCAGCCCCAAGGCCAGCATCCCGCCTGCAGAGGTGCCGCAGATCAGGTCGAAGTGAGAAGCGATGGGGCGGCCTAGCACGGCTTCAAGCTCGGCAAGAACCGTCGCTGTGTACAAGCCGCGATAGCCGCCCCCAGACAGGGCGAGCACATGGTAGGTGGGCACGCCCATCATGGCACTCAGCCCTTCGGCGGGAAGGAGTCGTTACCGTGGCTGTCCTTGTCACGGATGCGACCGTCCGGACGGTGGATGACCAGTTCGGACTGCTGGTTGCGTGCGATGTCCCGCGCCGCGTCAATGGCCTGCTGCTGCGTATCGTGCACGGAGGTTGCCCGTTGATTGCCGGCACCCTTGACGGCCCAACCGTCCTGGTGAGGAACTACATGCTGATTTTTGCCTGTCATGGCGAATTTCCTAAAGTTGAACCATCGAGACCCCGGCCAGCCGGCCGGGTTGCCAATGACCACCGGTTGAAGCAAAATTCGTTGCTCTTGCAGACAACGGGCGAGTCAAGCCAAATCAACTTGCTGCAGTCGTAGAACTCACTTCTGTTGTCTGGCTGGACAACAATGTATCAGACTTGGTGCCAAGCTGCAAATGGTGGGATTGGTGCCGCAGAACGCAACTGCTTCGGACCGGACACACACCGTTGTCCGCCGCAGCCACAAGGAACGGAACGGATGTCACAAACAGGCCTGGGCGTCGCCCTCAAGACGCTACGCGAGCGCAGAACCCTCTCATTGCGCGAAATCGGTCAACTGTCTTCGGTGGACCATGCCTATGTCCACCGGCTGGAGTCCGGCGAAAAGACAAATCCGTCAGTGGACTTAGTCGAGAAGCTGCTGAAGGTTCTCAAACCAGGTGAAAGAGATGCTGCGCTGGTGATGTGGCTTGTCGACCATGCGGAGGCCGATCCCCGCCTTGTTGAATTCGTGCTGAACGATCCTTCCATCAGCATCGACATCTTTTCGGCTGCAGCAGGCGTGAGGCATCGTGGAAATACAAGGCCCGATCCCGCGACACTGATCGCCCGGATACAGCGAGCATTCGAGGACGAGGATGACTGAATATGGATGAAGCGGATGTCACACAGAAAGCACGGGCCTTTGTTGCGAAGGTTGATGTGTCCGGCATCCGAGAAGACCTGACGCCCTATGTGGTCGCGGCCAACGCCAAAGTCAAGAAAGAGGAGCTTAGTGAGGGGGAGTCCGGCTACACGATCACCAAGCCGAATGGCAAGCACGTGATCACGGTGAATTCGCTGGAGACAGAAGAACGCCAACGCTTCACCATCTGCCACGAAATTGCGCATATCGTCCTTGCGCTGGAATCGAGCCACGAAGAGGTGCCGTCCTGGTCCTATGCGAAGCGGCATCCGAACGAAATCGCATGCGACACTTTCGCCGCCGAGTTGCTGATGCCGTATCAGCAATGGCTATCGCTTGTGCCCAAGGAAGAACCTTCGCTGGAGCTGATCCAGGGCATGGCGGCGCTTTTCAGCACATCATTTCCCGCCGCTGCGTCGCGGTTCGCCTCCCTCAGCGACATCCCTTGCGCCTTCGTCACCATGGAGCGCGGTGCAGTGCGCTACGCGGCACGCTCCACCAGTTTGCGACAGGCTGGGGCTTGGATATCTCCCAGGTCTGCCATTCCTGTCGGCTCTGTGGCTCACCGTCTCCGTTCTTCAGGCAGCAGTGCTGCCGACACAGATGAGGTTGCACAAGACATCTGGTTCGACAACTGGGAAAAGGGCCTCGATCTCTGGGAACTCTCCAGGCACTACGCACGTACTGACACCACGACCTCGCTGCTCTGGTTCGACAGCGACGATTTACCTGAGGTCGAAGTGAACCGCTTCGGTGTACGCGTCGAGGACGACGGTGGCTTGGCTGAACTCACTGGGCAGCTACCGTGGCCGGGACGCAGCAGGCGCCGCTGAGGCCATTTGCGTTCGTGTGTCTGAGTGGCCACATGGCCTCGAAGATGTAGGGTGGATGCAGTGTCAAAGGTCAAAAGATGTTTGGTGTCGATGAGTCGCCATGAAGAGTGAGACGGAGATTATCTTGAACCGCTTTCACAGATACTTCTTGAACGTCGCCGACGCGATGCACACCGCGACGCCGAGCAGCGCCGCGCTGGGCAGCAGGATCAGCAGCGGATGCACGCTGACCGGCAGCGCGAGGTAAGTGACCCAGGGCAGCACCGCCAGCGGCATCAGGCTGGCTCTCGCCCGGTGGTAGACGAAGCCCGATTCGCGGCCGGCGCCGAAGCCGCGCACGTCGCGGCGCACGAGCCCGTCCACCAGGCCGGTGAAGGCCGCCATCAGGAACAGCGGCAAGGTCAGGACCAGCACCAGCAGCCGCACGAGGAACACCAGCACTGTGTACGCCGAGGCGATCAGGTAGCTCTCGACATGCACGTAGAGCTGACCGATGTAGTAGCGGAAGTCCTGCGCCTGGCTGCGCGCGCCGGCACGCGATTGCGCCGCCGCGTCGCGTATCCAGTCCAGCAGGCCCGTTTTCACGAACAGTCCTTGGTAGGCCCACTCGACGAGCTGGAGGGCGCTGCGCCCCGGCTCCTGCACCAGCACGCTTTGCGTGAAATGCTCCGAGACCTGCGACAGCTCGTAGTTCAGCATGCCCTGCGCATGGCGCCAGCCCTGCTCGGGCCAGAAGAAGTGCATGCCGATGCACTCGATCGCGATGCACAGCACCAGCGAACCGGCCAACACCCCGAACAGCCGGAACGGCAGCGTGATGAGGCCTGCGATCAGGCCCTGCTGGCGAACCTGCTGGCGCTGGACGGCGACGGCGGGGTCGCTCATGCCGTGGCCCCTTCATCCGCGCTGGCCATCTGCTTGAAGTCGGCGAGCAAGTCGTCGGGCAGTGCTTGGTCCTGCAGTCCGGGAAGCCCATTGTTGTCCCACCAATCGCCGGCCTCGACGTAGTGCTGGCGCATGTAGCCGGCCAGCTCCTGCAAATCCTTGGGCATGGCCTCGTCGGGGTCGGGCGCCGGCAAGGGCATGCGCACCTTCCAGAGGTGCCCGCCCTCGATCAGTGCAAAGCACTGGCCCTTGGGCAGCCCGACCACGTGCGCCGGTTCAATCAGCGGCACGCTGTTGCTGCTGATGCGGTCCTGCGTGTTGGAGGTGAAGGCGGTGTTGCCGGTCGGGTCCGAGCTGTCGGTGGCGCCGCTCATCACCGTCGTCGTGTAGACCTCGACCTTGGGCAGTTGCCGCGTCAGCAGTTCGGCCGTGGCGGTCTCGCGCACGCGCAGCATGAACAGGTTGTTGAAGTTGCCCACCACCTGGCCCGCCTTCGCGCGGTTGCCGATGCGTGCCTCGATGTCCGAGAGGGTCTGCGTGTAGGCCGTGACCTGGACGCCCGCGCCGCCGCCCTTGTTGACCATGGGTATGAACTCGTCGCCCATGAGTTCGTTGAACTCGTCGGCATGGACGTTGATGGGCACCTTGATGCCCGTCGCGGCACCCGGCAGGCCGTCGTCGATGCCGAACTTGTAGATGTGACCCGCGACGGATACGAGGTCGGAGAACATCGAATTGCCGACCGCCGCCGCGACTTCCGCGTCCGACAGTGCATCGAGGCCGACATAGACCACGGCCCGCTTCCTGATGATCTGCATCCAGTCGAAGATCGGGCGTGGGTCGGCGAGGTCCGAATAGTTCGGCGCCAGCAACTGCGCGATCTTGCCGGTGGTCAGCTTCTCCAGCAGCGGTAGGAGCGATGCGACGATCTTGTCGAAGTACGTCCTGTCGTAGCGCACCGCGCTGCGCAGGCCGTCGAGCACAGGGTCGTAGATGCGCACCTGCGACAGGTACTGCTCCAGCGCGACGACGCGCTTCTCGCGGCCGATCATGTTGCGCGGGATGTTCTTGTCGTTCAGCTTGGCTTCGAGCTGGACGATGACCTCCCAGGCCTTGGGCTCGTTCCGGGCGAAGTAGTGCTGGGCGTACTCGATGAACAGCGCATCGATGTTGATGACATGGCGCTGGATCAGCAGGTAGTCGGGCCGCTGCCCCAGCTCGACCAACGCCCGCGCGATGATGTTGACGAAGCGCCAGGCGAACTCGCGGAACGCCGCGCTGTTGCCTTCACCGGAAAGCTGGCCGGCGATGCGCGTGGCAACTTCCGAGATGCGTCCGAAGCGGCCCACCGCGTTGTAGCGGGCGCTGATGTCCGGCCAGCCCAGGTGGAAAACGTAGAACTCGCCTTCGCGTCCGGCGCGCTTGGCCTCCACGTACATGCGCTTCAACAGATCCGCATCGCCCTTGGGATCGAAGACGATCACGACCTCGTGCTGTCCATTGACCTTGCGCCGGATGTCCTGCGTGATGAACAGCTCGGCCAGGCGGGTCTTGCCGACGCGCGTGGTGCCTAACACCAAGCTGTGGCCGACGCGCTCGGCCAACGGCAGGGTGACGTCGACCTCGTGCGGCTCGATGCCGTGCAGCCGCGGCAGGCCGCCCACCGGCGGCAGCGGCCGCGCCGGGTTCAGCGGGCTGTCCCAGGCCAGGGCCTTCGCCATCTTGGACAACGGGTACGGCGCGAACTCCAGGCGCTCTTCCATGCGCCGTGCCATCCGATAGATTGCCGTCGGCTCCACGTAGCGACGGAACTCCGACCGATACGTCTGCATCAGTCGGTGCGTGTGACGCTGGTCCCAGTGGAAGCCCCGGCCGACGAACAGCCGCTGCTGGCTGACCGGCACGTCGCGGCTGGTCATCACGTAGCGCGGCAGGCGCCGGATGTTGCGCCGGTAGCGCAGGATGGCCCAGGCGTCGCGAAAGCGCAGCGCGCCGAAGGTGAGGAAAGCGAGCGCGCTGCCCAGGCCCAGCAAGGGACTCAGCGCGAGCGACCACGGGGCCACCAGGCACAGAAACGCGGCGCCCGCACAGACCGCGACGGTGTATAGCTCCACCGCTGGCCGCAGCAAGACTTCGACGGCTTGGGACTGGGGCATGGCGGGTGCTTCACGTCACGTCAGGGCTCGATGCCGGTGGCGGTGATCAGCACCGGGTAGTGCTTGAGCCCCAAGCGCTGCGCCAGCTCGTCGCCCGAGGCCGGCGACAGCATCAAGCCCGGTGCGAGGCGACGCAACGCGGCCAGGGCTTCGGGCGTCGCCACGTTGACCACCAAGCCCACGGCGCGTAGCGCCTGCAAGTCCTTGCCCCGTCGTTGGAGCCAGGCTCGTGAGCGGTCGTCGTCGCCGATCAGGAACAGCGGCGTCAGGCCCGGCGCGCGGATCACGCGGCGCGGCTCGTCGCCGGGTGTCAGCCGCATCGAGCGCACCGGCAGCATGGCCGCCTCGGCTTCGGCCGGGCCGCCAATGCGCGGCTTGGTTTGCGGCGTGGCTGGCTGACCGGGCTGCGCATCCTGCGGATTCAAGGCCCGGTAGTACGGCAGCGCCGAGGTGCCGCCTTTGTCCTCGACCACGATCAGCGGCGGGGAACTGTTCTTGGTAACGGGGCCGCGGTCCTGCGCGTCTGCGGTGGTGGCCAGCAGCGCCGCAGTCGCGGCGACGAGGATGCGGTTCATGGCATGGGACTCCGGGCAGAGGGAAGTGAGGCTCCCGGCCCGAGCACGCGGGTCAGGTGCTGGTGGACGCTGCGGCGGTAACGGGCGGCGGGCGCCCCGCCCGCGGGGCGGTGGTAGCGGCCGATGGCGACCAGCCAGTCCTCGCCCGGCGTGTGCTGCTCCTGCAGGATTTCCGCGGCGATGGCGAGGTTGCGGTATGGGTCGAGCAGCTCGCAGGGATGCGCGTAGCGGTGCGCGTGGTAGCCGAGGTTGACCTGGCCGAGGCCGGCGTCGATGCGGTTGACCGGCGTGCGGGCGAGCGCCCGGCGGATGCCGGCGCAGGCCTCGGCCCGCGTGGCATAGCGTTCGGCGCGGCCGGCGACGTTGAGCGTCCACGGCCACGGGATCAGCCGGCCGCGCAGCCGGGCGCCGCTCTCCTGCAGCGCCACCGCATACAGCACCGGCGACGGCACGCCCGCCTGCTGGGCGGCGAGCTGGTAGGCGGGTGGTGGCACCTCCTGGCCGAAGACGATGGCGGCATGGGCGCTGAGGCCGAGGACCAAGGCCGCGCAGCCTGCACGGCGGGTTACTGCCGCTGCCATTGGCCGTTGACCTCGCGCACCACGGCGGGCAGATCGCCGGGCAGGCCGAGCGACAGCCAGCGCCCGGCGTCATGGTTGAGCGTGATGGTGCGGGAGCGCACGCGGCCGGCGTCGATGCCGGCCTGCGTCGCCCACTGGCGGATGCGGGCGTCCTCCTGGCGGCTGCCGACCATGTAGAGGTCGAAGGCGGTGCCGGCCACCTGCAGCTGGCGCACGCGCTGCTCGCACGACGGGCACTCGGCCTTCACGAAAACCGCCAGCCGGCCCGAGCCCCGGTTGCCGGCGCCCGGCGCCTTCGCACCCGGCATGTTCACGCGCTGCTGTCCCGGATAGAGCCGCTTCCACGCCGCGTCGTAGGCCCGCTGGTAGGCCAGCGTCTTGCCCACGCGCTTCGATTCCGCCTGCACCTGCAGCTCCGCATAGCGGTTGCGTTCCTCGTCGCTGCGCGCCTCGATGCCCAGCGCCGTGAGCGGATCGAGGTTCGGGGAATAGATGCCCAGCGGCCCCTGCATCAGTTGGCGGTAGCGCGCCCACTCATCGGAGCGCAGGCCCCAATCGCGCGCCAGCCGTTCGTCCAGCGCGGCGTCGCTGCTGTTCTGAATCTGGGCGGGCACCGTGCGCGAGGACGCGACCGGCGCCGACTGTGCCGAGGCCGTGCCTGCCGTTCCTGCGACAGCGGCGAGGATGGCGGCGAAGCAGATCGCGGCGTGCTTCATGGCCGGCTCCTACGGCAGCGCGAGGCGCTGGGTCTGTCCATCCACGCGGAACACGGCGGCGCGCGCCTCGATCGCCAGCAGATGCCACGCGCCCACGGCATCGCCTTCGCGCAGCAGCCACACGTCCAGCACCGACGACGCCTTGGGTGCCGCCACCGACAGGAAGCGCTCGCCGCCGCGCAGCTCCACGCCCACGACGTTGAACGGCGGTTCGGGCACCTTGGGCTTGGCCGGCTCGGCGGTGCGCCGGGGTGCCGCGGCAGGCGCGGCGGTTCGCTTCATGCGAGCTTCGAGGTCGCCCATGCGCGCCTGCAGCGCCTGCAAGTCGCCGGCATGGGCGTCTGCGCCCTGGGTGTGCTCCACCTGTGCCAGGCGTTCGTCCAGCAACTTGCGGGCGGCCTCGAAGTCGGGTTGGGTGACGGGCTTGGGCTGGTTCTTCGAGGCCGCCGCCTGCTGTTCGAGTTCGGCGACGCGCGTGTTGAGCGCCTGCACGTGGGCATCCTGGGCGCTGGCCTGGCTTTGCTCGCTCAGGCGCGACAGGCCCACGCTGTTGACCACGGCCAGGATGCTCACGAGCAGCAGCCATGCGGCCGCTGTGATCTTCAACCAGCGCGCGCGGCCGGCGTTCTCGTCGGGAAGCTGCGGGATGGTCATGGCTGGGCCTCCTGGGGCACGTGGGAATCGGCGGGTTCGGCGGCCGGCGCGCTCGGTGCCGGAGCCGCGGGAATCGGGCTTGCGCTCGGCGCACGCGCAGTCGTCACGCGCGTGAAGCACACCGCGCGCGAAGCGTCATCGACGGACAACTCCCAGGCCGGGCCGGCGAGTGCCAGCAAGGCATCGCGCAGCGGCAGCGGCCCGAGCCGCAGGTGCGCCGCCGGCAGCGGCAACGCGTACAGCGCGGTCGCCTCCGTCGCGTCGCAGAGCCGGTAGCCGGTGCGCAGCAGCACGTGCCGAAGGGCATCGCCGACGCTCGCGTCCAAGATCGGCGGAATCGAAATCTCGATCACCTGTCGCAGCAGGTCGCGCTGTGCCGGTTCCGGCACCATCTCGACCAGCGTGTAGCGCCCGTAGCGGGCCACCGGGATCAGGCCCGGCTCGGGCTCCGGGGCGATGGTTCTGACCAACACCGCAGGCTCGGGGAGCGAGTCATGGACAGTGGGAGGGCTCGTCGTGCCCGTGGCGGCGCAGCCGGTGATGAGCACGCAGCCGGCCAGCAAGGCAGGCACAGCCAAGCGGTGAGCGACGCAGGTGAGTGGTTGCATGGGGCAATTCCCTGGAACACGGAGCCCTCACCATCGCCGCCGCGAAGCGTTCGGGCAGCAAACAAAGGGAACTGGCAGGCGCCCGACTTCATCGCGCGCCATCGATGCACGGAAAAAAGAAGCCGGCGCCCCGAAGGGCAGCCGGCGTGGGTGGGTGGATCAGGCCGCGACGAGTTGCCGGGCCAGTGCCACCTCGACGGAATCACCGTCCTGGTTCAGCACGTCCAATCCCGACTCGGGCACGTCTCCCGACGTGCTCTGCGAGACCATGATCTTTCGCGCCATCAGCCCCAGGCAGGTCATCTGCGAGGAAGCCGCGTAGCCGAGGTAGATCACGCGAACCGGCAGCTTCTGGCCGATGCGCCATGAGCGCCGGGCCGCCTGCTGCAGGCTGTAGACGTTGTAGCCCGACTGCATGAACACGATCGTCGGAAACTCCAACAGGTCCAGGCCGGTTTTCACCAGCTCGGGGTTCGTGATCAGCACGTCGATGCCGCGGTCCAACTGCTCGGCGATCCAGTCCTCGCGGCGGGAGGCATCCACGCTTGCGCGCAGCACCGCCACCTTGAAGCCTTCCTGCTCCAGCAGCACCTTCAAGCGCGACGTGGTGTCGCGCGTGCCGGTGTAGACCGAATAGACCAGCGTCTTGCGACCCGCAGCCTTCTCCTGCTTGCAGATCTCGATCAGCTCGCGCTCCTTGGGCATCACCTCCAGCTCGTTGAACTGAGCCGGAACGAAGGCCAAGGTCTGGCGTGTGCGCGGGTGCACCACCGTCTCCGACCGGAAGCAGCAATCCGGCCAGGCCAGCAGCACGTTGAGGACCACACCGAGCAGCGTCGTGTCGCGCTTGGCCAGCGCCTGTTTCAGCGCCGAGGTCAGACGAAACGACAGATCGCGATAAGCCGCGGCTTGCGCCGTGTCCATCGCCACCTCGCGGAACTCCTCGTCGTAGGACGGCAGCACGTTGCCGCCGATGTCCTTCAACTTGAGGAATACCGTGAACGGCAGGACGCAACGCAGCACGCCCTTCGGGCCGAAGCCCGGCGCCTTGACCGTGCGCACCGAGACCTTGCTGCCCTTGGCCGTCTTGTGCGCCGTGCCCGTGCTCTCGGAATAGATGTCCTTGAGGATGCCGTGATCCCTCATGAACGCCATCGCGGCCGAGGTCATGCTGCCGCTCTTGGTCGGGCGGTAGCCGTCTTCGATCATTCGCCCAGGCAGGGCTCGGAACAGCAGGTGGAACAGGTCGTCGCCGTAGCCGCCCATCAGCGTGCCAGTGAGCAGCAAGGCCTTGCGCGCCTTCGCTGCGAGCACGCCCATGGCCTGGCCTTGGGCGCTACCGCCGTTCTTGTACTCATGCGCCTCGTCGGCGATGAGCAGGTCGAACGTGCCTTGCGGCAAGTACCTTTTGATGAATTCGCTGGGCTGATACCCGCCCTCGCCGAAGCCGAACTCCATGTTCGCCATCGCCCGCTCCATGCGGTGCGCCTGACGATCCGAGAACACCAGCTCACCGTTGGCATCCATGAGGTTGATGAACTCGTGGATGTTGTCGCCCAGCATTGAGGCCAGGAAGCCGTCGCCGAACTTCTTCATCAGCTTATGCGCCGTGACCTCTCCGATGGTCGGGATGCGCTGCAAGGCTTTGAAGACGGCCGTGGACTGGTCGCTGGCGGACAGGCTCCGCGGTCGCATCAGCGTCCACAGCGGTGCGGCGCAATGGCTGCACCGGCGGCGGTAGTCCTCGGCTTCGAGTTCGACCGGGTTGATCGGCTCGCCGTCGAGATTGGTGATGACCTGGCCGCAGTCCGGGCATGCGCCCACTTCGCCGTGCCGCGTGCGCCGCACGTTGAAGACGGGCTTCCAGTGGAAACCCATGCGCATCCGCACGCGACCGAGAACGTAGAACTCCTGGCCGCGTACCGGCACGCCCAATTGCTCGCGCAGTTTGATGAGCTTGACCAGCGTGTCCGGGCCATTGAGCACCCAGACCTTGGCGCCGGCCACCGTCTCCTGGATTTCCCGGCGCCATTTGTAGACCAGGTGAGGCGGCGAGAGGATCAGCGTGCGGCGATAGCCTTCGGCGTGCAGCACGGCCGCCGTGGCGATGCCGACCGTGGTCTTGCCGCAGCCCATCTCGCCATTGACGATCGCGGCGCGTTCGCCGCGGTCGGCCAGCAGCTCGGTAACGGCATGCACCACCTCGGCCTGCGCGCCGAACAGCTTGCGCTTGAGACTGGCCAGCACGAGCTGGCGATGCGGCCGGGCCTGGCCGGTGTAGACGGGAGGGTTGGCGCGGTTGAGCGAGTCCAGCAGCTCGTCGCCGAATTCGGCAACGAAATCCTGAAGGCTCATCGCCAGGGGAGAAGCAGTCGCTTCGAGCACGTCGCTCTGGACGGGCGTGCCATCAGCGGCGGGAACGACTTCGGTATCGAGGGACATGGTGATGCTCCAAAGAAGATGGGGCATGCACCTCCCCCTGCGGGGCGATGGCATGCCCCGGGGTGGGAAGAGAAGAACGGCGCGAAGCCGCAGTGGAAGAACAGATCGACGGCGACCGTCAGGGAACAGCGATCAGCGGATGGTCAACACCTCGCCGCAGGTCGGCGAGCCTGGTGTCATGTCCCAGGCACGGATGACCGGCACGAACTTGTCGGTCAGGATGCGCGTCTCGGCCACGGAACCGTCGTCGCGCTCGGTGTACTCCGTGTGCAAGGTCTTCTCCTTGTGGGTGTCGCCTTTGACGACGAGCACGCGGCCCGTCTTGGACTTCACCACTCCGGAGATCGCACCTGCGGCGAGTGCCAAGGCGAGATGCCAATGCGATAAACCTCGCGCCGGGGACCGCAGCGACTGCTGCGCGGCGCCCAGGTGCGTGTCGAGCGTCGGCCAGAGCCCTTGCAGTCGGCCGACTTCCTCGGCGAACTGCTCGGGCTCCATCGTCACGCGGTAGAAGTGCTCCGGCTCGGCCGTGGCAGGCACCGTGTAGGGCAGGAACGGCCATTCGACTGGCAGCTCTTCCGCTTCGGCGTCGCCAAGACCTATCTGCAGCAGCAGCGCGCGCGTGGCCTTGACAGACTCCGATGCCTGGTCGCGCTGGCGAACCTTGCGACCGAAGATCACGACCTGCTTGAACTGCGTGTCCACCGCGCGGTAGATGCGCAACTCGGCGAAGTGCCGGGTCAGCCATCCGACCAGCTCGGCGTCGAGCACGTAGTGCGGGACGATGTAGATCAGCACGCCGCCGTACTGCAACAGCGGCAGCGCCTTCTGATAGAACAGCTTTTCCAGCCGAGCGCGGCCCTGGCCCTGGTAGCCGACGTTGCCGTTGGTGTCCTTGGACAGGTCGCCATACGGCGGGTTGAGCCACAGCAGGCCGAAGCTCTGCCGGCTGATCAGTGTGTCCATCAGGTCGCCGTGGATGCAGCGATCGACCAGTTGCCGGGCATGGCGTGCGCGCTCGGCCTCGTACTCGACGGCGAAGGCCTGGACCTGCTCGCGCCCGAGGGCGTGCGCGGCTTCGGCGATCGCCACGCCTTCGCCGGCGCAGGGATCGAGGATGCACAGCGGCCCGGCCGAGGCCTCGGCGGGCGCCAGTGCGGTGAGTGCTCTTTCGAGCGTGGGTTCATCCGTGGGGAAGTACCCGTTCTTGACGAAGTTGCGGGCGAGCCGCGGGAACATGAGGGCCATGGGAATCTCCTGGCATTGAAGATGAAGGGATGCGGACATGCGCGCGTGCATGTCCGGTGAAGGAACCTCAAGCCACCGCTTCGAGCGGTTGCGCCGAGGGGGTGCGGCTGGCGGGTGCGCCGCCGACGAGCGCGCCGCTGCGGATCAGGCCGCCCAGCACCTCGGTCAGCGTCGGCACGTCGATGGCGAGCCGATGGCCTTCCAGAGGCCCGAGGGCGAACGGCAGGCGCGTCAGCATCGACTTCGCCTGCAGCAGTTCCAGTACGCTGTCGCGCCAGGGATCGAGAAGCGGCAGCGGGCACGTGTCCCGCACCAGCGTCCACAGCCGGTCGAGCCGGTGCGTGGAATCGCGAGGCAGGAGCGCCAGTGCGCTGGCGTTGGCCTTGTCGGGTTTGACGCAGCGCCGATCGAACAGCCAGATGTTGGTCAGCGAGCCGAACAGCGTGCGCCGGTAGGCGCGTGCGCTGCGTTTCTCCAGGTTCTCGACGTTGCCGACGAAGACCGGGATGCTGGCGCCCTGCTCGGTGATGACGTGGAACTGATCCAGTCCCTGTTCGTCCCGGCCCAGGGTGAGGCGGGCCAGGAATTCCTGGACGGCGGTGTCGCGCGCCCAGAGGGAGATGAAGACCAGGTTGCCGTTCTCGTCACCGACGACGCCATCGGCCATCAGGTCGGGGCATTCGTCGATGCGATAGAGCGTCTTGGGGGAAGAAGGTGCAGGCATGGTGATGTCCTCGAAGTGAGCGGAGACAGCACCAACCGCGAGGGCAGTCACTGCCCCAGGGGGATGGAAGAAGACGCGGTGAGCGTCGTGGTGAAGAATCAGACCGTGCGTCGCAACGCACCGTAGCCTTGAAGGTCTGGACTACCTGGGCATGTTGTCGGCAACGCCGACGGACATGGGACATAGCCTGCGCCAAGGTGCGCCTACAGCGGGAGCGGAAAACCGACCCAGCGTCCAACCCTGTTTGCGCTGGCGCATCGCCCGCGGCCTGGAAGGACGGCCATAAAAGAAAACCGCCCCGGGAACACCGAGGCGGCAAAGATGACTGCTTGGCTCAGGGAGGAAAAGCCAGGGAGGTATGCAGTCGAACCGCAATTTTCGCGGCGGCAGCGAATTGCCGCATTAGGGTTACACCGAACCAAACTGAACGTGGTGCGCTGGCAGCACAGCGCCGCCAAAGAAAAAGCGGACCATGCCGCGAGGCACGATCCGCTTGTGGGTCAGGCTTTGAGCTGACGCAGGCCATCCGCGAGCAGCCAAAGCGCCCGGTTGAGCCGGACGTTCTGGTCGATGCCCTGAACGGGTCGCGTGCGCTGCTGGCGCCCGTTGGCGGCACGGCCAGTCAGGCCGCCCTTGACCAGGTTCTCCTGAACCCGGTTGAAGACCGACCAAAGATCGGCACGGTTGTCGTCGAAACGACGAGGCCGCAGGATCTGCGTCTCCGTGATGGGCAAGGCCTTGCCCGACTCGTCGTACTTCAAGGTCAGCGCCGACCTGGCGAAGACTTCGGCCTCGCCGTCGTCGAGGGTGATGACGCGCATGGCGTCGCGCGAGTCCTGCACGCGCTCGAAGCCGTGCAGCACCTCGTAGGCGCCTTCGATCACGTGATCGGTGACGTTGCCCTTGTGGGGCACGCGCACGTCGGCGAAGGTGTCGCCGCACACCAGGCCGTTGTGGCAGACGAATCTGAACATGCCCGCGAGCATCTGGTAGCTGCTGGTGCCGTCGTGCGAGTTGAGCAGGATGATCTCGTTCGCCTCGGCGCCGTTGATCTGGCTGGCGTGGCGAAGGCGCAGCATGTGCTTGGTGTAGTCGCGGCGATCCTCGTGTCGCACGCGGGTCTGGCACACCATGAACGGCTGGAAACCTTCTCTGCGCAGTTCGGTCAGCACAGCCGCCGTGGGGATGTAACTGTACCGTTCGGAGCGGCTTTCGTGCGGGGTGTCCGCGAAGATGGATGGGGCCACGGTGCGAATCTGATCGTCCGACAACGGATGGTCGGCGCGCAGCACCGGGGAACGAGGGGCGAAGCGAGATGCGAGTTGCATGATGATCTCCTTGCGGAATGGAGCAATCGGCATCCAGCGGCCGAGGCCGGATGCGTGCGATTGCGTAGGACGAAGAAAAGCCCTGCTGAACAGGGCCTGATGAAAGGGATGAAGAAGTGCGCCGCGTGAAGGCCGGCCTATGGGTTCGGAACCGGCTCCCAGCCGCGGCTGTGCGGGTTGAAGCAAAGCGCTTCCTGGCCTTTGAGGATCGGCGTGAAGCCGTCGAGAAAGACGTGTCGCAGGTACAGCGCGCGGTAGGTCAGTGCCTGCCACGCCTGTTCTTCGCTCAGGCCGTTGGCGATGAAGTGCTCGCGCAGTTCGTCGTCGTCGGAAACCTCGTTGTTGGCCAACTGGTCTTCGACGAAGCGAAGCAGCTCGGGCGGCAAGGACGACATGAGGGTGTCCATGTTCGCCTCAGTCGGTGGCTGCATCGCCGGCCGCTTTGCGCGTCGGCTGCTGGTGGAAGGCATGCACCCTTGCGCGCCAGGTGGCGCAGCGCTGCGGCGCCATGTCGAGATAGCGCAGCGGGCACGAGTAGTAGTACGGGTGCTCGGCCTCGACCAGGAACTTGTAGCCCCATTCGCGGCCCTCGCTTTCCAGCAGATGGCAGCCGATCAAGGTGGCCGACTCGCCGGGTGCGAGACCCAGGACGCCGGCCTGCTTGGCGGTGACGCGCGCCACCGTCCACAGCACGTTGCCGACCAGCGTGTGGTCGATGACCTCACTGCGCGACCGCTCGGTTTCCTCGGTTGCGGTCAGCTCGCGGATCAACTGATCGCGCGTCAATCGAACGAATGTCCAGCCCATGGAATGACTCCTGTGAGAAAGGGCCGGAGTCCTCCCGCCGGGGAAGGAGCCCCGGCGGGTGGTGGAAAGCCGCAGGCATGCGGCGTGAAATGGCGATGGGATCAGACCCTGGTGAGGTGCCAGTCCTGGGACAGCGGAGCGAACTCGTAGCCCAGGTCGCCGAGGCGGTCGCGCTGCTGACGCAGCACGCGCCGATCCACGGTGGCATCGAGCTTGACGACATCGCCCAGCGGCCAGAGTGTGCCGAACAGCGCCGCGTCGCCGTCGTCGTCCGCATGGGCCGTAGCCTCGGCAGACGCAGCAGCCGGCTCGCTGCCGAACGGCGTGGTATCGACCAGCGGGTCGCGCGAGCTGCGCGCCTTCTTCCGGCCGGCCGCCTTGGGGGCGGTCGTCGGCGTCGGCGTGGCGGTCTGCGCTTCCTCGTCGATCGGATCGACTTCCTGCGGACTCAGCCGGCGGGCGTCGTCACGGCTCAGGGCGTCGATGTTGGACAAAGTCATCCCACCCAGGAGGGCGCGGATCTCAATGACCATGCGGCCGTTGGCGGTGTACGTGGACGGGCGAATCTCCGCGATGGCGAAATCGCCCTCGTACTTGCCTTCGGCGTACTGGTCGAGTTCGGCGTTCTTCACGACGAACTCGCCGATGGAGGTCGCAAGGCGCCCGACGTTGAAGTCGCCGTTACGGCCGTGGATGGTCTTGATGGCCAATTGGCCGGGAATGGTGATCATGAAGAACTCCTGCGGACGAAGCTGCGATCACGCACACGGCCGTCATGGCGACGGTCGCATGCGCACGCGAGTGGGAGAAGACAAAGCCCCGGACTCAATTCAGAGTCGGGGCCTTGCGGATCAGAACGACTCGGCAACTTCCAATGCAGGCGCATCGGCAGTGGCTTCGTCGGCAGCTTCGGCGGCGGGCCTGGCGGGCTCGAACGCAGCGGCTTGCGGCTCAGCGAACGTCGCGGGGACATCCGTGTTACGCACGTCGCGTTCGTCGCGCTGGTCGGCATCGGTCGGCTTGGGCTCGGCCTTGTAGACGAGCTTGCCGTCGACCTTGATCCAACTGACGAACAGCAGGCGGGCCTTGAAGCTCACCCCCTGCTCGCCGGCACGCTTGCCCTTGGAGTAGGTGAAGGTGTCGGCCCACAGGTCGCCCAGACGGAAGCCGATCATCACTTTCTTCTCGGCATCGACCGCTTGGATGCAGCGGCGCACGAGGTGCTGCGCTTCGGAGCCCGAGACGCGCGTGTCGAAACGCACGTAGGCCACGTCATCGCTGGGGCCGTTGAGCGCCGCGATGTCGCAGGCCAGGAACGCATCGCCTTTCTTGGGCTTCACTTCGCGGATGCGATTGAGATACCCGAGTCCGGTGATGTGCAGGTCGAAGTAGGACTTGTCGGTGGAAGTGGTCATGGTGAATCTCCTGAGAACAATGAGGCGGAGACACACCCGACCCAAGGCGGGGAAGGTGTGGAACCCCCGCGTGGGTTGAAGGAACAGCTTGGGTGGCATCACCATCGGGAGAACCGATGGCTGTTCGCGCTGGGATGCCGGAGCGAACTGGTTGATCAACGCGGTCGGAACCGCGTCGCAGTCTTGAAGATCGAGACTGCCTGGGCATGCTGCTGACGGGCGTCAGCGGAACATGGCGGCAGCGTGGCGCCAGGCGCGCGCCCGCGCGAGCGGCAATCGGCACCGGCGGCTGTCCGCATTAGTGGCACCCTCTCGCCACCGGGTTGGGCAGGTACTGCCGCTTGCGGACCAGCATCTCGAAGGGCTCGCCCGCGCGGCTGGCGGTATCGAAGTCCACCACCACGAAGCCCGGTTCGATGGGCCGGTACTCCAGCCAGTGGATCGGCACTTGCCAGTGCTCGGCGCAGTCGCGCACGAAGCGCAAGGTGGCTTCCACTTCTTTTCCGGTGTTGGCGAAGCAGACGACGGCATCTGCGGGCAGGCCGCCGTTGGCTTGCAGCACGCGCCAGAGCATGTACGCGCTGGTGCGGCCGCCGCTGAAGCTGATGCAGGTCGGTTGCTCGATCTTGAACGGGTCTCGCATGCAGGCGTCACCAGGCGGTGGCACCGGCAGATGCCGGCGTGAGCGGCCCGAGCCGGACTGGAGACGAGCGCGTGCGATGCGGCCATGGGCCGCGGCACGAGATAAAGAGAAGCCCCCGTGAAGGGGGCTGGGAAGCAGTACGGTCAGTGGCCGGCCGGTGCAGCGGATACCGCCTGCATCGACAGGTGCGTGACCGTGGCCGACACTTCGAGGTCGTCCTCGCTGTGCAGGATACGGGTGAGGACCCGTTCCTGCAGGGCGAAGAACTCGCCGAAGTCGTCGCCGCCGAATTCGGCGCGCGCCAGTTCCCACCAGTCGTCGAACGCATCGACATCGGGGTTGCAGCCCACGGCGTAGGCGATGGTCTTGCGCCGCCCATCGGGCCGGCTCTCGCCGTGCTCGGCCATGAAATACACGCCCTGGTCCTTGACCAGGATGACGCGGCACTGGTTGGCCGCCGCCTCGGCAAGCACGGGCCGAAGCTCGGTGCCTTTGAATCGAACAGTCATGGAAGTGGTCTCCAACGGTGAAGGAAGAAGGTTTCCCGCCGCGAGGACGGGAAGCCGCTTGGGGACGTGAGGGGATCAGTGCTGGACGGGCTTGCGACCGGACAGGCGCTGTACGCGGATGAGGCGCCAGCTCCCGTCGTCGATCAGCCGCTCCAGCACCTGGCCCAAGGTGTCGAAGAACACTTCATCGACCCGCTCGACCAGCTCGCCTTCGCGATGCAGCTCCACCGCGTAGGTGTCGAGGCCGCGTTCGTAGAGCACGGTGACGCGCCCCTGGAACTTCGCCGAAGCGACGGTGAAGCCGATGGCCGGCGGCGTGGCGATGATGTTGCTGGGGCTCGGATCGACCACCGTGAAGTCCCGCGCGCCGGCATCCACCAGCAGGTGCGTGATGCGGCGGAATCCATCGGGCGCGGGCAACTGCTCCAGTTGGTGGATCAGCTCCTGCAGCTCGGGGCACTGCGGCTCGGGGATCGGCAGCTTGGCCGGCGCGGAACCCAGGATGAGCCGCTTCACCGTGTACGGCTGGCCGTCGGCGGTGAACTCAGTGCTCTCCTCGGGCGTATCCGCGCGCAAGCCGTCGAAGCGGCGCCGCGCATACGGTTCGACCTGCACCTTGGCGCCTTCGTCGGGCACGTCGGTGACGAGGGCCTTGTCGAGCACCGCGAACTCGGCCCGCCCCGTCTTGACGACGATGGCCTCGTCGGTGGTGGCGATGACCTTGCCCTCGAAGGGCTTGGGATCAACGTGGAAGCCCAGCGTCGAAACCTTGGGCTGGCCGTCGAAGATGTTGAACTTGAAGCTGCGGACGTTGGAAGGCACGTGGCCGCGAACCAGCGTCGGCATCTGTGCGCGGATGGCTTGGGTATCCATGGAAGACTCCTTGTGGCAACCAAGGGACTTCCGCCCGCAAGGGAGGTGTGTCCCTTGGGGGTGAGGTGGATGGACGCGACATGCGCCCGGAGAAGGAATAGCAACCAGCACGGCGAACCGTGCCGCAGCCTCGAAGGTCTCGACTGCCTGGGCATGCTTGCCGGCAACGCCAGCGAACATGCGAGCAGCGTGCGTCAGGCGTGGGCCAGCGACGCGGGGGAATCGGCACTGCGCGTCCACCGGCTTCGTCCAGAAAGAATACGAGCCCCGCGTGGGGGCTCGAAAGGTGGTGTCAGTCGTCGTAGATCGGCAGGCCGTCCAGCACCTGCGCATCGGCATCGAAGACCAGCATGCGCACGTCGGCGAGCGCGGCCAGGTGCAGCACGTGCATGAGGGATTCCGGCATGCCCTTCTTGCGATGCTCCTGCATCAGCCGCTTGGCCGTGATGCCTTCGACCGCGCGCAGGTTCTCGTCGGTCCAGGGCGTGGCGATCAGCTTCAACCCGATGGCCGGGCCGTACGGGATGCGGAAGGCGACGAACAGGAACAGCGTCGGCGTGGCGATGTCCGCCAGTTCGGCGAGGAAGCGGTGTGCGTCGGCGTCGAGGTGCGCGCTGCTGATTTCCCAGCACCGGCTGTAGTAGCCGGTTTCATAGCGCAGGCGCCGCACGACTTCCCGCGCCGCTTCTTCGGAGTAAGTGTCGCCCACGTGCAGTGGCTTGCCGTCTTCCTCGGCCATCACGGCATAGACCACGTTGCGGGCGAGCCCGTGGCTGCGGCATTGCGCCTGCAACTCGTTGGGGACCACCTGGTCCTCGGTGATCAGCACGAAGTCGTCCGAGAAGATGCAGGCCCGCCGTTCGACCTGGCTGTCCGGCAGATTCGACTGCGAAGGATGCAGCGGCAGGTAGGTCAGCGGGCAGTCGTCGTCGTAGGAGATGGCGAGCAGCCGCTGGACGGACAGGCCGTCGTAGCCGCGGACAAAGGGATTGTTGTTCGAGTAGGACATGGGATTTCTCCAGCAGGGGATGGCCGAGGCAATCCCCTGCTGGGGATTGAACCCCAGCGGGTGGATGAAGTGGCAGCCGGTCAGCCGGCAGCGGTAGAGGACGGGTCGCCCAGCGCCTTCAACAGGTCGAGCAGGCCGCCATTCGCAAGCTGGTACAGGCGGTTGTAGTCGTCGCCGGTCGGCGCCTGCTCCAGGCGATCCAGCCGCGCATCCAGGTTGAGGATGCTCTGGTGCACGTTGCGGGCGATGCTCAGCGCGGAAGGTTTTCCGGCCGGCTTAGGTGCATCGAGCACCGAAAGGACTTCAGCGGGCGATGGGTAGCGGCAGTCGGGTCCGTACTCGACCGGGAACACCTCGCGCCCGGTCAATCCGGTATTCGGGGTTCCGCTGCTGACATGCAGCACATACTCGTCGGGCACATCATTGCCGGCGTAGTCGAACACCACGATGCGCGGCTTGCGCACGTCGGCCGGCCAGCCTTCAAGGATGACCGCATCGATGTCGTCGTCGGTCACGAGCAGACCGATGGAAAAGTCAGGGGACATGAATCACTCCTTTCAAGAAAAGGAGGGACATGGCCCCATGCAGGGACGCATGTCCCTCGTGGGGTGGGAAGAAAAGAAGAACGTCGGCAGGCCGCAGCGCGGCTCACCAGCCGTTGTAGTTCAGCGTCAGGTCGGCGACGACCTTGCGCCGTTCCAGGTCGAGGCCGCCCAGGTCGGACAGACCCTCGAAGCCGCAACGCTTGAGCATCGCACCGCCCTCGCGGGCGTTGTAGAAGCTCACCATCGCGGACAGGAACATCCGCTGGCCGCTGCTCAGGACGCCGAGGGCATCGTTGAGCATCAGCAGCTTCGGCCGCAGATCCCACTTGGTGGTGGCACGCTGCAGGCCTTCGCGGGTGCCGTCGCCGAACCATTCGGCTCCGGCGATGTCGACGCCGCGTTTCCACGCCTCGAAGAAGGCTTGGGGCGCGGCGGCGAAGTGCTGGTGTTCCAGCTCGATCTGATCAAGTACCTCTTGAGGCAGGGCACGGTTCATGACATGGGCTCCTGGTGGTTGGACATCACGGGTGGAGGCGCTGCTGCCAGCGGCCCGTTTGCAGGGCGTGCTCGGCGGCGTGGTGCGAGCGGAAGTAGCTGACCGACTCCCGCGAGACCGGGCCGTCCGCATCGGCGGTGCCGATGTAGTGGCCGGCTGCGCTGCACAGCACTTGCAGGGGCAGGCGCTTGCCGACGCAGGCCAGGGCCTGGTAGCCGATGGATTCGGCTCGGGCCTGTTCAGCACTCAAAGGTGCCGATGCGAGCGCAAGGGACATGGTTTTCTCCTGTTGGTTGAAGACCGGGAGCACCACGCCCTGACGGGAGCGGATACCTCCCGAAGGGTTGAACATGAAAAGCACCCGCGTCGTGGCGACGCGCGTCCGCGGTGGTCGGTGCGAAGCGGACTGGATCGGTCAACGCGGCGAACCGCGTTGCAGCCTTGAGGACCGGGGCTGCCAGGGCATGGTGCTGACGACCGTCAGCGACACATGCGGGAAGAATGAAAGCGCGGCGGCACTCCGTCGCTGATCAAACGGAACCGAACGCCGTCCAGTTTGGGCCGAGCGCTGGCAAGAGCAGCGATGCACGATTCCGTTCGCCCACGACAAAGGCGCCGAAGCCTCGCAAGGCTTCGGCTGGAGAGAAATCAATCCACCTGTGGGCTGCAAGCAGGCCAGGCCATCGTCAAAGCCATTCGCTGCGTCAGCAATCTCACCCGGCCCGTTTCGTGGCTGGGGGCCGGAATCCTCTGGCGTGCATCCACACACAAAGGGAGCCCGTTGTTCCGCCGGCGGGCACCGGCACCGAATACCGTCGACCGCAAGCGGTCTCCTGGCGCCTCGCAGTTTTGCACACCAAGGCGTCAGGAGACCGCTCGCGTATCGGCGGAAGCACCTCGATCAGGGGAACCGCGGCGAACGCGATCCGGGGAGAAATGACCTTCTCGCCCAGCAGGCCGTGATGGGCCTGCAGGACGCGCACACCGTTGCAGAAGGGAACGCGCGCTGGGGAGTCCCGCGGGGTGCGGGAGGTTTGCCCCGCCGTCGGCAGCAGCCGGCGTGGCAGAGGGAAACGTGGGCGTCAGCTCGCCTTCGGAGACCGACGCCGCGGGCTTGGCGCTGCGGGCTTGCCTGTCGCGGTTTCGACCGGCTCCGTGCCCTTGCAGTCCGGGTAGCGGCTGCACGACCAGAACGCGCCGTTCTTGCCAGTGCGCTGGCGCATCGGGGCGCCGCACTGCGGGCAGCTCGGCGCGGGCGGCAGCTTGAGGGGGAGCGTTGCGCCGCGGTACTGCTGCACGAGCTGGGCGACCCAGGCCGATTGCTTGGCGATGAAGGTGTCCAGCGTCATCTGGCCGGCCTCGATCATGTCCAGCGCCTGCTCCCACACCGCCGTCGTGCCCGGATCGGCGATGGCCGCCGGCACCGCGTCGATCAGCGTGAAAGCCGCATCCGATGCGCGGATGGCACGGCCCTTCTTCACAAGATAGCCGCGTGCCAGTAAGGCGCTGATGACGTTGGCGCGCGTGGCCTCGGTGCCGATGCCCGTGGTGTCCTTGAGCTTCTGCTTCAGGCGTGGGTCGGTCACGAGCTTGGCGACGCCCTTCATGGCTTTGACCAGCTCGCCCTGCGTGTAGGGCTTGGGCGGCAGCGTCTTCAACGCCTTCAGATCGACCTGGCCGACCTGGCAGGAAGCTCCAGCACGCAGCGCCGGCAGCACCTGGCCGCGCTGCGCTTCCTCGCCGTCCGCGTCGTCGGGCTCCGGCGCCGCCAGTACCTGGCGCCATCCGGCCACCGCGATCTGCTTACCGACCGCGACCAGCGACTGCCCGCCGCACGTAAGCTGCGCCACCGTCCGGTCGAATTCGTGGTGCGGCAGGAACTGCGCGAGGTAGTGGGCGCGGATCAGCCTGTAGACGGCCAGCTCCTTGTCGCTCATCGCCGAGAGGTTCGCCGGTTCCAGCGTGGGAATGATGCCGTGGTGCGCCGTGACCTTGCCGTCGTTCCAGGCCCGCGAACGCTGCTGGCGATCCAGGCGGTCGATCAGCGGGCGCAGGCCGGGGTCGGTCTTGAGCAGGCTGTCGAGTACGGTGGGCACCTCGGCCAACATGCTCTCGGGCAGGTAGCCTGAGTCCGAGCGCGGATAGGTGGTCGCCTTGTGCGTCTCGTACAGCGCCTGGGCAATGTCCAGCGTCTCCTGCACGTCCAGACCCAACTGCTTCGAGCACACCTCCTGCAGCGTGCCGAGGTCGAACGGCAGCGGCGGCCCTTCGCGCACGCGCTCTGTTTCCACCGACAGCACCTGGGCGGCACCGGCCGCGCGCAGGCGCTCGGCAGCCTGCTGCGCCACCGGCTGTTGCAGGCAGCGGCCGGCGTCGTCGGTGCTGCCCTGCGGCGGCGTCCAGCTTGCGACGAAGGACTGGCCCGCATGTGAGAGTGCAACCTCGATGGCCCAGAACGGCACCGAAACGAAACGCGCGATCTCGCGGTCACGGTCCACCACCAGCTTGAGCGTCGGTGTCTGCACGCGCCCGACCGACAGCACGCCGGTGTAGCCGGCCTGGCGCCCGAGCAACGTGAACAGGCGGCTCAGGTTCATCCCGATCAGCCAGTCGGCACGCGATCGGGCGAGCGCGGAGAAGTAAAGCGGCAGCGTCTCGGCGGACGGCTTGAGCGTGCCCAGGGCCTTGCGGATCGACGCATCGTTGAGCGCCGACAGCCACAGGCGCTGGATCGGGCCGCGGTAGCCGCACAGCTCGATGATCTCGCGGGCAATCATCTCGCCCTCGCGGTCGGCGTCGGTCGCGATCACCAGTTCGCCCGCCTTGGCGACGAGCTGCTGCACGACCTTGAACTGCGCCGCGGTCGCCGCCTTGGGCTCGACACGCCAACGCTCGGGAAGAATAGGCAGTTGCTCGATGCCCCAGCGCTTGTACTGCTCGCCGTAGCCTTCGGGCGGAACCGCTTCGACCAGATGACCGATGCACCAGGTCACGACGACACCCGCACCGCTGTAGCAGCCGTTGCCGCGTTGGCCGGCGCCCAGCACACGGGCGATGTCCTTGCCCTGGGACGGCTTCTCGCACAGGAACACGCGCATGAAGCCTCCTTGGAAGTGTGCGGTCATCGGATGGCCCCAGCTTGGCCGGGCCAGCGGATGACGGCAGCAAGGAAGCCGATTGGCGCAGACACCGCTTTGTGATCGGCAGGCGATGCGTTGCCGCAGCGGCATGCGCGAAGCCGCAACGGCTGGCGCAGCGGGAGCGTCGTTTCGGGAGGGCGGCTGGAACCCGGTGGAACACCCTGGAGCTATCCCCTGGGGATAGCTGGTGCATGGCGGGCGTCTGACGGTTGCTACAGCCGCCCCCTGCGGGGAATCAGCCCTTGGCCTTGGTTTCCTTCGACGCCTTCGTCCCCTTGGTCTCCTTCGGCGGCGGTACTGCGGCCTCGGGTTCCAGCGTCCTGGCGCTGAGGGTCACGGCCTGGATGCGGTACGGCAGAATGCCGATGCGGCGGGCCTCGATCTTGAAGGTCGTGCGCTCGTTGTCGTCGGCGTCCTCCCACTCGTCCTTCACCGTGCGGCCTTCTACCAGCACGCGCATGCCCTTCTGGTACAGGTCTTTCCAGTGGTCGGCGTCGCGGTGCCACAGCTCCACCGGCGCCCAGAAGCCGCCGCGGTCCTCGAATTCACCGTCCTTCTTTGGGATCGGGTTGTCGAAGTAGACGTTCAGGCGCAGCAGCCGGCGCGGCTCGTCGTTGCCGTTAGGGAATTCGCGATAGTCCGGCGCGGAACCGATGTTGCCCTCGCCGACGAAGTGCGTGCTCATGGAGACTCCTTGGGGGTGGTGGATGGAACCGACGCGGCATGCCCGTGGACACGTCGCAGGTAAGCCGCTTCGGCCTGCGCGGCCTTGCTGGCGCACTCCTGGGCCTGGCGGCCCAGCGTGTGAAGGAGGCTGATCTGCATGTTCAAAGCGATGCGCTGCAGCTCCATCGCGTACAGGTCGTCGATCAGCGAGGCCGGCGTCGCCGGGCGGTCGAGCAGCGATTCCCACAGCGCCACGCCCATGGAAGAACGGTCGTGGTTGCGCCAGCGCAGGAAGGTCGTGCCTGCGCCAGTGGTCTGCTGGGCCAGTTGCACGTCGAGCAGCGAGAAGGGGTAGGCCCGCGCCTGTTGCAGCACGCGCCGCTGCGCCAGCCCGATTAAGTCGTCGCGCAGCGCCGTGCACTGGTTGGCCCAGGCCTCCAGACTCCCCTTACCTTTAAAAGGCTGTAAAAGGCCTTTTAGGTAGGAGCCGTGTTCCAGGCGCTGGAAGTCCGCCTGTTCCAGCGGCAGGAAGCGCGCCGGTTGGCCGTTGGAAGACGATGCTGTCATGCCTTCGTGCCTTCGCCGTCATGGTCGTGGTCGTCGTCCGCCACGTCGGCTGCGCCAGCGCTGGGTGCGGCATCCGCGGCTTTACCAGGCTTGCCCGACCGCCGTGCGATCGGTGGCGCAAAGCGCGAGCGGCGCGTGCCTTCGAGCACGTCCTGCGGCAACTCGCCGAACTTCTCCAGCGCCGCCCGCGCCACCGCGTTCTTCGAGGCGAAGTCGTCGCGCGTCGCGCCGGAGTAGCGGTACTGCTGTGCCAGCGAGAACAGGCTGCGCAGCGCATGCGCGCCGTCGTTGAGCCAGCGTTCCAGCGTGCTGCGGTCGATCAGCGCGGTGTGGTGGGCGAGGATCAGCTTGCGGGCCAGGTCGTCGTAGTCGGCCAGCAGGTACACCGCTATGAAGCCGAGCTGCGCATTGACGAACAGCGGCAGCTTCACGGGCTGCACGTTCATGTTCTCGCCCAGCGACAGCGCGGGCGGCACGTCGGCCAGCGCCTGGTCCACCTGCTCACGCAGCGCCTGCAAGCTGTCCTTGGTCTGCGTCAGCTTGTCCTCGATGCGCAGCATCCAGAAATCCGAGTAGGGATCGTCCTGCTCGGCGCCGCGCTTCATCTTGTTCATCACGCTGATGTAGCCGTTCAGGCCGATGATCCCGGGCCGGCCCTCGGCAGGCGCTCGGCCATGCCAGATGCGTGAAGCGTGGTGGGTGTGCAGCGTCAGCGACATCGCGCTGCGCAGCGATCCGAGATTCAACTGCAGGGGCGGCTGGGATTCATTGGCCATGGTGACGACTCGCGGTACGGGAACGAGCCGCCAGCATCGGCATCGCCCGGAAGGGCGTCAGTCAACAAACCGCAGCGGGTGCGCTCCCGGTTGTCGCCCCGGAAGGTCGCGTGTTCCGTCTATCCCCAGGGGATAGGTCCGCGCCGGGCTGCGACCGTGCGACGCATGACAGAACCGAAGCCGATGCCTGGAAGGCTTCGTGTCCCAGCTATCCCCTGGGGATAGCTGCTCAGGAATCGCCCAGGGTTGAACGCAGTTTCGCCAGGTAGGCCCGCGCTGCCTCGCGGCCAGGGCCGTTCGGCGCGGGCGGTGGCGGTGCAGACGGTGCCGGTGCGGCTGGCCGTGGCGGCGGCGCAGGCGGCGTCGATGGCGAACCGCCTTCGCCGGCCCAGGCCTTGAACTCGCCGCGCATCGCCTTCTGGATGATGCCGAACAGATAGCCGGCCGGGTTGCGTACCGCGCTTTTGCGGCAGCGCGCATCCCATTCGTCCAACACCGCCTGCCGCAGCGACTCGTCCACCTGCTGCAAGGCCACCATCGCGCCGCTTTGCTGCTCGTCCTTCAAGCGCAGCAGGCGCTCGGGCAGGCGCAGGTGCTGCAACGACTTCGCGCGCGGTACTGTACGTACTTGATTTATACGATCCATACGTACAGTACGGTCCTCCTTCGGATTCCGAAGTGAGCCGTCTGGCGCGGATTTCAGCCCTGCTTCGGATTCCGAAGACGGGCCTTCGAGATTCCGAAGCAGGCCGTCCTGGCCTTCTTCGGATTCGTGATCCACAGGCGCTTGTGGATAACTCGCGTCCGCCCATTCGTTGCGCGCCATGCGCTGTGCCAGCACCTGCAGCCGCGTGGGCAGCGTGCGGCCGTTGAGCATCGGGTCTTCGGCGATCTCGCGCAGGGTGTTCATGCCGACGATCTGCACCGCCTTCGCCGCATGGGTCAGCGCCTGGCTGACCAGGCCGAGGTAGTCGGGGTCGAGCTGCATCGCCTCGAAGGGTGTCAGCGGTTCGTCGTGCAGCACGTAGAGGTTGCTCAGGATGCGCCCGGTCTTCGGGTCGCGGCGCCGTCGCACCAGGCTCAGCCAGCGCGTCAGCCGCAGCAGCGTCAAGGCGCGCGCCACGGTCTCGTGCGAGGCCTGCGCCGCGCAGGGCATCGAGGCGAGGTAGGGGCGAAGCTGGTCGTAGGTCGGGAACGCCGTCACGCCGTCGCTCTGGAGCTGCAGGCGGAGCACCTGCCAGGCGTTGCGCTCCAGCGGCGTCAGGCGCCGGTCGAGGAACAGCGCACGCGGCACGCTCTCGTGCCGGTTGCCGCTGTAGAGGAAGCCGTCGCTGACCGGCGCGGCCGGCAATGCAGCAGCAGCGCCGCGCGGGGCTGGCGGTGTCGGTGGTGCCCGTGGCACCAGTTCCCGCAGCGCGTCGTCGAACAGTGCCGACAGCGCCACGGGGCCATCGCGCCGGGGTGCGCCGCCGGTCGCCATGGCCTACACCAGCCCCTGGTCGATCCAGTTGCGTATCGCCGACCAGATCACCGACATCGGCAGGTTCAAGGTCTCGGCCAGGTCCATGGTCAGCGTCAGCATCGCCACCTCATCGTCCAGCGCGATGCCGCGCTCCATGACGCCGGCCTTCCACTGCTTCCACAGCGCCGTGTCCTGCGCCTCGTCCAGCACCGGATGCCGCCCCTTGCGCTTGGGCAGGCCGAGGATGTCGCGGCGCAGGGCCACCTCCTGGTGCGTAAGCCCGTAGAAGCGGCTGACCATCTCCGTGCTGGCGCCCAGGCGCAGCATGCGGTCGACCGTCGCGATCTCTCGCTCCACGTCGTGCACTTGGCTCAGCAGCCGCTTCAGCACATCGCGGTTCACCGACACCGAACACCACGACACCGTGGCGTTCACCAGCATGCTCACGAGTTCGGGGTGCTTGAGCGCGTCCAGCTCCTCCTCGCCGAAGCCCATCGCCTTGCAGCGCCGCAGTTGCCCATTGCGCAGGTCGTGCAGCGCCTGTGCGATGACGGCCTGGTTGAGCGGATGCGGTGCCGACATGATGGCCTCTGCTCAGGCGCCGTGGCCGGGGTTGCTGAAGGCCGCGCCGGTCTCCAGATCCAGCAGCCGGCGCGCCATGCGCAGCAGCCGGAACAGCTTTACCAGCCCGGCATCGCTCAGGCGCGGATATGCGCCGCCGCCATGCAGCAAGGCCGCAAGGTCGTCGGCCAGCCGGGCGCCATCGAAGCCGGGGGCGGGTCGGGGCGCGGCGCACAGCGCATGCAGCAAGGTCAGCACCGCACACGCGAACGGAGGCAATGCGCGCACCGCCGGGGGCGCCACGCAGACGAAGCCCATGCCGCCTTCGCTGGGTTCGACCTGCCCGGCCACGTCGGCTTCCTCGGCGATCTCGCGCGCGAACTGTGCGATGTGCACCCGCAGCCGATCCGGCACATCCAGGCCGGGCTCGATGTACCAGACATCCGAGATGGGGTAGAGCCCGCCCGCCTGCACAGGGATCGCGCGCAGCGCGTCGGCCTCGAAGTCGGGCAGCTTGTCGCCCATCTGATCGGCCACCATGCGCTGGATGGATTGCAGGCGTTCGGTGGTCGGGGCCGGGGACACGATGTGACCCTGCAGGCGTTCGTCATCCTGCTGCATGCCCTTGTCGCTGGCGGCCGGCGTGGAACCGGCCTGCGCAGCCTGGCCAGGGCCAGGCTCCGACGACTGCACCGAGGGGCCGGGCGGCAGCGAAGGCGGTGACGGTGGTCGCGGTGGCCCGGCCGGCACCGCAGGTCTTGCCGCCTGCAGCGGCGCAGGATCGCTGGTCAATGCGCGCTGCCGGCTCTCGCTGTCGTCGATTTCCAGGCTCAGCGTGTCGTAGTCCGCTTCCAGCAGCTCGGCCATCTGGCCGACCAGCTCGTCCTGCACCCGCTGCGGTGAGAAGTTGTCGGGCTGCGTGTCGAACTGCGCCAGCAGGTCCTGGAACAGCGTAGCGAAGTCCATCGACAGGTTGCGCCTCAGGGCATGCCGCTCCCAGGTGCGTTCGCAGGCCTTGCGCAGCACCGCGAGCCGTTCCACCTGATGCCGGCCGAGCCCGCCGTACAGCAGCGTGGGGATCGCCGGGAGCAGGTAGTGCACGGCGTCCTGCATGCGGCTGATGTGCGACTGCGGCAGCGGGAAGCCATCGGCCGTAAGCCGCCGCGCCAGCTCGCTCTGCGACAGCGGCTGGCCGCTGTCCCGCCCCATTTCCTGCTCGTAGAACTCGCGCGCCTTCTCCACGCCCAAGGCCCGCTCGATGAAGCTGAGCCCGCCGCGCAACTCGTTCTCGGCCAGGTGCCCGGTCAGCATCACCACTTCGCCGCGCTGCGGCCACGGGCGGAACAGGCAGGGGATGCGGAAGAACCGTTCGTCTTTCGTCTCGCTCCACAGCTCGCGCAGGATCGCCAGGCGCGTGTTGCCGCCGTTGCGGATGATGTAGTGCGGTTCGCCGGGCCGGCGCGTGATCGCGGGCGGCGCATCGAGCCCGCGTTCGCGGATCGAGGCCTTGATGTCCTCGTAGGCCGGGTTGCGCGTCACGCGCGGGTCGTGGTCGTAGGGGCGCAACTGGTCCAGCGTCACCACCATCGGCGTGTCGGCGATGGGGTCGCTCAGGGCCGCGACCGAAGGGCCGTTGCGCTCGAAGCCCGAGGCCAGCAGATTGGCGGCCATGTCCTGCGGCGTCAGGTCAGCCACGGCCATTCTCCTGAGATGCTGCAACACCCTGGGCCGCCTGTCGGTCGGCGCGGCGAAGCTGCGCACGGGCGTTGCGCTCGGCGCGGTGGTCGCTCGCCGTCGAGCTGGTGTAGATCGGCGCGCAGCCTTGCTTCGTGAACAGCAGGTGCCCGCCGCGGGTGCGCACCACCTTCCAACCTTCTCCCAGGGCGAACTCGATCAGCCCTCGCAGCCGCTTGTGGCCGCGGGCCAGGTCATGTGCGCTGGCCATGGCCGGCCCCTCCCGCGTCGCCTCGGCCGGTGACGAGCGCAAAGCGCTCCTGCCACGCCGGGAACAGCTCGCCGGCCAGCGCGCGCATGGTCTCCAATGCGGCAGGTGCCGTGCGGCCCGCCGGCTGGCGGTATTCCACCCGATGCACCGGCAGTCCGCGCGTCGCGGCGCGCGGATAGGCTTCAATCGCCGGCACGTCGGTGTCCAGCACGCGCACGCCAGGCTGCTCCTGGAATACCTGACGCAGCGCCTGCTGGATCAGCCGCGCATTCGACGACACCGGATGCACGCGGTTGATGAGCAGGTGCAGCGGCGGCGGCTCGATGCCGAGGTGGCGGTACGGCGCGATGTCCTCGATGAGTTGCAGCGTGCCGCGCCGCAGCTCGCGCGCCGCGAGGATTTCCGGCGTCACCGGCGAAAGCGCCAAGTTCGAGGCCAGCACCGCCATCTCCAGCAGCACGCTGCGCGCGCCCTGGGTGTCGATCAGCAGCAGGTCGTAGTGCGGCGCCAGCGTGGGCAGCAGGTGGCGCAGCCGCAATCTGCCATCGGGCGCGTGCAGCAGCAGCGTGTTCAGCTCGCCGCGGTCGTCGTTCGAGAGCACCAGGTCAAGCCGCTCGATCGCGGTGCGCGACACCAGTTGCTCGGCGCGCTGCTCGTTGTAGGCCAGCATCTCGTAGATCCCGGCCGGCGCGCGCTCGGCCAGCGTGAAGTAGCTCGACAGCGTGGGCTGCACGTCCAGGTCCAGCAGCAGCACGCGCAGCCCGGTGTCGGCTGCGAAGCCGCCCAGGTTGGCCGCCGTCGTGGTCTTGCCGACGCCGCCCTTGGTCGAAATGATGGACACCACCTGCATGGGCCTCTCCCGGTTGAATGGCATGTACCGAGGAAAAGCGTCAGGCGCGCTCATCGAGGCGATCGGCGATCCATTGCTCGACCTCCGCCGAGTCCCAGCCCACGGCGCGCACGCCCAAGCGCAGCGCCTTGGGGAACTTGCCTTCTTTCATCAGGCTGTAGATATGCGCGCGCTTGAAGCCGGTTTTGGCCTCGACTTCGGCGCGACGCAGGATGCGGTGCTCGGCCGGCACTGCCGGCGCGGTGGTCTGCGAAGACATGAGAGACACTCCTTGACGCTCACTGGCGCTGTTCGGAAAGTGCCTCGTATTCAATACACCGCGGTCGCCGAAATCACTGCAATTGCAGAAGCAGCGACTGCAATTGCAGTGCGCCGCATCGGCATCATGCTGGCCGCGTCGTCAGCGCGACGCCTCCAGGTGGCGCCGCGCCTGCGCGAGCTTGCTCCACAGCGTCCGCTCGCTGAGACCCGGCCGCCCCTCATGGTGTGCGATCAGCGCGCTGACCACGGCATCCATGCTGCGGAACGACGAATAGGCCGCGCCTGACGGCGAATTGCCCAGCAGCAGCGTCAGCAGTCCGCCGATGATGTTGAGGTAAGTCGTCTCGCTGCGCAGGCCAGGCTCGCGCGCCTGTTCGTCGTTGGCCGCGCGCGTGGCATGTTCCTTCGCCAGTGCTTCGTGCGCGGTGCGCAGCGTTTCATGCACCAGGGCAAGTTCGGCAAGTTGCGACTTCGCTGCTTCGCGATCGGCCAGCAGAATGTTGAGCGTGTCCACGCTCACCGCCGGATGCACCGCGCGTTCGATGCCGTCAAACAAAAACCCCGGCCGATCGCCGGGGTAGAACTGCGACATCCACGCTTTCAAGTCCACGTGGCGCACGGTCAGCTCGGGGTCGTCGAGCGCCGGCCGCTGCGAGTCCAGCACGATGCCGGCCTTGCCACCGGGCAATTCGCCATGCGTCAGCGCGTCGAAGATGCGCTCGGCATACAGGCGCAGCAGCGGCCAGCGCGGGAATTCGCCGGGCTCCGGCATGGCACGCTGCTCCAGCGCTTCCAGAATACGCTGCTCGAAGCGCAGGAGACCGCACCAGCGGACGGCCGCCTCGATCGGTCGGTAGTACGTCTTTGCGCCAAAGGCGTGGCTGCTCGATTTCGGCATATCGCGCTCTTCCCATCGTCGGATCGACACATGGCAAGCGCGCGCGGCCCACATGGGCGCAGCGATTGCCCAAAGAACCCGATGAAGCGCGAGCCGGTCGGCATCGTGGTGGACGTTGGGTGCGGCGATGTCGCCGAGCGTTACGCAGGGGGCAAACCTTCTTGCGGTGCCCGCTACACCTCAACCATAATGCACCTGCGAAAAATCTTGTTACCGGCGCAACGGTCTGAAAAGCCGCGCATCCAAGTTCGATCAGGAAGGGATGCTGCGCTTTACCGGAAAACCAGGGCAAAGTTTTCGTAGGAATACGGGCGGGGTAAAGCGCCAATGCGACTTCCGGCTGAGCCGGTTTGCATCCAGCAAGGGCTCATGCGTTCTGCGTCACTGCTGTGACCTCGACAGCTTGAAGGTGCCTTGCTTGATGCCGGGTGGATAGGCCCGATTCGCCATCCATGCCCGTGACGCAAAAGGTCGGCCGCCGATGCAATGCGGGTCAAGGTCCAGACCGAAAGGGAATCGTACCGTCCAAAATCCCCGCGTCACATCGGGCGTTGATCGGTGCCTTGCGGGCGTCCGACACGCTCCACGCGGTCGATGAACTGCCGCAGCGGCTCCATGATTTCGCCTTCGGGTCGCAGTAGATAGGTCGTCAGCGAAGCGGTCTCGTCGGCCAGCGGCCGCACGACGACATCGGCCTGATGGCAACCCGCCAGATGCGCCGCGCTCGAAAAGCCCACGCCGTAGCCGGCGGCCACGAGGGCCAGCATCAGGGAATGGGTCTTGACGTACTCGGCTACCGTCGGCTGCGCATCCACCGTGCGGAGCAGCCGTTCGCGCTGCCGGCTGCAACCTTCGCAGACCTGGGGATCGCACAGCACCAGCGGATAGCTCGCCACTTCCTCCAGCGGCACTTCCTTGAAAGCCAGCAGCGGATGCCTGGCGGGCAAAGCCACCACCAGCGGGTCTCGCCACACCGGCATGGCGACGATGCCGGCGTCCATTTCACCAGCCAATGCAAAACCTGCGTCATACAAGTCGTTGCGCAGTCCAGTCACCAACTGCGCCAGTGGCGTTTCAAATATCCGAATGCCGACCTGTGGTGCCTCCTCGCGGCAAAGCGCAAGCAACGCCGACAAGCGGGCCTGCCCCATGTCACCAGATAGTGCGATGCGCAGCGTGTTCCGCTGGTTCGCTGCGGCGCGTGCCTTGGTCTGCGCTTGCTCGAAGGCCAGCAGTACGCGCCGGGCTTCTTCGAGGAAGACCTGTCCCGCCGGTGTGAGACGAACACTGCGTGGCAAGCGGTTGAGCAGCGGCACCCCTAAATCCGCCTCCATCTGGCGGATCGTGCGCGACAGTGGAGACTGTTCGATGTGCAGCCGTCGAGCAGCCCGGCCGAAGTGCAGTTCCTCGGCTACGGCGATGAAGCAGCGAAGATGGCGTAAGTTCATGCTTTCTCCCTACCGATGTGATCAGTCCATATCATCGTAGGGAGCCGAATAGTGCGGAGGATTCACCTCTGTATCGAGATGAGAGCCATCCTGGGGGGTGATGCTCGGATGCTTTTCGCCCATGTCAGCGCCTACGGCGAAGCTCTCGTTCGAGATCGCCCAGCTGCGACGCCTGAAGTTCGGCAAGAAGAGCGAGCAGCTCGATGCCGAACAACGCGCGCTGTTCGACGAGGCTCTGGACGCCGACCTTGCCGCGGCTGAGGCGCAGCTCCAGGAACTGCTGGGCAAGAAGAAGCCGCCGGCTACGCCTGGCGCGATGCCTAAGCGCACCGCCTTGCCGGCGGACCTGCCGCGCGTGGACTGCCACCACGAGCCCGAGAACACTCGCTGCGCGTGCGGCTGTGCGCTCAAGCGCATCAGCGAGAAGCTGGACAACACACCGGGCGTATTCACGGTAGAGTGCCACATCCGCGGCAAGTGGACCTGCGCACAGGTGCCGAACGCTGACCCAGGCGCCAGTCCCGGCGGAGATCATCGCCAAGGGCATCCCCACCTCCGGGCTGCTCACGTAGGTGCTGGTCGCAAAGGACTCCGACCATCTGCCGCTTACACGGTCGTCCCTAGGCAAGCAGGAATCAGCTGCGTGAGTGAATCGGGAGGTTTGCGCAGCTGATGGGTGGTCAGCAGCGTCTGCGCCGGCGGCTTCACCGGCACGAAGCGCATGTGCGGGCGGGTTGCCGCCTCGCAGATCGCTGCGGCATCGGCCGCACCGTTCTTGCGTCCCTTGCCGGCCATGCGGTAGCGCGTGACGAAGTGGCCTGCAATCAGCCGCGCATCCAGCCCATAGCCGCGCAGCTTGCGTGCCCAGTGATGCGCACCGCCGCAGGCCTCCAGGGCCACCAGGCAGCCGGGAGGCAGCTCCACGCACCAGGCCGCAAACTTGTCAGCGGCCAGCGCCTTGGCAACCACCACGCGCGCATCCACCGCATGCACCTAGATAACCCGCTTGGCCAGATCCACCCCGACTCGGGCAATCTCGTTCATGGACTTCCCCTTCACATGGCTACAGATTGACGACTTGGGGAGCACCATCGCGGCGGCAGCCAACATTTGTTTCCTCGCTGCTTACGATTGATTCACATCGATCGGCCAGCAGATCGCTGGATGTTGACTCTTGACTTTCGGCATTTTAGGCGCACTATCTTGCAAAGTCTTGCAAGAACTTCCTCGAGCGAGGCCGCGTGACGACGGAACATGTGGGGGTGGTATGACAGCGCGCCAGCAGGCGATCTTCACACTCGACGAGTTGGCTACCTACTTAAAGGTCGGCAAGCGGACGCTTTACCGGCTCGCCGCGCACGGGGAAATTCCGGCCTTCAAGGTCGGCGGGACGTGGCGGTTTCGTCAAAGTGAAATCGATCAATGGATCAATGATCAGATCCAAGCAGGCAGAAAGAAGGAGGTGATACGCACAGATGAGCAGCCGAAGTCAGCGAAACATCCCGTGTTGCCTGGGCGCGCTATCCATAGCCGCAGGCAAGCGGATTGAGTGAGTCTTCAATTGATTTCTGGAGGTATGACATGGACATTGATTTCAAGAAATTGGCTCCCTGGAACTGGTTCAAAAAGGAGCAGGAAGAACAACAGAGCACTGCCTCGCTGCCGGTGCAGCGCAATGACCTGCCGGTGGCGGGTGGGCCCGTCAGTCCCATCCTGCAATTGCATCGCGAGATCGACCGCCTGTTCGACGACGCGTTTCGAGGCTTCGGTTTCCCGACGCTGGCCATGCCACGCTGGCCGTCGGACTGGCCGGGCATGCTGAAGCCGGCGCTGGACATCCAGGAGACCGACAAGCAGTACAAGATCGCCCTGGAAGTACCCGGCATCGAGGAAAAAGACATCCAGATCACGCTCGACAACGACGTGCTGCTGGTGCGCGGTGAAAAGCGTCAGGAGCAGGAAAGCAAAGACGGTGGTTTCCACCGGGTGGAGCGCTCCTACGGCAGCTTTCAGCGCGCTCTGAATCTGCCGGCCGATGCCAACCAGGACACGATCAAGGCCGCTTTCAAGAACGGCGTGCTCACGATCACGATGGAAAAGCGCGAGGCCAGTACGCCCAAGCAGGGGCGCTCGATCCCGATCAACGGCTGACGCGGGGCAGCGCGTTTTTCTCAAAAACCACAAAGAGATGAGGCACCGTGATCGGCGGTGCCTCGTCAGATCAATCTTTACAGGAGCATCAGCATGGCCAGAAAACAATGCCAAGTCTGCGGCCAGCCCGCCACGGTGCGGGTGGAAGCCAATCTCAATGGTCGCCACAGCACCATGCTGTTGTGTGACGATCACTATCGCCAACTGGTGCGCCAGCAAAAGCGCACCGTCTCACCGCTGGAAGCCTTGTTCGGCTCGCGCAGCGGGCTGTTCGAAGACTTCCTTGGCAGCGACTTCTTCCGCATCGGTGACGACGCACCGTCCATGGCGGCCGATACCGACGAGGTCGTCGATGCCTCGTTCGGCGAACCCGCCCCGGCCGGTACGGGCACCGCGCGCCGTCGCGGCAGTGGGCTCGCCAGCCGTATCAGCGAACAGTCCGAGGCCCTATTGCAGGAGGCCGCCCGACACGCTGCAGAGTTCGGGCGCGCCGAAGTCGATACCGAACACCTGCTGCTGGCGCTATCCGACAGCGACGTGGTCAAGACCATCCTGGGGCAGTTCAAGATCAAGGTCGATGACCTCAAGCGCCAGATCGAATCCGAAGCCAAGCGCGGCGATAAGCCGTTCGAGGGCGAGATCGGCGTGTCGCCCCGGGTCAAGGACGCGCTCAGCCGTGCTTTCGTGGCCTCCAACGAACTCGGCCACTCTTATGTCGGGCCGGAGCATTTCCTGATCGGGCTCGCCGAGGAAGGCGAAGGTTTGGCGGCCAACCTGCTGCGCCGTTACGGCCTCACGCCGCAAGCGCTGCGCCAGCAGGTAAGCAAGGTGGTCGGCAAAGGGGCCGAGGATGGCCGCGCCGAGACGCCGACCAACACGCCGGAACTCGACAAGTATTCGCGCGACCTCACCAAGATGGCGCGCGAGGGCAAGCTCGATCCGGTCATCGGCCGCGCGCAGGAGATCGAGACGACCATCGAAGTGCTGGCCCGGCGCAAGAAGAACAACCCGGTGCTGATCGGCGAGCCCGGCGTCGGCAAGACCGCCATCGTCGAAGGGCTGGCGCAGCGCATGGTCGCCGGCGAAGTGCCCGAGACGCTGCGCGACAAGCGTCTGGTCGAACTCAACATCAACGCCATGGTGGCAGGCGCCAAGTACCGCGGCGAGTTCGAGGAGCGCGTGCAGAAGGTGCTCAAGGAAGTGACCGAGCACCAGGGTGAGCTGATTCTCTTCATCGACGAGGTGCACACCATCGTCGGTGCCGGCCAGGGTGGCGGCGAAGGCGGGCTGGACGTGGCCAACGTGTTCAAGCCGATGATGGCGCGCGGCGAGCTGAACCTGATCGGCGCCACCACGCTCAACGAGTATCAGAAGTACATCGAGAAGGACGCCGCGCTGGAGCGTCGCTTCCAGCCGGTGATGGTGCCCGAGCCGACGGTAGCGCAGACCATGATGATCCTGCGCGGCCTGCGCGACACGTTCGAGGCGCACCACAAGGTCAGTATCACAGAGGACGCGATCATCGCCGCCGCCGAGTTGTCCGACCGCTACATCACCGCCCGCTTTCTGCCCGACAAGGCAATTGACCTGCTCGACCAGGCGGCCGCACGTGTGAAGCTGTCGGCCACGGCCCGCCCAGTGGCCGTACAAGAGCTGGAGTCCGAACTGCACCAGCTGCGGCGTGAGCAGGACTATGTGGCCTCGCGCAAGCAGTACGACAAGGCCGCCGAGCTGGGCAAGCACATCGAGACCAAAGAGGCCGAACTCAAGAAGCTTGTCGAGGAATGGGAACGCGAGCGCGCCTCGGGTAGCGCCGAAGTCAAAGCCGAGCATGTCGCGCAGATCGTCTCGCGCCTGACCGGCATTCCGGTCAACGAGCTGACGGTGGAAGAACGCGAGAAGCTGCTGCATCTGGAGCAGCGGCTGCACGAGCGCCTGGTGGGCCAGGACGAAGCGGTGCGCGCGGTGGCCGATGCCGTGCGTCTGGCGCGCGCGGGCCTGCGCGAAGGCGGCAAGCCAGTGGCCACCTTCCTGTTCCTCGGGCCGACGGGTGTGGGCAAGACCGAGCTCGCCAAGGCGCTGGCCGAGTCCATCTATGGCGATGAAGGTGCTCTGCTGCGCATCGACATGTCCGAGTACGGGGAACGCCATACCGTGGCACGCCTGGTGGGGGCGCCTCCGGGTTACGTCGGCTACGACGAGGGTGGCCAGCTCACCGAGAAGGTGCGGCGCAAACCCTACAGCGTGTTGCTGCTGGACGAGATCGAGAAGGCTCACCCCGACGTCTACAACATCCTGCTGCAGGTGTTCGACGACGGGCGGCTCACCGACGGCAAGGGCCGGGTGGTGGATTTCACCAATACCATCATCATCGCCACCTCGAACTTGGGCTCGGACATCATCCAGCGTCGGCTGAAGGCCCGTGGCGCCGCCGGCGAGGAATACGAGAAGACCAAGGGCGAGGTGATGGACGTGCTGCGCGGACACTTCCGCCCCGAGTTCCTCAACCGCATCGACGAGATCATCGTCTTCCATGCGCTGGGCAAGGAGGAGATCCGCCATATCGTCGGCCTGCAGCTCGATCGTGTGGCCCGCAACGCCGCCAGCCAGGGCGTGACGCTGACCTTCGATCAGACCTTGATCGATCACTTCGCGGAGGAAGGCTACAAGCCCGAGTTCGGCGCGCGTGAGCTCAAGCGGCTGATCCGCAGCGAGCTGGAGACGGCACTGGCGCGCGAGATGCTGGGTGGCGGTATCGGCAAGGCCGATCACGCCAGCGCCCGCTGGGACGACAAGGCCGAACGGGTGGTCTTCGAGCGCCAGGAGCCACCCGCGAAGCCGGCCGAGCCTGAGAAGCCCGATGCCGCGAACGCGGCCGAGACGCCGCCGAGCGACGCGAGCAAGCCTGCGCGCAAGAAGAAGTCAGCGGGCGGCGAATCTTGAGTCATGGGGAGGCTGTCGTGTCCGACCCCAACGGGCTGACATGGGCAGCCACCCTCGTGTCGCTGGCGGTCGCTATCCCCACAGCGGGGCACGCGGTCATCTACAAGCGTGACCCTCGATCGGCCACGCTGTGGGTACTGCTGATCGCCTTGTTGCCGCTGGGCGGTTCGCTGCTGTATGGGCTGTTCGGCATCAACCGTTACCAGCGGCGGGCGCGGCGGCTCTTCCCGGGGGCAGATCCTGCTGTTCGGCAGGACCTCTCGCCCACGATGCCCGAGGCTGTATCGCCGCCGCTTGCCGGTCTGGCCCACCTGGTGGGACGCGCCACCGGCCAGTCGCTGACCAGCGGCAACCGCATCGAGCCGCTTGTCGATGGCGAGCAGGCCTACCCGGCCATGCTCGCCGCCATCGAATCGGCGCGGTACAGCGTCGCCTTGGCCTCGTACATCTTCGACAGCCAAGGCATCGGGGCGCAGTTCGTCGATGCGCTGCGCCGGGCTCATGAGCGCGGCGTGCAAGTGCGGGTGCTGATCGACGACGTGTATGCCCGCTGGACGCCCCGCAGCGCCTACCGCGCCTTGCAGCGCGCCGGCGTTCCGGCGGCGACGTTCAACCCGACGTTGATTCCCGCGCGCCTGCATGCCGCGCATCTGCGCAATCACCGCAAGCTGCTGGTGATCGATGGCGAGACGGGTTTCACCGGCGGCATGAACATCTTCAGCCCGTATTGGCGGCCCGATGCGCCGGGCCGGGCCTGTCACGATTTGCACTTTCGTCTGCGCGGGCCGGTGGTTGCGCATCTGATGCGGTGCTTCACCGACGATTGGTGCGATACCACGGGCGAGCGGCTCAACGAGGGTCTCTGGGGCGAACCGCCCGCAACGGCTGATGAGCAAGGAACCTCTTGGGCGCGCGGCATCGAGGCCGGTCCCGATGAGGCCCTGGACCGGCTGCGCTGGACCTTCATGGGCGCTTTGAGCGCGGCGAAGCATTCGGTGCGCATCTGGACACCTTACTTCGTGCCCGATCAGCCGATGATCGCGGCGCTAAGCACGGCCGCGTTGCGCGGCGTGCGTATCGACGTGCTGACGCCCGCAAACGGCGACCATCCCACGGTGCAATGGGCCGCACGCGCCCACTACTGGCAGGTGCTGGAGCACGGTATGCGCATCTTCGAACGGCCGGGCCCGTTCGACCACAGCAAGCTGATGCTGATAGACGGCCAGTGGTGCTGCCTGGGTTCGGCCAATTGGGATGCGCGCAGCCTGCGCCTCAACTTCGAGTTCAATGTGGAGGTGTACGACACCGCGCTGTCTACGCGGCTGGAATCCCTTTTTGATGCCGCCCGTGATGCATCGAACGAGATATCGGCCATGGCGTTGCGCGCCCGCCCGCTGGCCATCCGCTTGCGCGACGGGGTGGCCCGTCTGTTCACCCCCATTCTCTAGCGGCACGACTTGCGAGGAACATTGCCCATGGAAAAGAAAGATCAATGGAACATTGGCTACTGGATCGTCGCCGGCCTGTTGCTGCTGACGCTGCAGAACTACTGGCAGGCGGCCAAGACCGTCGAGCCCGTGCCCTACAGCGAATTCGAGAAGGCGCTGGCCGAGGGGCGCGTCGCCGAAGTGCTGGTGTCGGACCGCACGGTCACCGGGCGCCTGAAATCGCCGGACAGCCGGGGCAAGACCACCATCGTGGCCACTCGCGTCGAACCCGACCTGGCCGAGCGGCTGTCCAAGTACGACGTGCCTTACGCGCGGGTGGTGGAAAGCACCTGGCTACGTGATGTGCTCTCCTGGATTCTGCCGGCGGTGGCCTTCTTCGGCGTCTGGTTCTTCCTGTTCCGCCGCTTCGCCGAGAAGCAGGGCATGGGCGGCTTCCTGAGCATCGGCAAGAGCCGCGCCAAGGTGTTCATGGAGAAGAACACCGGCGTCACCTTTGCCGATGTCGCGGGTGTCGATGAGGCCAAGGCGGAGTTGGTTGAGATCGTCGATTTCCTCAAGAATCCGCAGGAGTATGGACGGCTCGGGGCGCGCATTCCCAAGGGCGTGTTGCTGGTCGGCCCACCGGGCACCGGCAAGACATTGCTGGCCAAGGCTGTTGCCGGCGAGGCGGCGGTGCCCTTCTTCTCCATCTCCGGATCAGAGTTTGTCGAGATGTTCGTCGGCGTGGGTGCAGCGCGCGTGCGCGACCTGTTCGAGCAGGCCCGCGGGCAGGCGCCGGCCATCATCTTCATCGACGAGCTCGATGCGCTGGGCCGCGCGCGCGGCGTCGGCGGCCCCATCGGCGGCCACGACGAGCGCGAGCAGACCCTCAACCAGCTGCTCACGGAGATGGACGGCTTCGACAGCTCGGTCGGGCTGATCATCCTCGCCGCCACCAACCGCCCCGAAATCCTCGACCAGGCGCTGCTGCGCGCCGGTCGCTTCGACCGTCAGGTGCTGGTGGACCGGCCCGACAAGAAGGGACGGCTGGACATCCTGAAGGTTCATGTCAAGAAGGTGACGCTGGCCCAGGATATCGATCTCGAACAGGTGGCTGCGCTGACCACGGGCTTTTCGGGTGCAGACCTCGCGAACCTGGTCAACGAGGCCGCGCTGGCCGCGACCCGGCGCAAAGCGTCCGCCGTGGAGTTGCAGGACTTCACCGCCGCCATCGAGCGCATCGTGGCGGGCCTGGAGAAGAAGAACCGAGTACTCAATCCCAAGGAGCGGGAAACCGTGGCCTATCACGAGATGGGCCATGCGCTGGTGGCGCTGGCGCTGCCCGGCACCGACCCCGTGCACAAGATCTCAATCATCCCGCGCGGCATCGGCGCGCTGGGCTACACGCTGCAACGCCCCACCGAAGACCGCTTCCTGATGACGCGCGCCGATCTGGAACACAAGATCGCCGTGCTGCTGGGCGGTCGTGCGGCCGAGAAGCTCGTGTTCGGCGAGCTGTCCACCGGGGCTGCCGATGACCTCGCACGGGCCACCGACATTGCCCGCGACATGATCACCCGCTTTGGCATGGACGAAGGACTGGGCTACATCGCCTTCGAGGCGCAGCGGCCACGCTTTCTCGATACACCGGAACTGGCCCACGGCGGCTGCCGGGTGGCCGAATCGACCCAGGCGCGCATCGATCAGGCCATCCGCGACATCGTGATGGGCGTGTTCGAGCGCGCCTACGGGATCCTCGACACCAACCGCGCGGTGCTGGAGCGTTGTGCGCGCGAACTGCTGGCGCGGGAAACGCTCGACGAGAACGACATCCTTCAATTGACCCAAGGACTTGTTCTTGATGGAAACGAAAAGTAGTAGGCGCTATTCAGAGTAAGCCGGCGGCTCTGTTCGGTGCGTCATCCAATTCGCCGGCATTGTTCAAGGAGAACCGATATGTCTGCATTGACTCCGTGGGACCCCTTCCGGGAACTGGATGAATTGCAAAACGGCCTGGCGACGATGTTCGGACGAATACCCCAGCGACAGGGCGCCCGTACCGGCAACGAAGCCATGACCACGGCGGACTGGGCACCAATGGTGGACATCAGCGAGGATGAGAACGCATTCCTCCTCAAGCTGGATCTGCCGGAGGTCCCCAAGGATGCCGCGCGCGTCAGCGCGGAAAACGGCGTGCTCACCATCAGCGGCGAGCGCAAACTGGAAAAAGAGAAGCAGTGCAAGAAGTTCCACCGCATCGAACGTGCGTATGGCCGCTTTGTGCGCAGCTCTGTCTTGCCTGACAACGTTGATCCGACCAAGGTGACGGCTGATGAAAGACGGCGCGCTGGGAGTGCGGCTTGTCAAGGCCGAGCAAGCCAAACCGAAACAGATTGAAATCTCAGTCAACTAACTTTAATTAGGAGCCCAAGATCATGAATATCAAACAGCCCCAATCAACCTTCTCCGCACTAGCCCTGGCGGTCGTCGTCGGACTGAGCGGACCGGCTCTGGCCCAATCGGCGGCAGGTTCTAGCCCAGGTGCTGCAGCACCCTCTGCCGCTTCCAAGGCGGCGCAGCCACAGGTAGATGACAAGGCCGCCCGGGAAGCCGAAAAAAAGCGTGCTGAGCTCACTCAGGACGCCATCACGGCGCTCACCAAGACCCAGGAGGCTTTGACACTCCTTGATGCAAAGAAGACCAAGGAGGCGCTCGCTGCGCTGGAACTGGCCAGCGGAAAGCTGGAACTGGTATTGGCACGCGACGCCAAACTTGCTTTGGCGCCGGTCGATGTACGCGTCATCACCCACGATATCCACGCCAACGTGGAATCGGTGAAGAAGGCGGTCAAGTTGTCTCGGGAGTTCTTGGGTGATGGCGAGCTGCAAAAGGCCCGGCCCATCGTCGCCAATCTGGCCAGCGAAATCGTGATCGAAACCGACAACCTGCCGATGGCAACGTACCCGGCAGCGATCAAGTCGGCCGCACGGCTCATCGACAGCGGCAAGATCGACGACGCCAAGGCGGAACTCGCCCGAGCACTGAACACGCTGGTGGTGACCTCGGTCGCCTTTCCTCTGCCCGTGCTACGGGCTGAAGCCGCGATGGCAAAAGCTGAAAAGCTGGCCGAGACCGACAAGCGCGATGCCAAGCAGAACGAGGAGCTCAGCACCTTGCTGTCGTCCGTGCGCACGGAGATCGAGATGGCGCAGATCCTGGGTTATGGCAAGAAGGCGGATTTCAAACCCATCTTCGATCATGTGAAGTCCATTGAGCAAAAGTCGGCTGGTGGCAAAAGCGGCAAGGGATGGTTCGACGAGTTGAAGACGCGCCTCCAAAAGCTGTTTTGAGGTGATGAAGGGGCCGACTGTTCGGTCGGTCAGTCTCGCGATGTTCGCAGTCAGCCCCAATAGATTCGCCTATTTTCACTAACTCACACGAGGCATATCACCATGAATGAGCAAACATCGAATCCCAATGCGACGAACAAAGAAATAAACGAACAGGCCGCGGTAAGCAGCCTTCCTGTCAGTCCAGAGGCCAAGGCTGAAGTCGTCACGGAGGTACAGCCTGAGGTTCAGAAGGAAACGGACTCGCAGGCGGCAGACAAACGTAAACAAGTCCTCGATGAGGCCGTCTCGGCCTTGGCGCTGACCAAATCAGCGCTGGCCGCACTTGACGGAAAGGACGCTGCACGCGCATTGGCAACGCTGGCCGAAGTGACGGGAAAGCTGGAGCTGATCGTTGCGCGCGAACCCACGCTCGCCCTGGCCCCCGTTGATGTGCGCACCATCGTGCACGACTTGTTCGCCAACACGGAAACCATTGAGGCGATGACCGACGAGGCGCTGGATGCCCTCAAACATGGCGAGGTGCAACAGGCACGTCACGTGCTGGCTTTGCTGGCCAGTGAAATCGTGATCGCGGTCACCAACATCCCTCTGGCGTCCTATCCCGCAGCCGTGAAGTCAGTCGTGCCGCTGATCGATCAGGGCAAGATTGAAGAAGCCAAAGCCGCGCTGCAGGCAGCGCTCAGCACGCTGGTCGAGACGCGCAGCGTGCATCCGCTGCCCGCCCTGCGCGCCAGGCTGCTCCTGAAGCGCGCCGAGACCTTGGTAGAAGATGGTCAGCGGAGCGAAGCGTCCAATGAGCGCCTGGAGACATTATTGAACGAAGCGCGGCAGCAGTTGGAAATGGCAGAACTGCTGGGCTATGGAAAGAAGAAGGACTTTGAGCCCCTGTATGCTGAACTCAAGAAAGTCAAGCAAAAGACGGCTGGGGGAGGCGGCGGAAAAGGCTGGCTCGATGAAATCAAGGCAAAGCTGTCCAAGTTGTTCTGAAACCGCTGGATAGGGCGTAAGAGGGGCGCGTCGCGCCCCTCTCTTGGCTCAGGAGTGTTTGCTTTTTCACCCCATTAGATCTTTAGGAGATATAGCATGAATACAGACACCATCACCGATTCCAGTGCGGATGAGCCCACCAAAACACTGTGTTCATTGACCGAAAATTGGTGGATTTTTGCGTTGCGCGGTGTCTTGGCATTGATTTTCGCAGCCCTTGCGTTCTGGATGCCACAATCGGCTCTGTTGGCCATGACCTTAGTGTTCGGCGCATTTTCCTTGGTCAATGGCGCTTTCAACTTGGTTGCAGCGGTGCGCCATATCCAGAAAAAAGAGCGCTGGGGCTGGCTGCTGTTCAGCGGCATTGTCGGCATACTTACCGGCGTCGTCGTCCTGGTTGCTCCTTGGGTCGCCACGATGGTCATGGCTTCTTTTTTATGGGCTAGCGTGGGGTTCTGGGCGATTTTCACCGGTGTGCTGGAGATATCCGCCGCCGTTCGGCTGCGTCAAGAAATCAAGGGTGAAATCTGGCTTGCCTTCAGTGGACTGCTCTCGATTGTCCTTGGCGCTATCGTCTTGTGGATATTTTTTTCCCGTCCGGTCGAGTCATTCCTGGCCGCAGGCTGGCTGTTGGGCTTCTATGCGGCAGTCTATGGTGTCACGCTTTTGTTCTTGAGTTGGCGTCTTCGCAAAACGCGCCAGGGATAAGAGCGGGTCAAACTAAATTCTATGGATATGAGCATCCTCGATTCATACCTCCATAGAAATGACATCGAAGGAGTCATACATGCAGATGCAATATAGCTATCGAGCTATCGACAAAGAGTTTCATGAACCTTGGCAGAGAGCTTTGGGAAATGTGATCGAGCACGCCCTCAAGCCATTGCTCGACAAACACACTAAAGATTCAGCGCAACTTCAAATCGTCCTTGATCGCGACAAGATCAAGCGGCAATTTCTGGCCAGTGGCTATATGCACCTGCCCGGCAAAAAGATTGTCAGCGTTACTGCATCACATGACGAGCTGACGCCCCTCGCGCAGATGCTCGCACAGTCGTTGTTCCGTCAGGCCAAGAAGCATTTTGACCGACTGCATGCTCAGGATCAAATCAAGCGCAAAGCACGACGCGAGCGCTTGCGCGAGCTCAAGGTGCGAATTGCTGCAAAACCCGCGTCAGCCGCCCATGAGGCCAAAGAGACCCGAATGCCTCTACTGTCGAAACTTGAGGCTGTCGCAAGGCGTGAGCTGGCTTATCTGCGGGCCGTCGGCGATTTACCGCGCGATTATCCGACGCTGCGCGACGTGGTGGATGAAGCGATTGTCCGAGCTGAGGTGGAATGGCAATCCGTGCCGGGGGAAAAAGAGGCTTACACCGGTCTTTTGAAGCATCTGTTCGCCGTCCTGGATAACGAAGTGGCAAGCAGCCGGCAATTTGGCGAATTCGTTTCTCTGGACGCGCCGGTCGAACCGGATGCCCAGGACGTCGCCGAGGCCATGGTGGAAGAGGAAATCTTCGAATTTTATCAGCCCGATGACACACTCAAGCTGGCCGATATCTTCGCTGGCAGTCAGCATCCCGATGTCGCAACGATCGCGGAACAGGAGGAGCTGATTGATCGGTCGAGCGAGTTCGCTTTTGCATTCGACCTGCTGAAGGACATGCCGCGTTTGTGGCGGCGCATTTTTCTGCTTGTCCGTGTGGACGGGCTGAATGCCAGCAGCGTCTCTGAAATCCTGCTGATTCCTAGTAAGGAAGATGCTGTCCGAAGGTGGCTCATGCAGGCCGAAGCATTCATCGCTGCTCATCTGGAAGAGGCCGGAGTAAGCAAAAACGGGAACGATTGGCTCCAAGGCGTTGATTGGTCGGCATTGTCTGTGACCCGAAGCGAGGCAGCCTCACTGTGGTCCAAGGAGGCGAACCATGAAGAATGATCTTCACCTTGTCTGCCCGCATTGCCAGTCCATCAACCGCGTACCGACTGCGAAGCTATCGGAACATCCCAACTGCGGCCGCTGCCAGCAGCCCTTGTTCACGGGCGAGCCCATCGAGTTGACCACGGCGACGTTCTCGCGCCACGTGGAGCGCAGCGACCTGCCACTGTTGGTCGATTTCTGGGCACCTTGGTGCGGGCCGTGCAAGATGATGGCCCCGCAGTTCCAGCAAGCGGCGCGCCAGCTCGAACCCAGGGTCAGGCTGGCCAAGGTCAATACCGAGGCAGAACCCCACCTGGCCGCGCAGTTCGGCATCCGCAGCATTCCGACGCTCGCCCTGTTCCAGGGTGGGCGGGAGATCGGGCGTCAGGCTGGCGCCTTGGGCGCGCAGGACATCGTGCGCTGGGCATCTGCACAGGTGGGGCGCTGACCGATGCAGGACTTGCTCGGCGCCACCCTGATCCTGCTGGCGGCATGCAGCCTCGCGGATGTGGCGACGGCGGCGTTCAGAGTACCCGCCTTGCTGGGTTACCTCGCCGTCGGCGCCTTGCTGGGCCCGTCGGTCAGCGGTGTAGTCGCGCCGGGAGAAGCGCTTGATTTTCTGTCCGAGCTGGGCGTGGCCCTGCTGCTGTTCATGGTTGGGCTGGAGTTCTCCCTCGGGCACTTCTGGCTTTCCCGTAAAACCGTATTGGCGGCCGGCAGCTTGCAGATGATCGCTGTCGCCACGCCACTGACCTTGATGTTGATGTGGCTGGGACAGCCAGTTCAGCGCGCTGCGTTGCTCAGCACTGCGGCGGCCATGTCGTCCACGGCGCTGGTCAGCCGACAGCTGGCCGACCAAGGCGAGCTCACCACCCGCCACGGCCGCAGCGCCATCGGCGTGCTGGTCTTTCAGGACCTGGCCAGCGTGCCCCTGCTGGCCCTGCTGGCGATCTGGGCGCGCGGCGAGTCGCCGAAGATCGAGAGCGTGCTGCTCGAAGTGTTGGGCGTGCTGATGTTGTTCGCGGCAGCGGCCCTCGCCTCCCGTCGTCTGTTGCATGGCCTGCTGGGCTGGGTGGCGCGGCAGGGCCACGAAGAATCCTTCGTGCTGGTTTCCTTGTGCGTGGTGGTGGCTGCCGCCGCTGCTGCACACGCGGTCGGCGTATCCGCCGCCCTGGGTGCGTTTTTGGCCGGCATGGTGCTGGGCGAGAGCGACTTCCGTCACCACATGGAAAGCCACCTCAAACCGTTTCGCGATGTGTTGTCGGGGGTGTTCTTCGTGACCATCGGCCTGCAGTTGGACGGAGCGCAGATTCTTTCGGCACCACTGGCGGTGTTCGCGTGGCTGGCAGTGCTGGTACCGGTCAAGATCGGGCTCAACACCCTGGCCTTGCGGGCGACGCGCCTGTCCGCCCTCGATGCCTGGCGCACGGGCATAGCGTTGGGGCATGGCGGCGAGTTCGCCCTGCTGTTGTTGGGCATGGTCTTGCAGCAGCATCTGATTCCCGCGACCGTCGTACAACCCATGCTGGTCGCGCTGGTGCTCAGCATGGCCTTGGCACCGCTGCTGATCCGCCATCACGATGTACTTGCCCGGTTCTTGAGCCGCACCGGCGGCGTCATTCAGCCACCCCAGGCTGAAGAAGTTGAGATCACCGCGCAGACAGCGCGATTTCGAGACCACGTCATCATCTGCGGCGCGGGCGAGCTTGGCCTGACCGTCAGTGAGATTCTTCGCCACGCCGGCGTGGCGCATCTGCTGCTGGAAGCAGACGAGCAGAAGGTAGAGGCCGAGCGTGCCGCCGGCGTGCCGGTGTTCCATGGCGATGCGAGTCGGCCCGATACCCTGCTGGCTGCCGGGTTGGCGCAAGCGCGTCTGGTGGTGCTCACGTTCGCCCATGCCCAGCAAGTGCTGCGCATCGCCCAGGCGATTGCCGAGCGCCGTCCGGCGCTGACCTTGTGGGTGTCATGCAGAAGTACGACCGCGGCCGATGCATTTCGCGCCATGCCCAACGTGCGTGTGTACCAGCAATCCTTTGCCGCAGGCCTTGGGCTGGCGGAACAAGTGATGTCGTCGCTTGGCATGTCGGCCAAGCTCGTCGAACGAAACATCAGTGCGATGCGCCGCCGTCTCGACAGCGGCAATGTCGCAGGGAGTCCATCTGCATGAAGTCAACAGGCCGCAATCCATTTCAGGTCTTCCGTGACCAATGGGCCATCATGAGTTTATACGAGCGCTTCGAGCAGGTCGTCGCCCTCGTTCTGTCGGCGGTAATTGCCGTCATCATCGTGGTGTCGCTGTTCCAGCTCATCGCCATCGTCTTCACGCTGCTGGTCCTCGATGCCTTCAATCCCCTGGATCACAAGGTATTCCAGAGTGTGTTCGGCATGATCATGACGCTCTTGATCGCGATGGAGTTCAAGCATTCCATTGTGCGCGTGGCGCTGCGTCGGGACAGCATCATCCAGGTCAAGACCGTGATCCTCATCGGTCTGATCGCGCTGGCGCGCAAGTTCGTGATCCTTGACCCCGAGGCGAGCCCCGCAAAGATAGCCGCGCTGGCGGCGCCACGCTGGCTCTGGGTGCGACCTACTGGCTGCTGCGCAAGCGCGGCGACCGCGCCGCCGAGACCTCTGAGCATGACCCGTCATCATCCCAGTGATCCGCGCACGGCGCTGTTGCAACACCGCTGGCTCAACCGCCTGCAGACCGGGCTGTTGGTCCTGACCCTGGTCGGGATCGCAGCCGCAGCAGGGAGACTGCCGTTTGGGGAAGGCGGCCTGTGGCTCGCGCTGTTTGCCGTTGCAGGTGCGTTGCTGCTGGAACCGGTAGCCGCGTCGGCGCTGAGCTTGCGCCTGTACCGCGTACGGGCCTTGCACCCGCAAGAAGCCCACGAGATGTGGGCCCTGTTGCGCGAGCTGCCCGCCCGTGCCGGTTTGCCCGCCACGCCGGTGCCGCACTATGTGCCCAGTGCCGTCGTCAACGCCTTCGCCACCGGATCGAAGCAGGAGGCATCGATCGCCCTCACCGATGGCCTGCTGCGCAGCCTGAGCCCACGCGAGCTGGCGGGTGTGCTCGCGCACGAGATCGCGCACATCACCAATGAGGATCTGCGCGTCATGAGGCTGGCGGATTCCGTCAGTCGCCTCACGAGCCTGCTGGCCCTCATGGGACAAATCGCGATCCTGCTCAACCTGCCCGCGCTGCTGGTTGGCGCGGCGGAGGTCTATTGGCCTGGTCTATTGTTATTGGCCGCATCGCCCCAGCTGGCCCTGCTCGCACAGCTCGGCTTGTCTCGCGTGCGTGAGTTCGACGCTGACCGCCTCGCGGCGGAACTGACGGGCGACCCGCAGGGGCTGGCGTCCGCGCTGGCGAAAATCGAGCGGGTCAGCCGCTCCTGGCGTGCCTGGCTGTGGCCGGGATGGGGCAATCCCGAGCCCTCCTGCTTGCGCACGCATCCGGCAACGCAAGAGCGTATCGCACGCCTGCTGACGTTGGCGCCTGGGCCAGCATCAGCGTTGCCATTCCACGCGCCCCATTTCTTGCCGGAATCCGCTGTGACGCCGCGCCCGCCGCGCTGGCACCCGAGCGGGCTGTGGCGCTGATTGCCTATCAACAGGAGACTTCTCATGGCCTACCCCGACCCGTACCCACGCCCCGCACCGGACCCCTTCATCCGGCGCTGGCTCTTCATCACCGCCTGTATTGCCACGCTCATGCTGCTGTGGCAGTTCCTGCCCGCCATCGAGGCCTGGTTCAGTCCGCGCGAGGCGGCAGATCGCACCGTGACGGCGCGTGGCGATCTGGCGGCGGACGAGAAAGCCACCATCGAACTGTTCGAAGAATCGCGCGCTTCGGTGGTCTACATCACCACCGCGCAGCTGGTGCGCGACGTCTGGACTCGCAATGTCTTTTCCATGCCGCGCGGCACCGGTTCGGGCTTTATCTGGGACGATGCCGGCCACGTCGTCACCAACTTCCACGTCATCCAGGGTGCTTCTGAAGCCACGGTCAAACTCGCCGATGGCCGCGACTACCAGGCCGCGCTGGTGGGGACGAGCCCAGCGCACGACATCGCCGTGCTCAAGATTGGCGTCGGTTTCAAGCGCCCGCCGGCCGTGCCGGTCGGCACCAGTGCCGACCTCAAGGTGGGTCAGAAGGTGTTCGCTATCGGCAACCCCTTCGGCCTGGACTGGACGCTCACCACCGGCATCGTCTCCGCGCTCGACCGCTCGTTACCCGGAGAAGCGGGCGGCCCGGCCATCGATCACCTGATCCAGACCGACGCCGCCATCAACCCTGGCAACTCCGGTGGGCCGCTGCTCGATTCGGCAGGAAGGCTCATCGGCATCAACACGGCGATCTATAGCCCCTCCGGCGCCTCGGCCGGGATTGGTTTCGCCGTGCCGGTGGACACCGTCATGCGCGTAGTCCCGCAACTCATCAAGACCGGTAAGTACATCCGTCCGGCGCTGGGCATTGAGGTGGACGAACAGCTCAATCAGCGTCTGCTTGCACTGACCGGAAGCAAGGGCGTGTTCGTGTTGCGTGTTACCCCTGGTTCGGCAGCGCACAAGGCCGGCCTCGCGGGTGTCGAAGTCACGCCGCAAGGCATCGTGCCGGGCGACCGCATCATCGATGTTGATGGCAAGGCGACGGACGATGTGGCCAAGCTGCTCGCGCGGCTAGACGACAGGAAGGTCGGCGATGTGGTGGTCTTGTCAGTGGAACGGGCCGGCAAATCGCGCGAGGTGCGTGTGGAGCTGCAACCCGGGAATTGATTGAACTGAACCTGTGGATCAGGCGGTAGTGCAGCGTCGCGGTGATTGAGGTTCTCAGGTCTTCGGCCAGGTAGCGTTCCGCCTCAACCTCCGTAATTTTCGGATGCGATCTGCCTATCCGAATAGGCAAGCATGCAACGCCGGAACCTCTTGCCAATCATCGAAGGAGAAAGCGAGGCGCAATCCGCATGAGGTGGACGCAGGCCAGGAACGAGGCAAACAGGAGGCCGCATTGGAACTCAGACTACTGCGCTATTTCGTTGCGGTCGCGGAAGAACTGCATTTCGCGCGAGCGGCCGAGCGCCTTGGCGTAGAACAATCGCCTGTGTCGCGCGCAATGCGCAATCTCGAAGCCACGCTCGGCGTGCAGTTGTTCGACCGCAGCGCGCACCAGACGCGACTGACCTGGGCCGGTCAAGTGTTCCTCGGTGAGTGCCGGCGTGTGCTGGCCACCGTGGAGCAGGCGGTGAGTGCCGCAAAGGCGGCGGCGCAGGGCTATCAGGGTTATCTGCGCATCGCCATCTGCGACAGCTTGGCGCAGCCCCACATTGCCACCTTGCTGGCGCGCAGCCGCGAGGAAGAGCCCGAACTGGAGATTCGCGTCTTCGAGCTGCCTTTCGCGCAGCAGCTCAAGGGCCTGCACAACGATCTGCTGGACATCGGCTTTGCGCTGTCGGACGCGGTGAGCGAAGGCCTTGTCGCCGAGCCCGTGTGGACCGATCCTCTGTCGGTGATCGTGCCCGTGCGCCACCCCTTGTTGGCGCACGCGGAAGTGCCATTGGATGAAGCCTTGAAGTTTCCGTTGGTACTGTGCCATCCGGACGCGGGATCGGGCTGCCACCACCAGATCCAGGCGGTGCTTCAAGGTGCGTCCAAGCCGCTCAAGCTGGTAGATCAGGTGACGAGCCTAGGCGTGATGCTGACTCTGGTCGGTGCCGGTTATGGCCTAGGTTTCGCCATTGCCTCGCAGGTGCAGACCCTGAACCGCCCCGACATAACCGTTCGCCCCTTGGCCGGCACGCCGCCCATGCTGTCTACCTACCTGCTGCGCCGCAGCGCCGAACCCTCTGAGCCCATGAAGCGGTTTCTGCAGCGCGCCCGCGAGGAGTTCCTGCCAAAGGGAGATGAACCGGCCTCGTGACGTTGAGCGCTCGGGTACATTGGCTACTGCTGGCTGTCCATGGCTCGCACTGGACTTGCTCGGAGCGCGCGTTGACCAAGCGTGGTTTTCAGTCCATAATTATGTCCATCTCGGTTCGCCGAGTGCGGAAAACTCGTTATCAATCAACGAGTTGGGAACACGATGATGTTCCCATCACCCGCTCCAGAATCCAAAAGATAAAGCCCTGTTTTTACAGGGCTTTTTCGTTTTCGCTCTCAGCAACTGTCGATGAAGTGTCGAAACCCGCCATCGGTCCCAACCTGATAGCGTCATGCAGATGCTCAGGCGCCAGATGCGCATATCGCATAGTCATGCTCAGCGAGGCATGGCCCAAAATCTCTTTCAGCGTGACGATGTGCCTACCACCCATGAATATAGAGATTGCCGTAAAGGCACCAAAGTAGCTTTCAAGGAAATGTGTAACCGTTTGGTTTTTTGGCTGCCGATGTATCGCAAGATTTCCAACTCGGTCATTTGCTGCAGGTACATTTCACAGCTCTACTGGTGTACTAGCCAGATTTTCAATAGAGACAGGAAAAACTGGAGATAAGCCAGCAGCCTTCATGGCTGCGACCATGTTCCGGTACCGCTCCAAGAGTGCCCCACGCGCGCCCCAGTCTTCAGACTCTTCATTTGAAGTGAGTCCGGGCTGGATAAAGCTGGGCTCTTCGCCTCCAATCATGATGCTTGTGTAATCCCAGTCGTAGTGAAAGACGACCTCAAAGGCACCAACAAACTCTGAAATTGCTTTTTGCAGGGCTTCGGACTGCTCAGGGCTAAGAGTCATTATTTATGTACCTAAAGCTTGGTTAAGAGGCGGCTCTAGCCCGTCCCAACGAACGAAGTGAGCGACACAGTTGAGCGCATTGCTATGCCAGTTCCTGTAGCCAGTTGTTAAACCACTCTATAGGCATTTTTTCATTTTCGAATTCTCTGTTCTGAAGCTCTTCTGTGGAATACGTATTTGCTAGATATAGCTCCCACTGAGCATCAACGTCAGTGAGAATTTCTAGTAATTTTTCGACTTTCGCATTCACTTTTGCTTCTCTAAAGCTTCGCAGAAAATCGTAGCACCAATCTGCAATTTGACTGTGAGAGTACGGTGACGCCGCCGGGCTAGCACCCCATTTGAGCATTTGCATTGCTGCTTCACGTGTAAACGGTATATCGACAAACGTACTAGGTTTCATTTTTGCTCAGTCATATTGAGGAGCACAACGTTTGGTTAAGGGGCCGGCTTTAGCAGGTCCCGCGTGAGCGAAACGAGCGACTTGAGCCATTTATTATGGATTCTGATTATGGAAATATGCCGAATAAAAGACATGAGCATCTTCCCAGTCTGGGTTTGCTGCTTCAACCACCATGCGCAGTGCGCCTTCGGCACGCCAATCATTTTGCTTTACAGCGCGGCTATACTTTTGGAATATCAGTTCGTTCAGACTGTCCCAGCGTAACGCATGAACGCAAACTGCGGCAAACTCAGGACATCTCATATTTGAAAGAAAATTAGTGAATTCATCTTGCAAATCAGGAAATGAACATATTAACGAAATAGCTTCTGCACAAAATGGAATTACGTCTGAGCAGTTAGCGCTATCGGCTATGGCAAGCTCAGCATGCTTTTCTAGCAGGGCGACTTGTTCGATTGGGCTCATGGAAAACTCTAACTGTTATTAGACGGCATCACTGCCGCATAAAATTCCATTAAATGTCGGATAACACATCCGAGTCACATACTAAACGTTTGACGTCCATACACATTGAGAAAATAAACACAACACTAGCAGGACGAAAAGCGACACAGAGTCAGTCCAGAGGTAGGCTAGGCACTAGAAGCTATGGCGCGGCACAAAGGCTGTCTAGGAGCTGTGTCGAAACCACAGCGGTACATAGCACAAAATGCGGCTTTGCTTTGGTCAGGAGGCCAGAAAAGCTGGGCTTTGCAGAACAAGGCAAGGCACTGAATAGGGTTCGATTCGCTCGCCCCAATATCGGTACGTTAAGGCCCTGTGCTTACAGGGATCATTGTATGAGTCAATCCAACAGGGCCGATCACCAAGGCAAGTGGAACGGCACCTCAGGTCTCTCCGCGCTGGACCACCGTGCCATACCCGACCATGCGCGCGCCCTCGAGAATCTCGAACCGACAGCCTGACCTTAGAGCAGCGTAGGAAACATCCGGCTCGTAGACGAACCGGATCGTGGCCAGCACTGGCACCCCGAAAGGAGATTGGCCCTCAGGGCCGGCGACGAACTCGACCCCGAGCATGGATGGATCAGGTGGCACCCGCAGGTGCGGCCGATAGCGCTGGTTGTCGAGCAGTGGACCAAGCTGGCGCCCACCCTGCTCCGGTGCGAGAAACGTGACCTCTGCTTCGACTGTTGTCATATCGTCCCTAGCGGCCTGACGATGGGCAGGCTCCACGGCTGTTCTGAATACCTGACTCTTCCACTAGAAGGAAAGATGTGACGGAGATGATAAGGAAATCAACCCGAAAACCCGCCAATGACCATTGGCCGATGCCGCTCTGGGAGCGGCTGCTGATTGCGCTCGTGGTCCTGGCCTTCGCCATCGTGGGGCTCGGGTTCGGTGTGTTCGGCATTCTCGAGGGCGCGGTGAGTTTTCCGAGCCGGCAGGCGAGCGATGTGATCGTTCAGGCCGAATCGCCGGTGACGTTCTGGGCGAGCGTCGGTGTGTGGCTGGTGGTCGGTCTGGGGCTTTTCTCGGTGGCCGTAGCCATTCTGCTGGATGTGGCAAGGCGGCTCTTCCGCTAGGTCGAAGCCTCTCTACGCCAGCCGTTTAAAGCTCCGTCGGATCGCACAAAATGCCTCGCTGCCGGGGCAAGGCAGAACGCCATCACGAATTGTGATTTGCATCTCATTTTCACCACCATGGAAATGTCGATGGCGTCACAAATATTGGTAGGCTTCCGCGATCCCTCTTCCAGGAGCTTTTCCGATGAAGGAACAGCGGAAATACCTCGCGTTGCGTGCCCATATCGAGAGCCTGCTTCAGGAAGGCGCCAAGATCGTCAGCCGCGATCCCTTTACCCTGCGCATCAGCGGGCATCTGTTCCGCGTGCAGCACGGGATGCTGATCGGCAACTCGACCGCCGCCTGACTCTCGTCAGGAATGCACGCACCAGCTCACCGACTCGGCCGGCATTCCCAGGCAGTCCACGGCGTGGATCAGGCCTGAATTCAGCGCATCCTCGGCGTTGACGATCCGGGGCCCCGCCGTCAGGCAGTCGAGCACATCCAGGGGCGCCCTGGCGCCGCGGGTGCGCTCCTCCACGATGCTGGCGTACAGCTGAAGGTCATAGTCCAGGCTCATCGCGTATTCCGACATGCGCACGTGGTCGACCGCGCCGTTCAGCGTCCAGTGGAACGGGTGGAAGAGGAACTTGCTGTAGTGGCAGGCCGTGCGCCGCTCCCCCGCCAGGAAGATGATGTTGCCCATGGACTCGACCGTTCCCAGGTTATGGGTCTTCACCGGCACCGGCAGGGACACCAGGAAGTTGTAGAGCGAGAAGCCGTAGCTGCATTCCCCGCCCATGGTGGCGATTTTGATGATCAGCTCGTCGGCCCCCTGCTGGATGGCCTGGGAGCATTTGTCGATCAACTGGCCGCAGGTGGAGGAGTTGATCGGCGCGGTGAAATGGACCACATGGCTGCGCATGCCTGCTCTCCGTTCGGTTCGGCAAGAAAGGTGGAAGCCGACGCCTCACAGTGACTGAGTGGCGACCCGCCACGCGGTTTCATGTTTCACCGGCGTGACGGACGAATGGCCTCAGTTACCCGCGATGCCGGTGATGGTGATGCCGTAGTCGCGCAACAGCTGCACCGCCGGCTCGTTGCTGCGCTTGTCCTGGCCGTCGCCGAACTCGCCCTTTTCCAGGTTCTGCCGGGCCCAGTCGAGCAGATGCTCAACGGCCTCCTCCATCTCCGGCTTGTGGTCGGCCTGCATGTCCAGTGTGCAGGTGCTGTTGTCCCGGTTGTAGCTGATGGTCCATTGCGCCATGGTGGCCTCCTGCGAACGATGCGGGCCAGAGCCCTGCGTACAGTGTTCGAGTGGCCGGGGAGAACAAGGGTTCAGGCAACGAGCCAGACGGCCGTGCAGGCGGTCGGGCCAGGCTTGCGTACGCGGGCTCCTTGACGCACTCTTGGCTGTATATAAAACCAGTACATTTCCATGCTCGCCCCGCTCGATTCCGCCCTCTACTACCTCAGCAACTTCCGCACCGCGCTGGCCTGGATCGAGCAGCGCTACGCCGATCTGCTGGACGCCGATGAACAGGCATTCCTGGCCCAGTTCCAGGCCCTGCCTGAACCTTCCCAGGCGCTGCTGGTGCGCCTGGTCATGCGCAAGGGCCCGCACTTTCGCGCCGGCAAGCTGGCCTACCCGGAGATCGGCGATATCGCTGTCGCAGCTGGTTCGCTGCTCGAACGGGGCTGGTTGATCGAAGACGCCGAACTGGGGCTGGACGCGCTGTTCGCCCTGCTGCGCAAGGACGAGTTGCTGGCCACCTTCGCCGAAGCCGCCGCCCTGCGTGGCCTGAAGAAGTCGGAGCTGCTGGAGGCGCTGCTCGACCTGCATCCCGAACCACGCCCCTTCACCCGATGGAGCCCGGGGCTGGACCGCCTGTACAGCCTCACCGTCGGCCCGCTGTGCGATCGCCTGCGCCTGCTGTTCTTCGGCAACCTGGCCCAGGACTGGTCCGAGTTCGTGCTCGCCGAACTGGGCATCTACCGCTACGAGAGCGTACCCCTGGACGCCGAGTCGCGCGGCTTCCGCAACCGCCTGGACGTCGACCGCTACCTGCACTTGCAGCACTGCCGCGACCTGTTCGACGCGGGCCTGCCGGTCGCCGAGGTGCTCGCGGCACTGGGCGAATTCGCCAGCGACAACCCCTACTTGGTCCGGCGCCATGCCAAGCTGCTGTTCCGCCTGGGCCAGCAGTTGGAGCGCGAAGGCGAATGGGCCGAAGCGGCCGCCCTGTACGCCAGCAGCAGCCACGGCGAGGCCCGCCAGCGCCAGGTTCGCGTGCTGGAGAAGCTGGGCGAGTTCCAGGCGGCTCACGACCTCGCCACCCAGGCGCTGGACGCGCCGCGCAACGACGCCGAGGCCCAGGCGCTGGAGCGCGCCCTGCCCCGCCTGCAGCGGCAGCTCGGCCTGCCAAAGCGCCCTCGCAGAACCAGAAGTGACACCGGCGTGATCGAGCTGGAGCTGCCACAACCGCAGTTCAGCGTGGAGTGGGCGGTGCAACAGCACCTGCACCGGGACGAGGCGCCGGTGTTCTATGTGGAGAACACCCTGGTCTGCAGCCTGTTCGGCCTGCTCTGCTGGGAAGCGATCTTCGCCCCGCTGCCCGGCGCCTTCTTCCACCCCTTCCACGCCGGCCCGGAGGATCTCCACGATGCCGACTTCCGCACCCGGCGCGCCAACCTGTTCGAGCGCTGCCTGGCGCGCCTCGGCGACGGCAGCCACGGCGAGGCGATCCGCGCCACCTATGCGGCCAAGCACGGCACACTGTCACCCTTCGTGCACTGGGCGGTGCTCACGCCGGAGCTGCTGGAGACCGCCCTGCACTGCCTGCCGCCGGCGCACCTGCGCGCCTGGTTCGAGCGGCTGCTCGGCGACATCCGCGCCAACCGTGCCGGCATGCCGGACCTGATCCAGTTCTGGCCGGTCGAACGGCGCTACCGGATGATTGAGGTGAAGGGCCCCGGTGACCGCCTGCAAGACAATCAGAAGCGCTGGCTGGCCTTCTGCGCCGAGCACGGCATGCCGGTGGACGTCTGCTACGTGCGCTGGAGCCCGTCCGCGTGAGTTACGCCGTGGCCGTGCGCGCGCTGTGCGAATTCACCGCCAAGGAGGGCGACCTCGACCTGCGCTTCACCCCCGCGCCAACTGCCAGCGAGGGCATGGCCGGCCACGCCACTGTGGTCGGCCGGCGTGGCCCCGGCTACCTCGCCGAGCTGCCGCTGGCCGGCGAATACCCGGGGCTGCTGGTCAGCGGCCGCGCCGACGGCTACGACCCCGGGCAGAACCTGCTGGAGGAGATCAAGACCCATCGCGGCGACGTGGCGCGCATCCCGGACAACCACCGGGTGCTGCACTGGGCCCAGGTCAAGGTCTATGGCTGGCTGCTGTGCGACGCCATGGAGCTGCCGCACATCGACCTGGCGGTGGTCTACTTCAACGTCCTCTCGCAGAAGGAAACGGTCTTCCGCGAGCGCTTCGCCGCGCAAGACCTGCGCGCCTTCTTCGAGCTGCAGTGCTCGCGCTTCGTCGCCTGGGCCGAGCAGGAGAGCGCCCACCGCGTGGCGCGCGACGCCAGCCTGGAGACGCTGCGCTTTCCCTACCCGAGCTTCCGCCACGGCCAGCGCCAGCTCGCCGAAACGGTGTACCGCGCCGCCCGCGACGGCGACTTCCTGCTGGCCCAGGCCACCACCGGCATCGGCAAGACCCTGGCCACCCTGTTCCCGCAGCTCAAGGCGTTTCCCGGCCAGGGGCTGGACCGGCTGTTCTTCCTCACCGCCAAGACCCCGGGCCGACGCCTGGCGCTGGACGCCCTCGCCAGCCTGCGCGCCCAGGAAGCCGACATGCCGCTGCGAGTGCTGGAGCACGTGGCCCGCGACAAGGCCTGCGAATACCCGGATCGGGCCTGCCACGGCGAATCCTGCCCGCTGGCGCGGGGTTTCTACGACCGCCTGCCGGCCGCCCGCGCCGCCGCCCTGCAGCGCCGCTGGCTGAACCAGGAGGCGGTGCGCGAGATCGCCCTGGCGCACCAGGTCTGCCCCTACTACCTGTCCCAGGAGCTGTGCCGCTGGAGCGACGTGGTGGTGGGCGACTACAACTACTACTTCGACATGAGCGCCCTGCTGCACGGGCTGACGGTGCTCAACGGCTGGAAGACGACGCTGCTGGTGGACGAGGCGCACAACCTGATCGACCGCGCCCGCGGCATGTACAGCGCGGAGCTGGACCAGGCCGAGTTCAACGCCATGCGCAAGGTCGCCCCGGCCGGCCTCAAGGGTGTACTGGAGCGGGTCGGCCGGCACTGGAACCAGTTGCACCGCGACCAGGAAGTGCCCTACCAGATCTACCCGGCCATCGCCGACCTGTTCATCCTCGCCCTGCAGAAGGCGGTGGGCGCCATCACCGACCACCTCACCGACCAGCCGGAAGGCAACCAGGCCGCGCTGCTGCGCTTCTACCTCGACGCCCTGCTGTTCTGCCGCCTGGCGGAGGCGTTCGGCCCGCACTCTCTGTTCGACATCACCCGCCACGACACCCGCGGCGGCCGCAGCCTGTCGACCCTGTGCCTGCGCAACATCGTGCCCGCGCCCTTCCTCGCCGAACGCTTCGCCCATGCCCACAGCGCCACCCTGTTCTCCGCCACCCTGAGCCCCGGCCGCTACCATGCCGACCTGCTCGGCCTGCCGCGCGACTGGCGCTGGCTGGAGGTGCAGTCGCCGTTCGCCGCCGAGCAGCTCAGCGTCCGCGCCCTGGCCAACCTGTCCACCCGCTACCAGCACCGGGAGGCCAGCCTGGCGCCCATCGCCACGCTGATGGCCCGCCAGTTCGACGAACTGCCGGGCAACTACCTGGCCTTCTTCAGCAGCTACGCCTACCTGGAGCAGGCGCTGGCGCGTTTTCGCGCCGAGCGCCCGGACATCCCCGTGTGGGAGCAGTCGCGCAGCATGAACGAGGCCGAGCGTCAGGGTTTTCTCGATCGCTTCATCGAGGGCTCCCGGGGCATCGGCTTCGCCGTGCTCGGCGGCGCCTTCGGCGAGGGCATCGACCTGCCGGGCAAGCGCCTGATCGGCGCCTTCATCGCCACCCTCGGCCTGCCCCAGGTCAACCCGATCAACGAGGAAGTGAAGGCGCGCATGGAGCAGATGTTCGGCAACGGCTACGACTACGCCTACCTGTTCCCCGGCCTGCAGAAGGTGGTGCAGGCCGCCGGGCGGGTGATCCGCACCACGGAGGACCAGGGCGTGGTCTACCTGCTCGACGACCGCTTCACCCGCGGCGAGGTGCGCCAGCTGCTGCCCGGCTGGTGGCGGGTCGAGCGCAGTCGCTTCCAGCCGGAACCGCTCAGGTAGGGTGCGCCGTGCGCACCGCGCATCTCGCGGTACGCCCTGGGCGATACACACTTTGCAAAAAGCCGGAACTTGAGGCGCGGCGGAATTTCCTTATTCTCCGCAGCCGTGACGCCGGGCCCCTCTGACGGTCAGCAACCGCCATGTCGGAGTCATAGTTGGTACAACTACGACTTTAAGGAGGGGCTCATGAGCGCCCTGCATGCGTTTCTCTTCGCCGACCTGCTCGGCACCGCCACCTGGCTGTGGCTTTCCTTCTTCGCCCTGGTGATCGCCCTGCTGGCCTTCGACCTCGGCGTCCTCCACCGCGACAACCACGAGATCGGCGTCAAGGAGAGCCTGCTGCTGTCCGGCGGCTACATCTCCATGGGCCTGCTGTTCGCCGTCTGGGTGTATTTCCAGAAGGGCGGCGACTCGAGCATGGACTACCTGACCGGCTTCCTCATCGAGAAGTCGCTGTCGATGGACAACGTGTTCGTCATGGCGCTGATCTTCAGCTTCCTCGCCATCCCCCGCCAGTACCAGCACAAGGTGCTGTTCTGGGGCATCCTCGGGGTGATCGTGCTGCGCGCCCTGATGATCGGCCTGGGCGCCGCGCTGATCCACGAGTTCAGCTGGATCCTCTACGTGTTCGGCGTGTTCCTGGTGCTGACCGGCGTGAAGATGCTGTTCTCCAAGGTGGACGACGAGCCGGACCTGGCCAACAACCGCTTCATCCGATGGATACGCGGCCATCTGCGGGTGACCGAGCGCCTTCACGAGCAGCGCTTCTTCGTGCGCCAGCCGGACGCCAGCGGCCGCGACGTGCTGTGGGTGACGCCATTGTTCCTCGCCCTGATCCTGATCGAGTGCGCCGACCTGGTGTTCGCCGTGGACAGCGTGCCGGCGATCTTCGCCATCACCCAGGACCCGTTCATCGTCTACACCTCGAACATCTTCGCCATCCTCGGCCTGCGCGCCCTGTACTTCGCCCTGGCGGCGATGATCCATCGCTTCGCCTACCTGAAGTACGCCCTGGCCCTGGTGCTGGTGTTCATCGGCGGCAAGATCTTCCTGGTCAACGTCATCGGCAAGGTGCCGGCCGCCCTGTCCCTGGGCGTGACCCTCGGCCTGCTGGCCGGCGGCGTGCTGCTGTCGCTGTGGAAGACCCGCAACCAGCCGCCCCACGCGCTCGAACCCAACTCGGAGAACCGTCCCGGCGGGGCATGATCAGGCACCGAAGGCAGCCTCCAGCAGCCGTGGCAGGACCTCGCCGGCAGCGCCCTGCAAACTGTGCTCGCGGGGCCCGCCGACCGCCATCGGCTGCGGATTGATGTGCACCACGGTGGCCCCGTTCCGCAACGCGATCTGCGGCACCTGGGCCGCGGGGTAGACCAGGCCCGAGGTGCCGACCGACAGCAGCAGGTCGCACTCGGCCGCCGCTGCGAAGGCTTGTTCCAATGCCGCCTCCGGCAGCGCCTCGCCGAACCAGACCACGCCGGGCCGAACCCGCCCGCCGCAATGCTCGCAGCATGGCGGCGGCAGGCGTCTACCCTCCTCCGGCTCATCCAGCTCGGCGGCCAGCCCGACATGCGGTTGGCCACAGTCGAAGCAGCGCGGCGCATGCAGGCTGCCGTGCAGGTGGATCACGTCCCGGCTACCGGCGCGCTCGTGCAGGTCGTCGACGTTCTGCGTCACCAGGGTCAGGCGCGGCACCCTGGCCGCCAGTTCGGCGATGGCCCGGTGGGCGGCATTGGGCACCGCTCGCAGCACCCGCTGGCGTCGCCACTCGTACCAGCCCCAGACCAGCGCAGGGTCGGCCTCGAAGGCGTCGGGTGTGGCCAGCCGCGCCGGATCGAAACGCGCCCACAGCCCGGTCAGGGCGTCACGAAAGGTCGGGATACCGCTCTCGACGGAAACGCCGGCGCCGGTGAACACCAGCAGATGGCGGGACTGACGCAGGGCTTCGAGGAGGGAGGGAGTCATGGCGCGCTCGCGGGATCGGGGCAGGCCTTCATTCTCACCGAGCATGGTGGTGGTCGCCACTCATCCGCGGGGAGGAACGTCCTGGCCGGCGGGCCAGTCGCAAGTCCATCCCCAAGGAGAACCATCATGCACAACGTCCACGGTTACGAACGCACCCTCTCCATCGGCCTGGGACTGGCCGGCCTCGCCTATGGCCTGCACCGCGCCGACGTCTGCGGTTTCGGCCTGGCCGCTCTGGGCGGCCTCGGTCTGCTGCGCGGCCTCACCGGCCATTGCGCGGTGAAGGGCTACCTGCGCGATCCGCAGCAAGAGCTGCACTACCTCAAGGCCGAGATGCTGCGCCTGCGCGAGGCCATCGCCCGGCTCGGCACGCAGAACCCGGAGGAAGAACCGCCACTGGGCGCCGACACCATGGTCCACGGGTTCGACCGCTCGCTGCTGAACCCACGCTAGAGAGAAATCAACCGAGCACCTGACTGAGCACCGCCCGCAGCTTGCCCGGCTTGAGCGGCTTGTTCAGCAGGGGGATCGCCTTGCGCTGGGCCGCGCTCTGGCATTGTTCGCTGCGGTCGGCGGTGATCATCACCACCGGCAGCTGGGGATCGAAGCACGCACGCAGCGCCTCGACCACCTCGCAGCCGATCACGCCGTTGTCCAGGTGGTAGTCGATCAGCAGCACGTCGGGCGCCTTGCCGTCGAGCACCGCCAGCGCCTGGTTCAGGTCGCGGGCGGTGAGCACTTCGCAGCCCCACTGGCCGAGCAGCGCGGCCATGCTGTCGAGGATGCTCTGCTCGTTGTCGACCACCAGCAGGCGATGGCCCGGCAACGGATCGCCGAGCTGCACCTGGGGCGCCTTCGCCACCGCGCGGCGCGGCATCGGCGCCAGCGGCAGTTCGAAGGCGAAGCAGGAGCCCCGGTCCAGCCGCGAGCGCACCTGCACCGGGCTGTCCAGCAACTGGGCGATGCGCTCGACGATGGCCAGGCCCAGGCCGACGCCACGCCCCGGTTCGAGCTGGCTGAATTCCTGGAAGATCGCCTCCAACTGCTCCTCGGGAATGCCCCGGCCGCTGTCCCACACCTCGATGCGCACGCGCTCGCCGCGCCGACGCGCGGCCAGCAGCACGCCGCCCTGGCCGGTGTAGCGGCAGGCGTTGCTGAGCAGGTTGCGCAGGATGCGGCTGGCCAGGTGCAGGTCGGTGCGCACCGCCAGTTTCGGCAGGCGCGTGCGCAACCGCAGGCCCGCGGCCTCGGCCACCGGTTGGAATTCCGATGCCAGCGGCGCGAACAGGTCGGCCAGGTCGTGGTCGGCCGGGTCGGCCCGCACCGCGGCCTGGTCCAGGCGGGAGATGTCGAGCAGGTCGCCGAGCAGTTCCTCGGCGCCGTCCAGGGCCTGCTGGGTGCGCTCCACCAGTTGCCGCTCGGCGCTCGGCAGCGCGCGCTCGGCCAGGGTGGCAATCAGCAGCCGCGCGGCGTTCAGTGGCTGCAGCAGGTCGTGGCTGGCGGCGGCGAGGAAGCGGTCCTTGGAATGGTTGGCCTCCTGGGCCGCGTCGCGCGCCTCGCGCAGCTCCTCGGTGCGCGCGGCGACCCGCAGCTCCAGCTCGTCGTTGAGCTGCTGCAGGCGCAACTGGGCCAGCTTGCGCTCGGTGATGTCGGCGACGAAGCCCTCGAACACGCCAGGTTCATCCGGCTTGAGCAGCAGGTTCATGATCACCGTGATGCGGCTGCCGTCGCGCCGGCGCAGCTCGGTCTCGTAGCCATACAGGCCACCGCGCGCCTGCAGGGCGTCGCGGATCGACAACAGCTCCTCGGCGCCGCCGACGAACAGTTCGCGCGCCAGGTCCGACAGCGACCACAGCACCTCGCGCGGTTCGGCGTAGCCGAGCATCCGCGCCAGCGCCGGGTTGGCCGCCATCAGGCCCTGGGTCAGGCTGGCGCGGAACACACCGTGCACCGCGTTCTCGAACAGCCACTTGTAGCGGTTGCGCTCGGCCTCCAGTTCCTCAAGGCGCGCCATCAGCTCGGGATAGTGGCTCTTGCGCTGCGACTGGCTGCCCAGGCCAAGCAGCCCGGCGAGGGCCTTCTGCGGGTCCTCAGAGGGCCTCGCCATAGACGACCTCGACATCGCGCTGGCTGGACTGGCGCGGGTTGGTGAGGATGCACGGGTCGTGCATCGCGTGGCGCGAGAGGAACGGAATGTCGCTGCTGCCGACGCCGTGGCGCGCCAGGGTCTCGTGGAATCCCACCGCACTCTTGAAGGCGATCAGGTGCTCCACCAGCCGCGCGCGGATCTGCGGATGGGTCAGGCCACGGCAGTCCAGCCCGAGGGTCTCGGCGATCACCTTGAAGCGCTCCGGCGTGGCGTCGTAGTTGAAGGCCACCACGTGCTCCACCAATGCGGCGTTGCACAGCCCGTGGGGCAGGTCGAGGAAGCCGCCGAGGCTGTGGCTCATGGCGTGCACCGCGCCGAGGATGGCGTTGGAGAAGGCCAGGCCGGCCTGCATGCTGCCGAGCATGATCTTCTCGCGCAGGGCGATGTCGGCGGGGTTGGCGATCATGTCCACCAGGTTGCCACCGATCAGGCGCATGGCCTCCAGCGCGTGGCTGTCGGTGAGCGGGCCGTGGCCGGTGGAGACGAACGCCTCGATGGCATGCACCAGGGCATCGATGCCGGTGCAGGCAGAGAGGAAGGGGTCCATGCTCAGGGTGGTTTCCGGATCGATCAGCGACACGTCCGGCACCACCGCCTTGCTGACGATGGAGAACTTCATCCGCTCGGTCTGGTTGGAGATGATCACGAACTGCGAGACGTCCGCCGAGGTGCCGGCGGTGGTCGGGATCAGGATCAGCGGCGGGCTCGGCACGCGCACCGTGTCCACCCCCTCGAACTCGAGGATGTGGCGGCCGTGGGCGGCGACGATGCCGATGGCCTTGGCGCAGTCCATCGGGCTGCCGCCGCCGACCGCGACGATCACGTTGCAGCCCTCGCTGCGGTAGCGCTCGGCGCCGGCCATCACCTCTTCCATGCGCGGGTTCGGCGACACCTCGGTGTACAGGCTCCAGGCCAGGCCCTGGGCCTGCAGGCTGGCCTCCACGTCGGCCACCCAGCCGGCGGCCATGACGCCGGGGTCGGAGACCAGCAACACCTTGCTGGCGCCGAAGTTGGCGGCGACGTTGCCGACGTTGTGCCGGCAGCCGGCGCCGAAGATGATCTCGGGCGAGACGAACTTGCGCAGCGGGCTCAGTACCTGGCTCATGCCACAGCCTTTTTCTTGTTCTGGTGATGTGTCCGCAGCAGCCTACTGCAATCGTCGGGCTTTGCAATCGGACCTTCTGCCTAGAGCGGCCCGGCGCCATGGTCGAGCCCAGGTAGGGTGCGCCGTGCGCACCGTTCTCCGGGAAAATCGGTGCGCGCGGCACACCCTACGTCGAAACCACGCGGCCGATGTCGATCAACCCGGGGCCTCCAGCAGGTCGCGATAGAACCGGTACTCCGCCTCCAGCGCCTCGGCCTGGTGTTCGGCACGGCGGAAGCCGTGGCCCTCGTCCGGGAACAGGCGGTACTCCACGGCGACGCCGTTACCACGCAGCGCGGCCACCATCGCCTCGGTCTGCTGCGGCACCACCACGGCGTCGCGGCCGCCCTGGAAGAAGATCACCGGTACGCGGATGCGCCCCGCCTGGTGCAGTGGCGTGCGTTGTCGGTAGCGCTCCGGGTGCCGCTGCGGATCGCCGAGCAGCCAGTCCAGGTAGTCCGCCTCGAACTTGTGGGTGAGCCGGCGCAGCACCAGCGGGTCGCTGACGCCGTACAGGCTGGCGCCCCCGGCGTAGCCGCCCTCGGCCAGGGCCAGCAGCGCGCTGTAGCCGCCGGCGCTGGCGCCGCGCACGAAGACCTTGTTGCGGTCGATGCGCCCGGCGCCAGCCAGGTGCTCGACGCCGGCGCGGATGTCCTCCAGTTCGATGCACCCCCACTCTGCGCACAGACGCTGCCGGTAGGCGCGGCCGAAGCCGGCGCTGCCCCGGTAGTTGAGGTCGAGCACGGCGAAGCCGCGCAGGGTCCAGAACGGGATGCGCGGGTCGAACGCCGGGTAGCAGACCGAGGTCGGCCCGCCATGGAGGAACACCACCAGGGGCGTCGGCCCGGCCGCCCGCGCCGGGTAGAAGTAGCCGTGGGCGGTTTCCCCGCCGCTGGCGAAGGCGATGGCCTCGGGGCGCGGCAAGTGCTCGTCGTCCAGCGGGCGCTCGCCGCCGGCCAGCACCCGCACACCGCCATCGCGCCGGTCGATGGCCAGCACCGCTGGCAGGCGGTGCGGCGCGGAGGCCACGCAGTAGAAGTGTCCCGGGTCCGCCGCCAGCGCGCGGAAGCGGCTGAACTCGCCGGCCAGGCGCCGCTCCCGGCCGTCGCCGGAGCACTCCAGCAGCTCGCCGCCCTGCGCAGCGATCCGGCTCGCCAGCAGGGCGCCGCCGGTCAGCGGCAGGTAACTGCGCCCGCCCAGCTGCCAGGGCGCCGGCGCGTGATCGAACGGGGCGTCGAGCAGCGCAACCAGCCCGTCGCCCGCCTCGGCCAGCGGCTGCCACCAGCCGTGGCGGTCGCTCAGGCAATGCAGGCGGCCGTCGGCGTCGAAGCGCGGTTGCTGCAGCGATTCCTCGCCGGCGTCGCCGGCCAGCACCCGGGTGCGGCTCCAGTCGCCTTGGGGCGAGCGGTGCCGCTGGCACAGGCGGGTGGCGGTCCAGGGCTGGCGCGGTCGGTCCCACTCGATCCAGGCCAGCCGCTCGCCGGCCTCGTCCACCGTGGGCGCGGCGTAGAAGTCGGCGCCCTGCACCAGCACCTGGCGACTGCCGTCCAGGCCGAGGCGGACGATGCGGTGCGCCACCTCGCCCGGCTCGTGGCTCTCCTCCACCGCCAGCAGAGCCTGCCAGGCCGGGACGAAGGCCAGGTCGCCGTAGCGGCAGGTGAAGCAGGCGCTCAGCGCGCACGGCGCGCCGCCGGCCAGGTCGAGGTGGTAGACCTGCTGGTCGGCCTCGTTGACGAAGGCCACGCCCCGCTCGGTGGCGCAGCTGGCGCCGCCGCCGTATTCGTAGACCTTGCTGCGCACCGAGTAGCCGGGTGGCGTCAGCTCGCGGCACCAGTCGCCGAGGAGGAACTGCAGCGAGCAGCGCCCGCTGGCCGGGTCGAATTCGACCCACAGCACGCCGCCGTGGGCCGCGTGCAGCTCGGCGAAGTCGCGGCTGGCGGCGGCCGCCTGGGCGGCGGACCAGGCTGGCTCTGCGGTGCGCGCGGCGCACCCTACGGTGTCCGAGGGACTCATCTCAGCAATCCCCGGAGAACGCCGTGGTGCGCATGGCGCACCCTACGGTGAGTGGCGAGCAGGGTGCGCCGTGCGCACCGGTCGGTCCTTTCATGCCTTGCAGATCAGCCGCGAGGCCTTGTCGTTGCGGAAGGTCAGTTCGCCGAGGCCGGCGCCGCCCTGTTCCGCCTCGCGCCGGGCGTCGAGGATCATGCCGTGGTGGGCCGACTTGGCGCAGACCGGGTCGGCATTCTCCGCCGTGCCGGTGAGCATGAACGCCTGGCAGCGGCAGCCGCCGAAGTCGCGCTCCTTCTCGTCGCAGGTGCGGCACGGCTCGGGCATCCAGTCGTCGCCACGGAAGCGGTTGAAGCCGAAGGAGTCGTACCAGATGTGGCGGATGTCCTGCTCGCGCACGTTAGGGAATTTCACCGGTAGCTGCCGTGCGCTGTGGCAGGGCAAGGCGGTGCCATCCGGGGTGACATCGAGGAACAGGTTGCCCCAGCCGTTCATGCAGGCCTTGGGGCGTTCCTCGTAGTAGTCGGGGGTGACGAAGATCAGCTTGCACGGGTGGTTCTGCGCCGCCAGCCTCGTCCGGTATTCGTTGGTGATGCGCTCGGCGCGCTCCAGTTGCGCCTTGCTCGGCAGCAGGCCGGCGCGGTTGAGCTGGGCCCAGCCGTAGAACTGGCAGGTGGCGAGTTCGACGAAGTCCGCCTCCAGCTCCAGGCACAGCTCGATGATGCGGTCGATGCGGTCGATGTTGTGCCGGTGGGTGACGAAGTTGAGCACCATCGGGTAGCCGTGGGCCTTCACCGCGCGGGCCATGGCGACCTTCTGCGCGTAGGCCTTGCCGCTGCCGGCGAGCAGGTTGTTGAGTTCCTCGTCGGCGGCCTGGAAGCTGATCTGGATGTGGTCCAGCCCGGCCTCGGCGAAGGCCGCCACCTTGGCCTCGGTGAGGCCGATGCCGGAGGTGATCAGGTTGGTGTAGTAGCCCAGGTCGCGGGCCGCGCGGATCAGCTCGGCCAGGTCCTGGCGCACCAGCGGCTCGCCGCCGGAGAAGCCCAGCTGCGCCGCGCCCAGTTCGCGGGCCTGGCGGAACACCTCGATCCACTCGGCGGTGCTCAGCTCCTCGCCCTGGCGGGCGAAGTCCAGCGGGTTGGAGCAGTACGGGCACTGCAGCGGGCAGCGGTAGGTCAGCTCGGCCAGCAGCCAGAACGGCGGGCCGACCAGCACGCCGGGCTTAGCGCAACTCGATCCAGAACTGGGCATGGGCCACCTCGAGGAACGCCAGGATGTCTTCGTCGATGCCCGGCACTTCCGGGAAGCGGCCCTGCAGCTCGGCCACCAGGGTCGCCACGCTGCGCTGGCCGTCCACCAGCTTGAGTATCTCGCCGGCGCTCTCGTTGAGCTTGATCATGCCTTCCGGGTAGAGCAGCACGTGGCAGCCCTGGGCCGGCTCGAATTGCAGGCGGAAGCCGCGGCGGATGGCCGGCACGCTGGAGAACAGGTGTACGGTCATGGCGTGGGCTCCAGTGCGGTGTGTGCGACAAAAGTGGAATGCGATTTGGTGCGCGCGGCGCACCCTACGCGGGACACGACGGCGTGCATGGCGACGTATGTAGGGTGCGCCGTGCGCACCGGCTGACCCCGGCTCATGGCGTGATGCCCCGGTGCCACACGCGCTCGCGGGTCACCGTGTGGTACGGCGGGCGCTGCAGTTCGTAGGCCATGCTCATGGCGTCGAGCATGCTCCACAGCACGTCGAGCTTGAACTGCAGGATGTTCAGCATGCGCTCCTGGGCCTCGCGGGTGCGGTAGTGTTCGAGGGTGATGCGCAGGCCGTGCTCGACGTCGCGGCGCGCCTCCTTCAGGCGCTTGCGGAAGTAGTCGTAGCCGGCCTGGTCGATCCACGGGTAGTGCTGCGGCCAGCTGTCCAGGCGCGACTGGTGGATCTGCGGGGCGAACAGTTCGGTCAGCGAGCTGCTGGCCGCTTCCTGCCAGGACGCGCGGCGGGCGAAGTTGACGTAGGCGTCCACGGCGAAGCGCACGCCCGGCAGCACCAGCTCCTGGGACAGCACCTGCTCGCGCTCCAGGCCCACCGCCTCGGCCAGGCGCAGCCAGGCCTCGATGCCACCCTCCTCTCCCGACGTAGCGACGCCCGGCACCCCATCGTGGTCGAGGATGCGCTGAATCCACTCGCGGCGGGTGTCACGGTCCGGGCAGTTGGCCAGGATCGCGGCATCCTTCAGCGGGATGTTCACCTGGTAGTAGAAGCGGTTGGCCACCCAGCCCTGGATCTGCTCGCGGCTGGCGCGGCCCTGGTACATGGCGACGTGGAACGGGTGGTGGATGTGGTAGCAGGCACCCTTGGCGCGCAGCGCCTGTTCGAATGCCTCGGGGGTCATGGCCGGCTGGTTCATGCCAGGCTCCTCAGAGTTCGATGCCCATGCCGTCGAAGGCGACCTCGATGCCGTGCGCGGCCAGTTCGGCGCGCTCGGCCGAGTCCTCGTCGAGGATCGGATTGGTGTTGTTGATATGGATGAGCACCTTGCGCGCGGCCAGGCCCTGCAGCGCGGCGATCATGCCGTGCGGCCCGCTCTGCTGCAGGTGGCCGAGCTGGCTGCCGAGCTTGCCGCCGACCTCGGCGCGGATCATCTCGTCGTCGCGCCAGAAGGTGCCGTCCACCAGCAGGCAGTCGGCGGTCGCCATGCGTGTGCGCAGCCCGGCGTCCACCTGGCCCAGGCCGGGGGCGTAGAACAGCGTGCCGCCGGTGCGTCGGTCGCGCACCAGCAGGCCGATGTTGTCGCCCGGATGCGGGTCGTTGCGGTGCGGCGAATAGGGCGGCGCGGCACTGTGCAGCGGAAACGGGACGAACTCCAGCTGCGGGCAGGCGGCGATGGTGAAGCCGCGCTCCAGCTCGATGGGACGCCAGTGCAGGCCGCCGCCCGGCCAGTGCGAGAGCATGTCGAACAGCGGGAAGCCGCTGGTCAGGTCCTGGTGGACCATCTCCGTGCACCACACCTCGTGCGGGCAGCCCTCGCGCAAGCTGAGCAGCCCAGTGGTGTGGTCGATCTGGCTGTCGAGCAGGACGATGGCGGCGATGCCGGTGTCGCGCACCGCCCGCGCCGGCTGCAGCGCCGGGAAGGCTTCCAGCTGGGCGCGGATGTCCGGCGAGGCGTTGCACAGGATCCAGTTGACCCCGTCGTCGGACAGGGCGATGGACGACTGGGTGCGCGGCCGCGCGTTCAGCGTGCCCTCGCGCAGGCCACGGCAGTTGCGGCAGTTGCAGTTCCACTGGGGGAAACCGCCGCCGGCGGCCGACCCGAGAATCTGGACGAGCATACGGACTGCTCCGGGTGAAGCCCCGGCGGACCGGGGCTGTGCGGATCAACGATTGGCGAAGTACAGGGTCACTTCGAAGCCAATGCGCAGGTCGGTATAGCTAGGCTTGGTCCACATGGGTCGATCCTCTTCTTGTAAGCCGATGGATTACGGCCATTCGAGTTAAACACCAGGGTCGCCCCCTCCGAATGATACTTTCGAAGGAATTGCCCCCCTGATTTGGTAGGGCGGGCGCGACAGCTGTCGCCCCGCCCGCTACAGGTGTCGCAACACTGCGACAACTGTCCCGGCCGGCGCCGCCCCGGAGCGCGGAAAACCGCGCCGGCAGGGGCCGCGCCACGATACGGGCGAGGCGGCACGGCACTTGCTGCGCCTCTCGCCGTTCGACGGATGGATGACTGCACTTCGTTCCCGCCCGGAGTAAGGTTGGGACACGACGCCGGACGAACGGCTCCATGAAAAACAACAACGCGCCGCGGCACGATCCGCGGCCGACGGGAGTGCCCATGACCGCCCATGCCTTGGAAACCTGCCCGAACGACCTCGCCGCCTTCGTCGCGGACCACTTCCCCGAGCGCGGCATCCGCCCCGACGGGCTGATCGCCCGCTCCTGGTACCGCAGCGTGGTGGAGCACCGGCTCGATCCGCGTGGCCCCGTCGAGAAGAGCATCCTCACCGCCACCGAACTGCGCGAGCATCAGGCCCTGCACGAGGAGTACCTGGCCATCGCCGGCCAGGGCGTCAGCGGCCTGGCCAAGCGCGTGGTGCCGGCCGGCTTCGCCGTGCTGCTCAGCGACGAGCACGGCGTCACCCTCGACGCCCGCCTGCCGCGCCAGCGCGACCTCTATACCCAGGCCGGGCTGATCGTCGGCGCGCGCTGGGACGAATCCATCGCCGGCACCAACGGCATCGGCACCACCCTGGCCGCCGGCCAGCCGATGACCATCCACCGCCAGGAGCACTTCCTGGTCTCCAACTTCCGCCTGAGCTGCTCGGTGGCGCCGATCTACGACGCACAGAACGCCCTGCGCGGCTGCCTCAACGCCACCTGCCTGAACAGCGACGGGCCGAAGGAGGCGCAGTACCTCACCCTGCAGCTGGTGATCATGTATGCCCGGCTGATCGAGAACGCCAGCTTCCGCCAGCGCTACCGCGACCGCCTGAGCCTGTCGCTGAAGCCGCGCGACGACATCGCCGACCTGGCCAACGAACAACTGCTGGCCCTCGACGAGGGCGGCCGGGTGATCGGCGCCAACCACGCGGCCTTCGCCGCCTGCGCGGCGCATGGCATCGACCTGCTCGGCAGCCGCATCGACCAGCTGCTGCCGGCCGGCGTCGACGAACTGCTCGGCCTGACCCACGGCGGCGCCCGGGGCGTGCGCCTGCGCACCCTGTTCGACGAGGCGCTGGTGGACATCGGCCTGCGCATTCCCGCGGCCCAGCCCCGCCGCGCGGCAAGCACGGCCGCCGCGCAGCCCGGGCACCCGGACCTGCAGCGCCTCAGCGGTGGCGACGCGCGCCTGCAGGACGGCGTGCGGCGCCTGCGCAAGGTGCTCGACAAGGGCATCCCGATCCTCGTCACCGGCGAGACCGGCACCGGCAAGGAGGCCTTCGCCCGCGCCATCCACCAGGCCAGCGCGCGGCACGCCGGGCCCTTCGTCGCGCTGAACTGCGCGGCGATCCCGGAGAGCCTGATCGAGAGCGAGCTGTTCGGCTATCGCGGCGGCAGCTTCACCGGCGCCAGCAAGAAGGGCATGAAGGGCAAGCTGGAACTGGCCAACGGCGGCACCCTGTTCCTCGACGAGATCGGCGACATGCCCGCCCACCTGCAGACCCGCCTGCTGCGCGTGCTGGCCGAGCGCGAGCTGTTCCCCCTCGGCGCCGACGCGCCGGTGGCGCTGGACGTGCAGGTGGTGTCCGCCACCCACCAGGACCTGGCGGCGATGATCCAGGGCCGGCAGTTCCGCGAGGACCTGTTCTACCGCCTCAGCGGCATGACCCTGCACCTGCCGGCCCTGCGCGAACGCGGCGACCGCGACGCGCTGATCGACCAGCTGCTGGCCGGCCTCGCCCCCGACCTGCGCCTGGACGACGCGGTGCGCGAGCGCCTGCGCACCCATCCCTGGCCGGGCAACATCCGCCAGTTGCTCAACTGCCTGCGCTACGCCGCCGCCCTGGCCGAGAACGGCCGCGTCGACCTGGACTGCCTGCCGGCGGAGCTGCATCAGGCGCCCCTGCCGCCCGCCACCGCAGGCGCCCCGGCGAACGGCGAGCTGGCCGCGCGGCTGGGCGACGACGAGGCGCGCCACCTGTACGCCGCCCTGCGCGAACAGCGCTGGAACATCAGCGCGGTGGCCGAGGCCTTCGGCATCGCCCGCTCCACGCTGTATCGCAAGATGAAGAAACACGGCATCGTCCAGCCCAACGAACTTTTCTGAGTCCGGCGCGGCGCGCCGCCCGCGCCCTGGGAGCCGATCCATCCGGCAGGTACAAGTAGCGTGCGCCATGCGCACCACATGCCCCGCCCCAGTCCACCCGGAGTCGCCTGGAGTACTCCCGCTCCTTTCGCCTGGCATCGCGCGCAATGCCAGGAAAAAGGAGCGGGGTCGGGCCAGCGCCCTTCCCCGCTCAAGCATGCCCGGTCACTCCTGCGCGTAGATCACGTGGGTGTGGGTGTATTCGTACAGGCCGTGCTTGCCGTCCGCGCCGCCGATGCCGGACTTGCGCGTGCCGGCGTGGAAGCCCTGCATGGCCTCGAAGTTCTCGCGGTTGATGTAGGTCTCGCCGAAGTCCAGCTCGCGGCTGGCCTTGAGCGCGGCACTCAGGTTGCGGGTGTAGATGGACGAGGTCAGGCCGTACTCGCTGTCGTTGGCCAGGGCGATGGCCTCGTCGAGGTCGTCGACGATCTGGATCGGCAGCACCGGGCCGAAGACTTCCTTGCGCATGATCTCCATGTCCGCCGTGCAGCCGGCCAGCACCGTGGGCTGGTAGTGGAAGCCACGCCTCTTGTCCGCCAGCGCGCCGCCGGTGACCACTTGGGCGCCCTGCCCGGCCGCCGTGCGGACCATCTGCGCGACCTTGTCCAGGCCGGCCTGGTTGATCAGCGGCCCCATGTCCAGATCGGCTTCGACGGAGGGGTCGCCGTAGCGGGTGGCGGCCATCGCCGAGGCGATCCTGTCGATGAACTGGTCGGCCACCTTGCGCTCGACGTAGACACGCTCGGCGCAGTTGCACACCTGCCCGGTGTTGATCACCCGCGAGGCCTTGATGGCATTGACCGCCAGCTCCAGGTCGGCGTCGGCGAGGACGATGGCCGGCGCCTTGCCGCCCAGCTCCAGGTTGAGCTTGGTGATGTTCGGCGCCGCCGCGGCCATGATCCGCGAGCCGGTGCCGACGCTGCCGGTGAAGCTGATCAGGTCCACCCCGGCATGGCTGGTCAGGGCGCTGCCGGCGCCCGCGCCGGTGCCGCCGACCACGTTGAACACGCCGCGCGGCAGGTCGGTCTCGGCCACCAGCCTGGCGAACTCGAAGCAGTTGATCGGGGTTTCCTCGCTGGGCTTGATCACGATGGTGTTGCCGGTGATCAGCGCCGGCGCCATCTTCCGCGCGATGAGGAAGAACGGGAAGTTCCACGGCAGGATGCCGGCCACCACGCCGAGCGGCTTGCGCAGCAGGAAGATGTGCTCGCCGGCGCGGTCGCTGGTCAGTACCTCGCCCTCCAGGCGGCGCGCCCATTCGGCCATGTAGTCCAGGTAGTCGGCGGTGAAGTTGACCTCCACCTCGGCCAGGGCCGGTACCTTGCCGCCCTCGGTGGTGATGATGCGCGCCAGGCGCGGGGCGTTGGCGCGCACCTTGGCGGCGATCTGGCGCAGGTAGCCGGCGCGCTCGATGGCCGGCCTGGCGGCCCAGCCCTTCTGCGCGGCGCGGGCGGCGGCGATGGCGCGCTCGACCTGCTCGGCGCCGGCCTCGGGGATGCGCGCCAGCAGCTCGGCGTTGGCCGGGTTGCGCACCTCGATCAGGCTGTCGCTGCCGACGAAGGTGTTGTCGATGTAGTGCTGGTAGGTGGTGATGTTGCTCATGGTCGCTCTCGCTGTGCGGAGTGGGCGGACGGGCGCGCGCCACGGCGGCGCACGCCCGCGTGGATCACTTGGCGCTGAATTTCTTCCAGGCGTCGCCTTCCTGCTGCAGGTCGTGGGCGCGCTTGATCAGGTACTGATGGATCTGGTCCACCTGCTTGGCATCGAAGGCCTCGGCGAACGACGGCATGCCGTCCGGCACGCGGCCGCCGTAGAGGATGCCGAGGAACATCTGGTGCTTCTCCGGGGTGAGCTTGCGCAGGTCCGGCAGCACGCCGCCGCTCACCGCGTGGATGCCGTGGCACTGCGAGCAGTGGCCGTCGTAGAGCTTGGCACCGGCCTCCACGGTGGCCGCGTCGGCGGTCAGCGGCGGCGGCTTCGGCGCGTCGGCCGGCGGCGCCGGCTCGCGCAGCCTGGCGGTGCCACCGAGCTTGTAGGTGAGCACCTGGGCGAACGGCTGCACGCCGGCGCGCAGCGACAGGGCGCCGGCGAAGGTGGAGAAGGCGCCGCCCCAACCGGCCATGAAGGTGACGTACTGCTCGCCGTCCACCGAGTAGGTGATCGGCGCGGCCATCACGCCGCTGGCGGCCGGCTGCTCCCAGAGCTTCCTGCCGTCCTCGGCGGCGTAGGCGATCACCCGGCCGTCGGCGCTGCCCTCGAACACCAGGTTGCCGGCGGTGCTCAGGGTGCCGCCGTTGAAGATGGTCACGTAGGGCACTTCCCAGGCCGCCTCCTGCTTGACCGGGTCCCAGGCGATCAGCTTGCCGGACCATGTCTTGGCCATCTCCAGCAGGCCGTCGGCGCCCTCCGGCATCATCCCGGTGCGCAGGCCGAGCTGGTACATGCTCTTGAACGGGTTGCGGGTGGGCGCCTCGGGGATGTGCTCGTAGTAGGCGGACATGATGTGCGCCGGGATGTACACCAGCCCGGTCTTCGGGTTGAACGACATCGGGTGCCAGTCGTGCGCGCCCCAGAACGCCGGGGTCACCAGGTTGCGCTTGCCGTTCTTCCAGTAGGCGGCGTTTTCCTCGTCGACGATGGGCCGGCCGGTCTTCATGTCCATGCCCTTGGTCCAGTTCTGCGGGACGATGCCCTTGGCCGAGAGCAGCTCGCCGGTGGCGCGGTCGATGACGTAGAAGAAGCCGTTCTTCGGCGCCTGCATCAGCACCTTGCGCTGCTTACCCTCGATCTCCAGTTCGGCGAGGATCATGTGCTGGGTGGCGGTGAAGTCCCAGGCGTCGCCCGGGGTGGTCTGGTAGTGCCAGGCGTACTCGCCGGTGTCGGCATCGACCGCGACGATGGAGGACAGGAACAGGTTGTCGCCCTTGGCCTGGCTGCGCCACTTCGGGTCCCACAGCGAGCCGTTGCCGACGCCGATGTAGAGCAGGTTCAGCTCCGGGTCGAAGGCGAAGGAGTCCCACGCGGTGCCGCCGCCGCCCTGCTCGACAAAGGCGTCGCCGTGCCAGGTCTTGGCGGCGATCTCCATGGCCTTGTCTTCCGGCGGCAGCTTGGGGTCGCCCGGCACGGTGTAGAAGCGCCAGGCCTGCTTGCCGCTCTCGGCGTCGTAGGCGGTTACGTAGCCGCGCACGCCAAACTCGGCGCCGCCGTTGCCGATGACCACCTTGCCGTTCACCACCCGCGGCGCGCCGGTGATGGTGTAGCTGCGCGCGTGGTCGGCACGGGTGTCGACCGACCAGACACGCTTGCCGGTCCGGGCGTCGATGGCTTCCAGGCGGCCGTCGAGCACGCCGACGTAGACCTTGCCCTTCCACACCGCCACGCCGCGGTTGACCGCGTCGCAGCAAGCCTCGCCGGCGCGCGAGCGATCCGACTGCGGGTCGTACTTCCACAGCAGCTCGCCGTTGCGCGCGTCCAGCGCGTAGACCACCGAAAACGGCCCGGTGGTGTACATCACGCCGTCGACCACGATCGGCGTGGCTTCCACGCCACGGTCGAGGTCGAGCTTGTAGCTCCAGGCCAGGCCGAGCTTGCCGACGTTCTGCTGGTTGATCTGCTCGAGCGGGCTGTAGCGCTGCTCGTCGTAGGTACGGCCGTGGCTCATCCAGTTGCCCGGCTCCCGGTCGGCGGCGACGATGCGCTTGCCGTCGACGTTGGCCGGTGTCTCGGCGGCCTGGGCGGTATGGGCGAAGCCGGCCAGCAGCATGGCGGCGAACAGGGCGCGGCGGGGAGTACGCAGGGCGGGGTGCCGGCCGGATGACGGGCAGGCGGAAGGCGCGGTGAGGCCAATCGATCTCATGGAGTGTCTCCGATTCTTGTTGTTGCCACGGCGGCCACGCCGGGGCTTGCAGGCACAGGAGCAACGGCTGTGCCAGCACCGTGACGGATGGCCGCAGGCCAGGCGGCACGCGGTCTGCGGAGAAACGGCGGGACTCTGGAAAGGCGCGGCGGAGCGCGACACCTGTTGCAGCGGGCGGGACGGCTGTCGCACCGGCGCGACGCCTTCGCCGCCTCGCGGAAAAGAAAAAACGCGGCAGCGCCGCGTTCGACAGGACCTGCCGCTCCGAAGGGAGTAGGCGGTGTGGGAGAGGGCAGGACGCCCGGAGGCTCATCGAAAAAAAGCGCGGCCTGGGACCGCGCGGGACATCAATCCATCTGCCGGACAATGGCCGCACAGGCGGCCCACGCTCAGTTGGGCCGGCGACGGAAGCGCTTCCCTGCGCTCGATGAAAAAGCTGTCGGCGCCCGCCGCGAAGCGGGCGCGCCCCGGGTCAGAAGAAGCCCAGCGGGTTGATGTCGTAGCTCACCAGCAGGTTCTTGGTCTGCTGGTAGTGGTCGAGCATCATCTTGTGGGTTTCGCGGCCGACGCCGGACTTCTTGTAGCCGCCGAAGGCGGCGTGCGCCGGGTACAGGTGGTAGCAGTTGGTCCACACGCGGCCGGCCTTGATGCCGCGCCCCATGCGATAGGCGATGTTGATGTCGCGGCTCCACACCCCGGCGCCCAGGCCGAACTCGGTGTCGTTGGCGATGGCCAGCGCCTCGGCCTCGTCCTTGAAGGTGGTCACGCCGATCACCGGGCCGAAGATTTCCTCCTGGAACACGCGCATCTTGTTGTCGCCCTTGAGCAGGGTCGGCTGGATGTAGTAGCCGTTGGCCAGATCGCCGGACAGGCGCTCGGCGCCGCCGCCGGTGAGCACCTGGGCGCCCTCCTGCTGGGCGATCTCGAGGTAGCTGAGGATCTTGTCGTACTGCTGCTGCGAGGCCTGGGCGCCGACCATGATGTCGGTGTCCAGCGGGTTGCCACGCTTGATCTGCTTGACCTTCTTCAGCACCTCGGCCATGAACGCGTCGTAGATGCTCTCCTGCACGATGGCGCGGGACGGACAGGTACACACTTCGCCCTGGTTGAAGAAGCCCAGCACCAGGCCCTCGGCGGCCTTCTCGATGAACGCCGGCTCGGCGCGCATGATGTCCTCGAAGAAGATGTTCGGGCTCTTGCCGCCCAGCTCCACGGTGCTCGGGATGATGTTCTCGGCGGCGCATTTCATGATGTGCGAGCCGACCGGGGTGGAGCCGGTGAAGGCGATCTTGGCGATGCGCTTGCTGGTGGCCAGCGCCTCGCCGGCCTCGCGGCCGAAGCCCTGGACGATGTTCAGCACGCCCGGCGGCAGCAGGTCGCCGATGATCTCCATCAGCAGGGTGATCGACAGCGGCGTCTGCTCGGCCGGCTTGAGCACGATGGCATTGCCGGCGGCCAGCGCCGGGGCGAGCTTCCAGGCGGCCATCAGCAGCGGGAAGTTCCACGGGATGACCTGGCCGACCACGCCCAGCGGCTCGTGGAAGTGGTAGGCCACGGTGCCGTCGTTGATCTCGGCGGCGCTGCCTTCCTGGGCGCGGATGCAGCCGGCGAAGTAGCGGAAGTGGTCGGCGGCCAGCGGCACGTCGGCGTTCAGCGTCTCGCGCACGGCCTTGCCGTTGTCCCAGGTCTCGGTGACTGCGAGCAGCTCCAGGTTCTGCTCGATGCGGTCGGCGATCTTCAGCAGGACCAGCGCGCGGTCCTGCACCGAGGTGCGGCCCCAGGCGTCGGCGGCGGCATGGGCGGCATCCAGGGCCTTATCGATATCCTCGGCGCTGGAGCGCGGGAACTCGGCGATGACCTGGCCGTTGACCGGGGAGGTGTTGACGAAGTACTCGCCCTTCACCGGCGGCACGAACTCGCCATTGATGTAGTTGCCGTAGCGTGGCTTGAGGGAAACGATGGAGCCGGGGGTCCCAGGTTGAGCGTAAATCATGACGATGCCTCTTCTTGTGGTGCCTGCCCCTGCCAGTGGGCCAGGTCGTGCTTCGATCTTTGCAGCCGCTCTGCCGCGCGGGTATGCGCCGATGGCACAGCCGGACTACTCATTTGGTAGTACATGCCCGAGTGCAACCCTCGGCGGGGCGGCGCTCAGGGCAAGCGACGGTCGAAGGTCGCGCCGTCGTCGTCCCTCCAGCGTAGACCCAGCTCGCCGGCATCGACCGGCAGCACCACCCGCCAGTAGGGGTTGGCCGCCAGGCCGGCGAAGGCCTCCACCCGCATCAGTTCGCCCCGCTCGCCGCTCACCCGCAGCTCGCGCAACAGGTGACGCGACAGCAGGCGCCCGTCGGCGTCGTGGCGCTGGCCGGTCTCCATGGGATGGCGCAGCAGGCTGGCCAGTTCGCTGCCGCCGTCCAGCGGCCGGCGCCAGGCCTGGCTGCGGCCGAGTCCTTCCGCCGGATCGCCGACCGGCGGCGACAGGCAACTGCTGCCGGCGATGCGCACCGGCTGGCGCACGGCCCAGGTGCGGCCATCCGCGTCACGCGCCAGCACCAGCAGCGCCTGGCTCCGGGGCAGGCGCACGCGGGTGCTCAGGCGCAGCGGTTCGTGCCAGCCCCGCAGCTCCACATGGGCGATGCGCGGCTCATCTTCCGCCTCCCGCAACAGCGCCAGCCGCAGCGGCGGTCGGGCACCGCGCAGGGTCAGGGTGACGGCGACGAAGGCGCCGTCCTCGACCCATTCCGGTACCTCCAACGCCAGGCCCTCCGCCTGGGGCATGCCGCCGGCGAGCAGCCGTTCGCGCTCGTCATGCAACGGGTCGGCGGACAGCGGCAGCACCAGGCACAGCGACAGAACCGCCAGTAGGGCGCGCCGCGCGCACCGATAACCACTCACGCCGACGATCCCCACGCCGCGCCGCAACTGGCGGCGTACCAGGCCGCCGCCAGCTCGGCCTCGTGCCGGCGCAGCGCATCGTCGCCCTCCAGCGGGCTGAGCCGCAGGCTGCCCGGCACCTCGCCGAGCAAGTCGCTCTCCACGCGGTAGCGCGCCGAGATGGACACCGCGTCGTCGGGCGTCAGCAAGCTGAAGCAGGTGTTGCTCAGCGCGGGCGCCCGGGGTGGCTCGCCGCGCAGCTCCGCCAGCAGATGGGCGACCGCCAGGTGCGCCTGGGCCTGGGCGCTGAAGGCGGACTTGGGCATGGGCGCGGCGATGCTGGCGTCGCCCAGCACCGTGATGCGCCCGTCGGCCCGCGCACGGAAGCTCACGGGCTCCACCGGCACCCAGCCGCTGGTATCGGTCAGCCCGGCCCGCGCGGCGATGCTCGCCGCCCGTTGCGGCGGGATCAGATTGATCACCGCCGCGCGGTGACGAGCACCGAACTCGCACTCCAGCTCGCGCCGCGCCGCATCCGCCCGCACCACCCGGCCATCGCCGGCGTGGCCGATCCACTCGACCAGCCCCGGGTAGTGGCGGCGCCAGCCCTGCTGGAACAGCGCCTGCTTGGAGAAGCTGTCCTTGGCGTCGAGGATCAGCAGCTTGCTGCGCGGCTTGTGGCGCCTGAGGTAGTCGGCGACCAGGCTGGCCCGCTCGTAGGGGCCGGGCGGGCAGCGGTAGGGATTGTCCGGCACGCTCATCAGCACCAGCCCACCATCATCCATGGCCTGCAGTTGTCGGCGCAGCAGCTCGGTCTGGGCGCCGGCCTGCCAGGCGTGCGGCAGCCGCTCGGCCGCGGCGGCGTCGTAGCCCTCGATAACGTCGAAGCGCATCTCGATGCCCGGCGCCAGGACCAGATGGTCGTAGCCGAGCCAGCGGCCGTCATCGAGTTGCACGCGGCGGCCGGCCGGGTCGATGTCCCGCGCCGCCTGGCGCAGGTGGCGGACGCCGAGGCGCTCCAGCTCGCGGAAGGACCAGGCGATCCGCGCCAGCGGGTCGAACCCGGCAATCACCCGGTTGCTCATCGGGCAGGTGTGGTACACCGCCTTCGGCTCGACCAGCACCACCTCCAGCCCCGGCTCGGCCTGGATCAGCAGCCGCGCGGCGGTGGCGCCGGCGAAACCGCCGCCGACCACCATTACCCGGGCGGCGACACCCCGACCCTGCCCCGCCCGCACCCACCAGGGCAGCAGGGCCAGGCCGGCGAGCAGGCGGCGACGGCTGAAGGCGATCATCGGCTCAGCGCGCCGCGGCGCCTTCCGGCCGATAGCCCAGGCGCAATCCGCCCCAGTGCCGGCCCTTGACGCGGATCGGCACCGACAGGTCGTGCATCAGCTCGCCGGTGTCGCGGGTGTAGGTCTGCAACAGCAGCGTCTGCTCGTGGCTGCCGCAGCGGCTGCCGGTGCGGTCGTCGAAGCGGCGCTTGCTGCGGCTGCGCACCGTGTCCAGCTGGCGGTCGCCGGTAGGCGCGGCGCTGAACGCGCGGTTGTGGGTGGGCACATAGCCCTCGGGCGTGCAGGCGATGGCGAACACCAGGCCCTCGTGCTGCTGCAGCAGCGGCTCCTGGATATCCGGCAGCACGCGGTCGGTGTAGTCGTCGAAACGGGTCTTGTACTTCGCCGGGAAGCTGCCGGGCACGGGGCGGTACTGGCGGTCGAACAGATCGTCCAGGCCGATGCCGCCGGCGTCGATATCGGCCTCGAAGCGCGCGGCGATGGCCTGGGCACCCTGCCGGGCGAGGTCGTAGACGCGCTGGTGGTAGTCGTCCAGCGCCACCTCGGCGAGGCGCTCGCTGATCTGTTCGGCCTGGCCTTCCAGGCGCCCTGCGACGCCACCGAGGCGCTGGGTGTGGGCGTCGCTCTCGGCCAGGTCGCCGCGCATCTGTTCCATGGCGGCGAACAGGCTGGTGAGCTGCTCGCGGTTGACCTCGGCGCCCTGGGCGATCTCGCCCACCTGCCCCTCCACCGCCTGGGCCAGCTCGACGATGCTGGCGAGGCTGGCGCCGGCCTGCTCGACGGCGCCGACGCCCTCGTCCAGCTCGCTGGCCAGCTGGCGGATCTGCTCGACCACCGCGGCGGTCTGGCGCTGGATATCGGCGACCATCTCGCCGACCTCCTCGGTGGCGCTGGCGGTGCGCGCGGCCAGGCCGCGCACCTCGTCGGCCACCACCGCGAAACCGCGCCCGGCCTCGCCGGCGCGCGCCGCCTCGATGGCCGCGTTGAGCGCCAGCAGGTTGGTCTGGCTGGCGACGCCCTGGATCACCTGGGTGACCCGCTGGATATCCTCGCTGCGCTGGCTCAGCCCGCCGATCAGCTCGCGGCTGGCGCTGGCGCGGCCGCTCAGCTGGTGCATGCGGTCGATGCTCTGGCGCAGCACCAGCAGCCCCTCGTCGCTGCTGCGCCGGGCGTCGTGCGCGGCCGCCAGGGTGCGCTGGCTGAGCAGGCTGGTCTGCTCCTCGGTGGCGATCATCACCTCGGCGTTGCCGACGATGCTGGCCGCCGCCTGCAGCTGCGACGCCAGGCGCTGGGCCAGCTGCTTGACCGAATACGCCACCTCGGCCGCGGACAACGCGTTGCCGCTGGTGGTACGCGACAGATCGCGGCTCAGGCGCAGCAGCGACTCGTCGTCGCCGGCCTCCGCAACCGGCGCGGGCGCGCCGCCCTTGAGCAGCAGCGGCAGCCAGGCCACCAGCACCGCCAGCGGCAGAGCCACCGACAGGCCGATGTTGCCGCGCTGCAGGGCCAGGATCAGACAGCAGATGGCCAGGGCCTGGAGCAGGCCCGCCAGCAGAAGTCGATACATCGCATACCTCGTCCCGGAGGTTCTTGTGGTTGTCCGCCCATTAGGCGCCCCGGACCGGGTACTGGCCATCATTCCTTGGTCGCAAACGGCTCGGCCGAAAGAGCGGTAACGCGCCCTAAGTCGCAGGCGCTTCGGCACAAGGACCAATGGTGCCAAGGCGGCGGGCTCCCTAAAAAGGCGGCTCGTGATCGACAAGGAGTGACACCATGCCCCGCCTGCTCACCGGCCTGCTGCTCGGCGCCCTGCTCGCCGGGCCCGTCCTGGCCGACAGCGTGAAGATCGGCCTGAACTACCCGCGCACCGGCAACTACCGGGACGAGGGGCTGGAACTGAGGCGCGGCGCGCTGCTGGCGGTGGACGAGGTGAACCGCAGCGGCGGCGTGCTCGGCAGGCCGCTGGAACTGCTCGGCGAGAACACCGCCTCGCGCGCCGAGCAGGCCCGCGACAACGTCGACCGCTTCGCCGACGCCGGCGCACGCATGGTGTTCGGCGGTGCGACCAGCGAGGAAGCCATCGCCGCCGGCCAGCGCGCCCGTGAGCGCGGCCTGCTGTACTTCGCCACCCTGAGCTACGCCAACGACGTCACCGGCAGCCAGGGCCACCGCTACCTGTTCCGCGAATCCAACAGCGCCTGGATGAGCGCCCGCGTGCTCGGCGAATACCTGGCCTGGCACATGCCGCGCCGACGCTACCACTACATCCTGATCGACGACGCCTGGGGCCGCAGCATGGAAAACGCGCTGCGCCAGGCCACCGGCAGCAGCGACCGCGCGCGCCACGGCCGCACCGCGCTGCCCACCGGCCTGGTGCGCCGCGAGCAGTACCAGGCGGCCCTGCGCAAGGCGGCCGACAGCGATGCGGACATGCTGGTACTGGTGCTGCTCGGCGACAACCTGCAGCGCAGCATGCGCATGATCCACAACATGGGCCTCAAGCAGCGCATGCAGGTGATCGTGCCGAACCTGACCAAGAGCGTGGTGCAGCAGAGCGGCCCGCTGGTGATGGAAGGCGTGATCGGCACCGAGGCCTGGACCTGGGAGCTGCCGCGCCAGGAAGGCAACGCGACCGGCGAGCGCTTCGTGCAGCGCTACATCGACGAGCACCGCGAATACCCGGGCAGCACCAGCGCCTCGGCCTACGGCATCGTCCTGCAATGGGCCGACGCCGTGCGCCGCAGCGGTAGCCTGGACAGCGAAAGGCTGATCGACGCGCTCGAAGACCATCGCTACACCCTGCTCAAGGAACAGCAGCAGTGGCGCGCCTTCGACCACCAGAACGTGCAGAGCATCTACGCGGTGCGCGTGCGCAACCGCGAACAGGTCATGCGCGACCCGTTCAAGCAGGACTACTTCGAGATCATCCACCGCATGGCGGGCGACCACGCTGCGCCCAGCCTGGAAGACTGGCAGCAGGAGCGCGGCGAACAGCTGACCCTGCAATGACGCTGCGCTAGACTCGCGCCCGGCGGGCCGATGGCCCGCTCCCCCGCGTGCAGTTCGGAGTAGCGATGTCCCCTTCCCTCGGCCCCAACGCGGCCACTCTCTGCGGCCTCGGCGCCATCGTCCTGTGGAGCACCATCGTCGGGCTGATCCGCAGCGTCAGCGAGCACTTCGGCGCCATCGGCGGCGCCGCACTGATCTACACGGTCGGCGCCCTGCTGTTGCTACCCCTGCTCGGCCGCCCGCGCCTGCGCGGCTTCCCGCGCATCTACCTGGTGCTGGGCAGCCTGCTGTTCGTCGCCTACGAACTCTGCCTGTCGCTCTCCCTGGGCTTCGCTCACAACCGTACGCAGGCTATCGAGATCAGCATCATCAACTACCTGTGGCCCTGCTTCACCATCATCCTGGCCATCGTCATGAACGGCCAGCAGGCGCGCTGGCCGATAATCCCGGGCATCGCCCTGGCCCTTACCGGCATCGCCTGGGTGGTCAGCGGCGACCAGGCCATATCCCTGCCGCAGACCCTGGCCAACGTCTCCAGCAATCCCCTGAGCTACGGCCTGGCCTTCGCCGGCGCGGTGATCTGGGGCGTCTACTGCAACGTCACCAAGCGCTATGCGAACGGACGCAACGGCGTGGTCCTATTCTTCCTGCTGGTGGCGACGACGCTATGGCTGCAGTACGCCTTCAGCGACCGCCAGGCGCTGAGCTTCAGCCTCCCTGCCAGCCTCGAACTGCTCGCCGCCGCCGCCGCGATGGCCGGCGGCTACGCCCTGTGGAACGTCGGCGTCCTGCGCGGCAACCTCACCCTGATGGCGAGCGCCTCGTACTTCACCCCGGTACTGTCGGCCCTGTTCGCCATGGTCTGGCTGGACACGCAACTGACCTCGGCGTTCTGGCAGGGCGTGGCGATGGTCACCGGCGGCTCCCTGCTGTGCTGGCTCGCCACCCGGGAGGCCCACGGACACTGACGAATCGCGCACGCCTAAGCGCTTGATAACGCGCCACTTTGTCCGCCGGACGGGGTTGACAGCACAAATCGACAAGAGAATAATGCGCGCCACTCGGCTACATAGCTCAGTCGGTTAGAGCGCAGCATTCATAATGCTGATGTCCCAGGTTCAAGTCCCGGTGTAGCCACCATACATTTCAAAGGGTTAGCTTCGGCTAGCCCTTTGTCGTTTATGGGGCTGTCCCAACACTGTCCCGATCTTGTCTCAAGAGTGCGAGCGGCGAGTAAGTCAGCGCAGTGGCGAAATGATCCGGCGCCAAGTGTGCATAGCGCATGGTCATCTTTATATCGCCGTGACCCAGGATGCGTTGCAGGGTAAGAATGTTGCCGCCTTGCATCATGTAATGACTGGCGAATGTATGGCGCAGAATATGGGTCATCTGTCCCGGCGTATATAACCCCGCCCTCTCATACGCTTTACGGAATGCCGACCGGCAAGAACTGAAAAGCGGCCCCGATCCTGGGTAACCCCTCTCAAGTATCAGCTTCTCCAGATCAGCCGGAATAGGCACGGACCGTCCCTTGCCATTCTTGGTCCGAGCAAAGCGGACTTTGCCGCCCATCAGTTGCTGGCGAGTGATGCTTTCCGCTTCATCCCACCTTGCACCAGTCGCCAAGCACAACTCGGCCACCGGCAACGTATGGCTATTGGTCGAGGCCGCACACTCCCGGAGAACAAGCTGGCATTCATCTAGGGTCAGAAAAGCCCGCTCGGTCTCATCGACCTTGAGCTGACGCAACGCCGACAGCGGATTGGCCTCCTTCCAAACGCCCAACCGAATCAGCTCATTGAATACAGCCTTGAGGTAGCGGTGCTCGTGATTGACCGTGGCCGGCGAGCAGTCCTTCAGGCGCTGTATCCGATAGCGACCGAAGTCGAGAGCGGTAAAGCTGGAGGCGATGGGGTCGCCCAGGGCCTTGGCAACCGCCATGGTGCGGCTGAATCGATAAGGGTCCTTCAGGGTCGAGCCGTGCAGCTCATACCAGATGTCGACCAGATCAGAGAGACGCTCGCCCGGATCACGCCCACGCTGGGAATACTGGCGGCGCATATCGGAGACCCAACGTTCAGCCTCAGACTTGGTTCGAAAACCCCGTTTCCGCTTGCGAATACCAAGCTGGCGATCAAGCCAGAAATCCACTTCCCAACCGGTAGGACCCTTGCTGATCATACGGCCCTGCCCCACCGGATATGGCGTTCCTCCAGCAAGTCGCGGATATGCTGATAGATGTCTATGGCGGTCATATCCTTGGCGGCGTAATGGTCGCGAATGACCGGCCAGCATTCCCACTCGGTCAGGCGCTTAAACGCCTTTTTTGCCCCCACCCGTTCCCTTGCCAGCAGGCTGACGAAGTTTCCCAGGAACAGCTCGACGTTCTTCCCCGAGAAGCCACGCGCAGTCTTGTAATGGCGCTTGTAGTCCGTGTCCTCAAGCAGCGAATCAGCCGCTATATCGACGCGAATATCCTGACGGAACAGCGTCCAGATCGGCTCAAAGTAGCCCGGCCGTGATTGCAGGCGGAACTGGCTCAGCCCATAGCGCCACAAGCCGTCCAGATGACCGGCGAAGGCCGCAAAGGAGCGAGTGTCGATCAAAGCGCCCGAATGCAGATCGACCGAGCCGCTGGCGAATTGCTGGATGATGGAGTGGTGGTAGCGAAGCTCGATACGCCACACGTCCTGGACCGGGTTGTAGTTGTCCGGGTCGCCTTCGTCGAAGCTGTCACGGCGTTTCCAGACGCCTTCCCAATAGTCCAGCTTGTCGGTCGCCCTGGCCTGTTCGGTCTTGTTGTAAATACACAGCTGGATACCGCTCGCCGAACCGAACATGGAGGTTTCGCCGCGGCCGTAGACGCTGGACTTGGTCGCCCACTCAATCTGCTGGATGCCCGAAATGTCGCGATGGGTACTGGCCCGGCAATGCATCCTCGCTACCAGATCAACAGGCGGCGCCCAGCCTTGCACATCAAGCGCGAGGTGAACCGCGCACTGATTGACTTCGAGATTGCTCAGCACCTCGCCGGCGTAGTAATCCAGCCGGGCTTGCAAGCGCTCAGGCGACAAGGCGTCAACGGCATGCGGAGAAACCTCTATCTTGAGGTGCGGCCCAATGGCGTCGGCCTTAGCGTTGAAGTTCTTCACCAGCAGGACAAAGCCTAGGTCGGCGTTCTGGAGCTTGTACTGGTAACCGGAGTCACGTCCAACCCGGCCCGAGTGCCAGCGCTGGCCGGCAAACTCGACAATCGCACCGGGCTTCTCAAACAGCGGCATGATGGCTGGGCGAATCAGCCCACGGTAAAGCTGGCGAACGGTATCGACGCCACATCGCAGAACCCGGACGCCGGACAGGTCGGCGACCACGGCGGACTTACTATCAAAGAACAGACGCCCCCTTGGCGACTCCAGCCCAGTACTACGATCAACCCGGATAAAGTCCTTTACCGACATTCCTTTCACCCTTTATTGAAGCTTTTTGATGTTCTCGATTTCGGTTTATCTGACGTGTTACAGGGACGTCAGCGGCGCGGCCCGAGGCGCTACGCTAGCGAGCCGGCGCCGCTGACGTGCCCGTGACCGCGATAGGGTCAATCACGGAGGTCACCGCTCCACGCCCCGTCCAGGGCGTGACTCGCTCGCCGTCGATATCGCAGTACATATCGGGGGAGTTCTCGAACCAGCGGCATTGCTCGATGGGTAACAGCCGCTGCTGGCCGCTGACAGACTGGAGCACGACCCGAGCCGTCTGGCTGATCCGTTTGCGAGGCTCAGCGTTGTAGCCGTCTATAGAGCCCCATCCAGGCGAGGCGCCCCCGTGCATGCCGTGCAGGTAGCCGGCAACGCGCCAAGTCGAAGACATGAGCGGCCCGGACGGCTCGGTCCGGTAGACCTGCTGGGCGGCCCTGGAGGCTGTCGAGGGCGGCGGTACAGGTTTTGTCTCGGGGGCTGGCGTGGGTGCCGCAGTTTCATGCTTGGCAAAGCGCTCAGGCGAGAAGAAGCGGCCAACGCCGTAAACACCGAACGTACCGCCAACGACCATGATCAGAATCAGCCCCCACAGCCCCCAGGAGCGCAACAGCGAGGCCCGACCATCCGCCTTGGTCTCGTCCCCTACTTCGCCGGTCTGGCTCTGCGTGGCCGACTTGTAGAGCGAAAACACCTCCGGCTTGAAGCTGCCGGAGGTCTGGCGCAGAAGAGCCGACTTCGGCGGCCTGGGACCGGTTACTGCCCCGCGGTAGATGTCCACCATGAAGCGTTTCTCGGTGATCTTGCGCATGCGGTAGGTCGACTCAACCAGCAGGCGTGCCCAGCTGGCGAGCTGGGCAAGGTCCTGGGTCACCAACACCACCCGCATAGAACGGCCCTTGTCATCGACCCGGTGCCGGTGTTCAGCCAGCAGGGCCTTATCCTCGGTGGATGCTTCGTTGGTTTTCATGCCGTTCGGCCAGCGGCGCCAGAGTTCATCGAGAACGAGCACCGAGCCGGGCGGCGCGAAATCGGCCAGATCGGCACGCTCGAACCAGTTGGCGGGCAGTTGCTCAATACGCCCACCGAAGGCCATCAGCAGCGCATCGACCTCAAGCGGAATGTTGGTGACGACGAGCCGGTCTTGCTTGAGCGAAGGAATAATGACGTGCTCGACCACGCCGTAACTTTTGCCATGCCCTGGAAGGCCGGTGTATGCATCAATTGCCATAAATCACCTCAACCAATAATGGGAATTCGGCGAATGATGAAGCGAAACAGAAATGCGAGCAGAACCATAGTGATCCCCGGCCCTATCTGAAATGCATCAGCAAAGAAAACAACAGATGGCGGAATGCCGCTAAAGGCATTCGAAGCGGAAGCAAAGAACGAAGGAACAGGCAGCGCCTCGAAGAACTCGACAATACCCTGGCAAACCTCATTGAAAACCCACTTCGGGAAATCCATAAGGAAGTCCACGAACCAATCGAAGGCATCCTGAAACCATTCAAACATGTCATTGATAGAAGGAAGAACTTCGTCAGCAATATTGGAGAGCTTTTCATATACGCCCTTAATCCACGCAATAATGCCTTCCATATATCACCTCATGCAGAAAGGAAAATTCGAACGGCCAGCAATGCCCACACGGCCAAGAACACCGCGCTCAATATCGGGGCAATCTGCCCCCAAAGGTCACAATGCGAGTCAAACGTAATGCTTGTGTTAAGCAGGGAAACGCTGGAAACAGGGCAAGTGCCACCGCTCGGAAATGAAATACTCGTTACCGCCTGACCAATCGGTGATTCTTGGATGCCCTTAAAAACCTGCTCGAGAGATTCGCCAAAGCCAGGAACTTCGCCATCACCAAAACCCTCGGGCGGCTCAAACTGACAAACACCATCTTCACAAACCCCAGGAACACCACCGCCACCAGGGCCACCACTGCCCTCTCCGTCCCCGTCGCCATCCCCGCTGCCGTTGCCATTACCGTTGCCACCGCCAGTGCTGCCGCCGCTATTGCCGTCGCCATCACCGCTACCGTTACCATTGCCGCTTCCATCACCGCCGCCATTGTTCCCGCCGTTATCGCCGCCACCGTTATTTCCACCGCCGTTATCACCCCCATTGTCACCGCCGCTATCGCCACCGTTATCGCCGCCACCATCACCGGTCGGAGCTTTAACGCAGGTAGTGCCGTTCCAGACATAGCCAGGAATGCCATGGCAGCCCGGATCATCAGGATCAGAGGGAGGCTCATCAGGATCAGGAACTTCCGCAGGTGGATTCAAAGAGTCACCAGAGCGCCCTAATTCAGCATCCGGCAACGAGCAATTATCACCATTGCCCGTGCCTAAGTAATTACAGAAGCCAGTATCCGAAGAGCCTGGGACAGCAAAACAACTAGATGCGCGCGGCGCAATGTCATACCAGCACCCGCTATAACAAACCTGGCCCTCAAGGCGAGACGCAACCCAACGACGACCGTTAACTGTCGTTATCGGGCCATCAGAGGATTTAAAAATGCCGGGAGAAAGATTGGAGCAATCTTGAGGAGGCTCTGGAGGCTGGTCAGAAATGCACTCGCCAACAGATGCATCATACGTATGTTCAGATGGGCAAGAATCGCCGCCCCGAACAAAAGAAACACCAGCAGTTTGAAGGCCGCCAGAGCCTTTACGATAAGAATATATACAGCGAAAACTAGTAGGCGATTGAAAGCTAGAGCTTGAAATATAAAAAGTATCGGCCGATGAAGCAGAAATAACACTAGATGGAGACAAAGAATTGCAACCAGCAGCGGGAGAAGAGAACGTTAGAGTTCGAAACTCCGCAGTCAAGCGCGAATCCGTCGAACGCCAGAAATAATCCTCCGCACTAACGGCCTGAGAGAAAAATATAATCACAAGTAAAATACGCATATTCACCACCTAGAAAATATGCCGTATGCACAAGCGGAACCAATTACGAAGAAGGCAAACTCGTAAAGATCGGCCATCGCTATTCTCCAAAGAAAAAGGGCGGAGAAATCCCCGCCCTTGTTCGCCAAACCCGATCAGCCACGCAGGAAACCGAGAACGATGCGGGCGCCCTTGATACCGGCGTAAACCACAGCCAGAAGGCCGGCCACGGCCAGCACACCAGTAGCGATGGAGGCGAAGTCGATATCGCCGGTAATGCCGGAGTAGTCCCAGCCAGCAGCATGGGCGCCGGCTGCGGCGATGGAGAACGGAATAGCCAGGGCGAGGCTACGAGAGACGTGCTTGAGTTTTTGCATGTATCACTCCTATGGCGCTAAGCGCCTTTGATGAAGTCGAGAACGGCCTTGCAACCCAGCCCGATCAGCAGGGTTGTAGTCACCAGGGTGAAACCGACACCGAACGCAACGGCCAGTTGAGAGGGGTCCAGTTGCATCGGGTCGAAGGGCTCGGGCGCGTTGACCAGAATCCACGCGCCCGAACACTGCGGTGTGCCCGCCGTGACGGTGACCTGCCCATCACAGGCGAGCAGGTTCATTACTTGGTCTCAGCCTTTTGCGGGGCGGCCTGGGAAGCAGCCGGAGCGGCCGAGGTGGCGGGGCGGGGCTTCACGGGCTCGATGTGCAAGGCGAGATTCTTGCCCTTGTTCTGGCCGCCTCGGGCGACCTCGAAGGTGATGCGGACGGTCTCCAGCGGGGCGAAGCCGGAACCTGCGAAGAAGACTTCGTCGGCGACCTCATCGGCAGCGGCCATGCCCACGATGGACAGGCCGTGTTCGGTCTTGCCGTCCGGCTCATCGCCGTAGAAGACCTTCACGTATTTGGCGCCCTCTACTTCGGTCTTTTGGGTGCCCAGGAATGCAACTTCCATAATCGAACGTGCCATCGGTATTTCCTCTTTGGGGTGCGCGTTGTTGCGCGGTTTTGCCTTTCTGCAGGCCGAGCGATCCCGTGCAGGTGAACTGGCTTGTTCGGCCTGCCGGCTTTCTCGATCTGCGGGTTAAAACTCGGTCTTGCGTCTATCCGTCAGCGGGTCAACACCAAGGGCTTTGCCCTTGTCATCCCACCCTTGCCGCCGGGGGCTCGGGAGCGCGGGGCGGTGGAGCTGCCCCGCCCTCCCCAGCGGAGGCTGTTCGTGGTCGAGGTGGGTCAAGGGTGCGCTTCGCCCGTGCTTCCGTTTGTCCGAACGGTGCAGCGTGTTCGGACAAGCCGGGAGCGCGGCCCCTGACCTGGGAGGCTCCTTCGCGGGCGGTTTCGCGGGCGATGAAAAGGGCCAGTACGACGACCAGAGACATAAAAATAATGTGGGGAAACCAGAACAGCAGATCAGCGCGGGTCATTGCTTGGCCTCCCGGCGCTCGGCTTCGGCCTGGACTTCGAACTGGATGCTCAGACGGGCAATGCCCGAGCAGGCATTGCAGCCGCAGAATTCACCCTCGCACTTCGGGCAGCGTTCGTCGCCCATGTGCTTGGCGTCGCTGTAGGCTTCGGCGTGGCAGCAGTCCTGGCACAGCACGTAGGCATCGGTCACTTCGGCAAGCTGGCTCATTGGCTTACTCCAGTTCGAACGGCTCGCGGATAGGCACGAAAGGCGTTGGCTTGCCCGAGTCGTGAATAACGTTCCAGTACTTCGGGGGACGGCGCGGTGGCTTGTGTTTCGCGCAGGTGAAAGCCGGTTTCGCTCGCCAGATTCCATCGACCTTGAACACTGACGCGGGGCGGCACTGGTCGCAGGGTGTGGACTGGCAGGGAGCGGGCTCCACCGGTACGCGACGGGACCAACAGACAGAGCAGTCGCAGGTTTCGGGATGGGGCAGGCGCAGGTACTTGTTCAGGCTCATTGGCTAGCACCTGCGCTTGAGGCTTTACCTGATTTGCCTGATTTTCCTTGTGACGCGACCACCACACCAAAATAGGCATATAAGGCCCCGCGTTGTCATCGCAGGGGAAAGGGCAGCCGGCATACTTACCCGCATTTATGAGCAGGTCACGAAAGCGCTCAGCCTGACCATAGGTGAGGACGCCAAGGCGCTCAGCGGCCGTTATCTGGCCCACCGAATACGAAACACGATGACCACCGTCACGGCCGAATTTCCGCAGCTCAACCAGGCTGTAGAGCAGGCCGGACAGGAAGGTTTTCAGTTGGTCAGTCATCGGCGTAATCCCCCTGGGCAAAGATCGTTTTGCCCTTGGCAAGGTCGGTACGGATGGCGGCGAGGTTCACGAGGCGTGGACGGCCCATCTTGACGCTGGGGACCGTGCCGGTTTGCATCCAGCTCTTCACCGTGTCATGCGAGACACCCACCATCGCGGCGAAAATCTCTCCGCTCACAAACAGCGCGTTCCGGCAGTCGAGGTACACCACCCGCTTGCCGTCCAAGTCGAAGCTCACATCGAAGGGCGGTTGCTCCAGATGCTGTGTGCTCATTCCCTATCCCTGCCCCTGAAATCTTCATAAACTGTCAATAAAGGGTGTTTCCGAATCGGAAACGCCCAAGCGAGCGATTGGTAAAATATTTACCTTTCGAGAAAAATATATACCTACGCTCATGGAAGGTAAATATTTTACCTATCCTTGGTGAGATCAAATGGAAATAACTCAGGACCGAGTTAGAGCATTGGTGCATATGCTCGGGCATCGAGAGGTAGCGAAAGCCACAGGCTTAAAGCCAGAGAGGCTCAAAACCATCCGCTACAACAAAGACGCACAGGTGAGAACAAACGAGCTGGACGCGATTGCGCACGCTTACCAGCAGTACAGCTTGTGGCTGCGGACGGGCGAGATTGACCTAGCCCGAGGCCAGATCAGCCCAGCCTATGCCGAAGCCGACCTAAAATTGGCAGAACAAGAAGCGGGCAGCAGGTAACCGCTGAAGCGGCCCGGCGATGGTTCAGTCGCACACGGACGAGAACGTAGACAGGCAGGGAAGCGGACAGATGAAGAAGTTAATTGCCATCGCAGCTCTACTCGCAGCAACAGCTGCAAACGCTGACGTTGTAGACGATGCCATCAAAGGCACCGCCGACCATGTTGTCGCGCCAGTAGCGAACGAGATCAGCAAACGCATGATGCGAGCCCTGGCTCAGGGAAAAGGCATGGTAGCTGAAGCAGCCAGAGAGAATCTCAAGCAACAGGAACTCGCAGAGAAAGAAGCCAGTCGTGGCGTGCGCCGTAGCGTGAAGGAATGCATGAAGCCCGGAAATGTTATCGACGACGACGTGCAGGAGTGCGTCAGGGGCTATAGAGAGAAGACTTGGTAGAGATGACCGGCAACAGCACGCCGTAGAGGATATCGAGATGCACGCAGACAGGGACGATGCGCCGTTCTACATCAGAAAGAAACGAAGCCAGCTCGGGCGAGTAGTCGCGATCCTTGCGGCAGGATCGGCAATCACACTAGGCGCTCTTATGCTCATCCCCGCGCCCAAGCAGATCAAAGCTCCCTTCCCGGCCGCAGCCCTTGCAGCCAAAACACCGCAGAGAGTGATAGCCAATCAAGCTGTCAAAACCCTGCGACAAGAGCGCCAAGAACCAATCGCTGAAATCTACAAACCCACACCGGCAACCGAACAGGCCGCAGTGAAGCAAACCTCATTCGACGACTCGAACTACATCCCCAAGGGCGCGGCTAACGTGGTCAGTTACCCGAAGCCCATCGAAGTCGCAGCTGCACCGAAGAACGATGAAATGAAAGTTACTGTCGTGAAGCAGAAAACCAGAATTCGAGACTACTGCCCAGGAAAAGAAGGCAGCTTGGAGCGTAGAAACTGTAGGACCCAAGTAAGTTTAGGCAGGCACGACTAGCCGAAAATAAACATTATCAGCGCTAAATTCAAGGAGATGAAATGTCTTTTTCCAGCTTCATGACTGACAATATTGTAGTAAGGAAGCAAAACGGCGAAATAATAGAAGACATTAAAGCCAGCGTGAGCCATAAAGGAATATTCCTAAATCGATCAGACATACTAATTGAAGCACTCGACATTATAGAGCGCAGAATGACGAACGGCGCCATTGAAAGCTTCGAAGTCATTGACCCCGGCTTTCATGAAAAATTTGGCGGCATAGAAGCGCACTATCAAATGAGGGTGCGAAAGCTAGGCATTCCAGAAGCAGAAAAGATAGTAAGCCAGATCACATACAACATATCTGGCCCTAACGCTCGAGTAAACCACCAATCCATTGACAACTCAACAAACCATGCAAACTCAGGAATCGAGCAAAAAGAACTTCTAGATGGAATTCGCCATATCATCCAAGAGATGAAAGACGAAAATCAAAAGAAAGAGGCAATGGAAATTATCGAGGCAGTTGAGATACAGATAGAATCTTCTAAACCCAGCAAAGCTGTCGTCACAACGCTACTTAATGCACTACCTCATATTGCCAGCATCACACAAATCACAGCCGCCATTATAGCCTCTCTTTAAGGAGTATAAATAGAAAAATATTTGCATCATTCCATCGATCACTCTAACCAGGTAGTAACGGCACTCACAGCAAGGATAGGTCTCATGCAGAAGCAAAAGGCAAATATTGATTTCTACGAGGCGAACTACGACATTATCGGTCAATGGATGGTCCGGCCTGGCAATAAAGTAATTTTGGGTGACCTTAATAAACGTATATGCCGCTTCTGCGGAAAGCAGTCTCCAGAGGTAACTTTCAAAAAAGTCGCTCATGCTATCCCTGAGTTATTGGGAAACAAAAGCATTGAAAGCGCCTATGAATGTGATGTCTGTAATAAAGAATTTGGCGATGGAATAGAGAATGATTTGGGGAATTGGTCGAAACCAATGCGCACACTCATTCGCATCAGAGGGAAAAGTGGCGTGCCAACGCTAAAAAAAGGCGGAGACAAGCCAGGGTGGAGAATCGAATACGATCAAAGCAGACTCAATGTCACGTCCTATGAGAATGATCCAATTTTTGAGGTTGATGAAAAAAACAAAACGGTTACATTCAAACTAAGACGAGACGCTTATACGCCGGTGGCTGTGCTAAAAGCATTCATGAAAATTGGAATTACATTACTTCCCGACAATGAAGTTAGCAATTTTTCAGAATTGATAGAGTGGATTAAAGAACCTGACCATTCCAAACCATACTTAAGCAAGTGCCCCGTTATTTATGCCTTTCAGCCGGGACCTATGCCAAATGACTTTATCGTAGCGTTAATTTTGCGTCGTAAAATGACTGTTGCAGGCTATCCGTATGCTTTCCTTGTTCTAGGTTACGGAAATGAAGTATTTCAAGTCCCATTGCTATCCGAGAAGCATGATGGGCAATTGAATGGGCAGTCTATTTCAATTCATCCTTTTCCTGTACCCGGTCACCCTAACCCTGAGCAATATGGTGAGCCCAAGCGAGATGTTTTGGATTGGACAGATTGCCGAGTGCGCAAAGGTGAAATCATGACAATGCCGATGGGCTATAGCTCCAAAGTCCCTGTAAAAACCCAAAACTCCGATTAGCGTCTAAAAAGCTACTGCACTCATAAAAAATATTCGACACTCTCCAAAATTTTCAATGAATGAAGCGTCAGTCGAAAGTGCAGCGGTTGGACATAACGAACAGGTGTCCCACAGACACTCCTAAAATCAGCTTAGCAACGCAGATCGACACTAAAAAATGGATGAGAAGCCCAACTTTACTTAAATCCACCTGCTACGACAGCAAGCCCCACTCTTTCATAATGCTGATGTCCCAGGTTCAAGTCCCGGTGTAGCCACCATACATTTCAAAGGGTTAGCTTCGGCTAGCCCTTTGTCGTTTAGGGGGCTGATGAGATAGCCTCTCCTCGTCCACACGGCTCATCCAAACTCCTCTTCCCAAGTCGTCCATTTCGGTTGAGCATTCGCCGCGAATGGCATCTCTATTGGCTTGAGCCCATCGATCCATAGCCCAGACACTTCGGACACCACCATGAGAGACGACTTCGAGAACATCCGCGCCGAGCGCGACATACCGCTGCACCGCTCCATTACGCAAGGCTCCAACTATGCGGGGCTGTGGAAGCAGATTGCCTTGGGCATCGTGGTCGGTTACTCGGTGCTGGGCGTGCTGAGTGCCGTCGGTTGGTGGGTGTTCGTCAAGCTGGCCCTGAGCGGGCTGCAGATCACTACACCCTGAGCGGGCTAGCGGGTCTGCGCCCGTCCGGCCAGCAGCAACCCGCTGACGATCAGCGCACCGCCCGCCCAGTGGTAGGGCTGCAGCCCCTCGCCCAGCAGCAGCCAGCCGAGGATGGCGGTGAACACGGGCATCAGGTAGTTGCTCATCGCGGTGTGTGCTGGGCCCAGTTCGCGCAGGCCGATGTTCCATAGCTGGTAGGCCAGCACCGAGGCGAACAGGGCCGTGTAGCCGATGGCGGCAAGGTTGGGGAGGTTCGGCTCGAAGCGCGCGCCCTGCCACAGTTCCCAGGCGTAAAGCGGCGCCAGCATCGGCAGGCCGATGAGGACCAGAGCTCCGAGCAGGGTGAAGGGCGGCAGCTGGAAGTGTGCACTCCAGCGGCGCAGCAGCAACGAGTACAGCGCCCAGTCGAGTGTCGCCAGCACCATCAGCAGGTCGCCCTGGGCGAAGGAAAGGCTGCCCAGTACTTGCCAGTCGCCACGACCGATCAGCCAGAGCAGGCCGCACAGCGCCAGGATCAGGCCGGCCCAGGCCCGCCGTGCCGGCCATTCGCCGAGCAGCAGCCCGGCGCCGAGGAAGGTGGCCAGCGGCAGGCAGGTGCTGACCAGGCTGATGTTGATCGCCACCGTGGTCTGCGCCGCGGTGTAGAGCAGGCCGTTGTAGAGGGTGATGGCCAGCAGCGCGGCGAACCACAACCGCCATCCCGCCCGGCGAAGAACATGACGGTGCTGCCAGAGCGATGGCCCGACCAGCGGCAGCAGGATCGCCAGCGCCAGGGCCCAGCGCCAGAAGGCCAGGGAGAACGGCGGGATGATGCCGGTGAAGGCCCGCGCCACCAGGGAGTTGCCCGCCCAGAACAAGCTCGCCAGGGCCAGACCGACCCAGGCCAGCAGCGCGGCGCGACTCACTCAGGACTCGCCGAGCGGACGCAGGCGGTATTGCGGTGGCAGCTGTTCCAGGCCGCTGACGGTGACGTTGAGGTTCTTCCAGCGGCCGTCCTTGATGCCGTAGATGCAGCCATGCACGGCCAGTTGCTGGCCGCGATGCCAGGCGTTCTGCACGATGGTGGTGTGGCCGACGTTGGCCACCTGCTGGATCACGTTCAGTTCGCACAGGCGGTCCACCCGCTCCTCTTCGCTGGCGAACTGGGCGAGGTGCTCGCGGTGTTCGTAGTAGAGGTCGCGGATCGAGCGCAGCCAGCCGTCGATCAGGCCGAACTGGCGGTCCTGCATGGCCGCGCGCACGCCGCCGCAACCGTAGTGGCCGGTAACCAGGATGTGCTTCACCTTGAGCACGTCGACCGCGTACTGGATCACCGACAGGCAGTTGAGGTCGGTGTGCAGCACCACGTTGGCGACGTTGCGGTGGACGAAGATGTCGCCCGGCAGCAGGCCGACGATCTCGTTGGCCGGCACCCGGGCGTCCGAACAGCCGATCCACAGGAATTCGGGGGTCTGCTGCTTGGCCAGCTTGACGAAGAAGTCCGGGTCCTTCTCGGTGATCGACTCAGCCCAGCGCGCGTTGTTGTCGAACAGGTGCTGCAGGTCGCTCATGTTCCGCCTCGTCAGTCGATCAGGGTGCAGGCCATCACCAGGGCGTCTTCGCGCCCGCCGGGGGCCGGGTAGTAGTCGCGGCGCCGGCCGATTTCGTTGAAACCGTAGCGCTCGTACAGTCGGTAGGCGCCCTGGTTGCTGGCGCGCACTTCGAGGAAGCATTCGCCGGCCTCGAGCACCATGGCGCGACGCATCAGGTACTCGAGCAATTGCAGGCCCAGGCCCTTGCCCTGGCTCTGCGGGCGCACGGTGATGTTGAGCAGGTGCGCCTCGTCGAGGATCACCTGGATGATGCCGTGGCCTACCTGCTCCTCACCCTCGAACATCACCCAGCAGTCGTAGGACTTGAGGCCGTCGGCGAACAGGTTGCGGCTCCAGGGATGACTGAAAGCGGCGTTCTCGATCTGCACCACGCGGTCCAGGTCCGCCTCGATCATCGGGCGGAAGCTGATAACGCCGCTCATGCGCCATGCTTCCAGCGCGGCATCACCCGGCGCATGGCGCGCCACAGCTCGGCCTTGCGCTCGGGCTCGTCCATCAGCAGCTCCAGGCTCGGCAGCGCCCAGGCAGCGCCCAGGCCCTCGACCTGCAGCTCGCGGTTGTAGGCCTGCTCATCCGCCTCGCCGGCGAAGCGCACGGCGGGCAGGCCGACCAGCCACAGGCAGCGGCACGGCTCGGCCTCCAGCTGGCCGGCGAGCACGCCCTGCACGTAGTCGCGGGCGGCATCCGGGCCCTGGTCCATGTTGCCGCGAGTGAGCAGCGGCCAACGGATCGGCGAGCCATCGCCGACCTGCTGCGGGGCGTCCGGCAGGCCGGCGGCGCGCAACAGATCCTTGAGCAGCAGGTAGGAAGGGTCGCGGCTCTGGAAGGGCTCGCCGGTGGCCAGCTCGACCAGCAGCGCGCAGTCGCCGGCACGCAGCAACTGCAGGGCGAAGCGCGGCAATGGCTGGACGATTCGCGGCGGCTGTTCCTCGACGATCGCTTCGGCCACTGGCTCGGCCTGTTGGCGAATCTGGCTCCCCGGCCGCGGAATATCGATCTTCGGGCGCTCGACAGGAGGCGGCACCGGCGCTTCGCGCACACCTGCCGCAGCAGGCGAGACCTGCTCGGTAGGCATCTCGACAACCACCGGTTCAGGCGGCGGTTCGAGCAACTCCAGCCGCGACGGCGCGGCAAAGGGCAACGCGGTGCGCGGCAGCCAGCTGGCGACCTGCATAGCATCGAGGTAGGCACGTCGGCGTAGCTCGGGAATCACACGCCCTCCACTTGCGCATGCGCGCCCCACCCGAAGGCATCGGGTGTGGCAGCTTGATGGGGATCGCGACCGGTGCCCGTCAGGGCGTCGCATGATGCCGGCAATTGTCGCGTGAAATACACGGCGCGGAAAGCGCGGGAAGACGATCTCTACGTGCCATCGCCTCCATGCACCTGGCCGACCGCCTGGCGGAACTGGCTCGGCGTGCCACGCGCCACCTTGCGCATGAGCCGGCGCAACGCCGAGGTATCGGCGTAGCCGACCTGCTCCGCCACCTGCTCCACCGACAACCGGGTGCTCTCCAGCAGCAGCCGCGCCCGGTTGATCCGCACGCCCTGCAGCAAAGCCGAAACGCTGCCCCCGGTAGCCTTGCGCACATGGCGCGCGAGGGTGCGGCTGGACATCGCCCGCTCCGCCGCCAGTTCGCTGACACTCGGCGGATTCGGCAAGGCGGCCTCGAAGCGCGCCACCAGGCTGGCGACCAGTTCGTTGCCACCGGCCATCAAGGCCGGGTCGACGTAGCGCGCCTGCGATTGCCGGCCGTCGATCAACAGCACCCGCGAGACCGCCTCCGCCAACGCCGGGCTGAACCGGCAACGCAGCAGATGCAAGGCCAGGTCTACGTAGGCGAAGGCCGCCCCAGCCGTCAGCAGCTCGCCATCGACCACCAGTACCTGGGCGACCTCCACCCGGCAATCGGGCACGCGGCTCTGCAATAGGCCCCCCAGCCACCAAGTCGTAGTCGCCCGCCGGCCCGCCAGCAGCCCGGCTTCCTGCAGCAGAAACACCGACGAGCAGGCCGCGGCAATCGTGCCACCGCCCGCGGCATGAGCACGCAGGGCGCGGCCGACCGCCACGGCGTCCGCCTGCGCCAGGCGCGTAGCGATGGCCTCGGCGTCGGTCATGCCGAGCCCCGGCAGCAGCCAGACCGAAGCGTCACCCTCCCCGGCCTCGGGCAAGGCCTGGGCCTCGATACGCAGGCCGCTGCTGAGCGGCACCGAGGCAACGCTCGAACACACCCGCCAGCGTGGGGCGGCGCAGCCGACCCGGCGCGCCAGGCTGGCGGCGCAGGCGAGGATGTCCAGCGTTCCGCTGACCGCCGAGGCGAAAGCCCCCGGCAGGACGATGAGGGTGAAATCGTACATTGACTGATAAAGCCCGAAAGATGTCGAAACGGACACTTCAAGCAAACCAATTTTCACCGCCAAATTCAAGCCCTGCCTAACACGACAGGAAACCCCACCATGCCCCCCAGAACGCTCGATGAGTTCGACCCGCTCGAAGACTTCACCCCGCGCGCCATCACCCTCGATGACATCACCAAGGTGGTGCAGGTCAGCGGCAGCGGCCCTGCGGTGATCGTGATGCCGGAACTGCCCGGCATCAGCCCACACGTGGCGCGTTTCGCACGCTGGGTCCGAGAGGCCGGCTTCACCGTGTACATGCCCTCGCTGTATGGCCGCGATGGCGACCCCTCCAGCCTGGAGGCGACCCAGACGATCTTCCGCAAGATCTGCGTCAGCGCCGAATTCCACGCCTTCGCCGGTGCCGGCGCCAGCCCGGTCACGCACTGGCTGCGCGCCCTGGCGCGGCTGGCCCACACGGAATGCGGCGGCCCCGGGGTGGGCGCGATCGGCATGTGCTTCTCCGGCAACTTCGCCCTGAGCATGATGCTCGAACCGGCACTGCTGGCCCCGGTTCTGGCCCAGCCGTCGCTGCCGGTGGACGACCCGGCCGGGCTGGAGATCGGCGACGAGGAACTCGCCACGGTGAAGGCGCGCCTCGACCGCGAAGGCCTGGACGTCCTGGCCTACCGCTTCGCCGGCGACCGCTTCTGCCAGGCGCAGCGCTTCGCCGCCTACGAGCGCGCCCTGGGGGAACGCTTCATCGCCCGCGTGCTGCCCGACAGCGCAGCCAACCGCGAGGTGCCGGAATTCTTCGAGAAGGTCGTGCAGTCGCCCCACAGCGTGGTGACCGTGCACCTGATCGACGAGGCCGGCCAGCCGACACGTGCCGCGCGTGACGAAATCCTCGCCTTCTTCAGACAGAAGCTGATGCCCGACGCCTAGGCCGGAAAAGACGAGGCCCGCCGATTGGCGGGCCTCGGTCGGGAATCAGAGAGACTGATCCCAGGGGCGGTCGCCGTGCTCGTCCTTAATGCGGGTGGGCAGGCCCATCGCATCCAGCAGCTTGAGGAACGGCTCGGCCGGCAGCTCCTCGACGTTGACCATGCGCTGCGCATCCCACTCGCCACGGGCCACCAGCAGGGCTGCGGCGACCGGCGGCACGCCGGCGGTATAGGAGATGCCCTGGCTGTCGGTCTCGGCGAAGGCTTCCTCGTGGTCGGCCACGTTGTAGATGAACAGCTCGCGCGGCTGGCCATCCTTGCTGCCCTTGACCAGGTCGCCGATGCAGGTCTTGCCGGTGTAGCCCGGCGCCAGCGAGGCGGGGTCGGGCAGCACGGCCTTGACCACCTTGAGCGGCACCACGTCGAGGCCCTCGGCGGTCCTGACCGGCTGCTCGGAGAGCAGGCCGAGGTTCTTCAGCACGGTGAAGACGTTGATGTAGTGGTCGCCGAAGCTCATCCAGAAGCGCACGTTCGGCACGTCGAGGTGCCTGGACAGCGAGTGCACCTCGTCATGGCCGGTCAGGTACAGGTTCTGCACGCCGACCACGGGCAGGTCGTCGGTGCGCTTGACCTCGAACATGCTGTTGCTGGTCCACTGGCCGTTCTGCCAGCTGTAGACCGTGCCGGTGAATTCGCGGAAATTGATTTCCGGGTCGAAGTTGGTGGAGAAGTACTTGCCGTGGGAACCGGCGTTGACGTCGAGGATGTCGATCGACTCGATCTTGTCGAAGTACTGTTGCTGCGCCAGCGCGGCATAGGCATTGACCACGCCCGGGTCGAAGCCGACACCGAGGATGGCGGTCACGCCCTTCTCCTGGCACTCGGCCAGGTGCTTCCACTCGTAGTTGCCGTACCACGGCGGGGTTTCGCAGATCTTGCTCGGATCTTCGTGGATGGCGGTGTCCAGGTAGGCGACGCCGGTGTCGATGCAGGCGCGCAGGACGGACATGTTGAGGAACGCCGAGCCGACGTTGATGACGATCTGCGATTCGGTTTCGCGGATCAGAGCCTTGGTCGCTTCCACGTCCAGGGCGTTCAGCGCGTAGGCCCGGATATCCGCGGGCTGCTTCAGGCTGCCTTTGGCCTGCACGCTGTCGATGATGGCCTGGCATTTGGAGATGTTGCGCGACGCAATTGCAATGCGACCTAGCTCGTCATTGTGTTGCGCGCACTTGTGGGCCACCACCTTGGCAACACCTCCTGCACCAATGATCAGGACATTCTTCTTCAACTCGTTATCTCTCCCTACTTCACCAGCGCTCAAGAGAGGCTGGATAGGTAATCGTCAAAAGTGAATTCGCGAACCACCTCGACGCTGCCGTCGAGCTGCTTCACCACGATGGACGGCATTTTCAGGCCGTTGAACCAGTTTTTCTTGACCATGGTGTAACCTGCCGCGTCGATGAACGACAGACGATCGCCGATGGCCAGCGGACGATCGAACTGGTACTCGCCGAAGATGTCGCCGGCCAGACAGGACTTGCCGCACACCATCCAGGTGTGGTCGCCGTCGTTGGGCGCCATCTTGGCGTTGAGGCGGTAGATCAGCAGGTCGAGCATGTGAGCTTCGATCGAGCTGTCGACCACCGCGAGGTGCTTGCCGTTGTACAGGGTGTCGAGCACGGTCACTTCCAGCGAGGCGCTCAGGGTGATCGCCGCTTCGCCCGGCTCCAGGTAGACCTGCACGCCGTACTTGTCGGAGAAGGCCTTCAGCCGCGCGCAGAACGCATCGAGCGGATAGCCTTCGCCAGTGAAGTGGATGCCGCCGCCGAGGCTGACCCAGTCGACCTGTTCGAGCAGGTGGCCGAAGCGCTCCTCGATGGTGGTCAGCATCTTGTCGAACAGCTCGAAGCTGCCGTTCTCGCAATTGTTGTGGAACATGAAGCCGCTGATCTTGCCCATCACCGGCGCGATCTTCTCCGCGTCCCACTCGCCCAGGCGGCTGAACGGACGCGCCGGGTCGGCCAGCAGGTAGTCGGAGCTGCTCACCTGCGGATTGACGCGCAGGCCGCGGGTGGTGCCGTCGGTGGCCGCCTCGAAGCGCTCCAGCTGGCTGATCGAGTTGAAGATGATCTTGTCGCAGTTGGCGACCATCTCCTCGATCTCGTCGTCGGCCCAGCCCACGCTGTAGGCATGGGTCTCGCCCTGGAACTTCTGCCGGCCCAGCTTCAGCTCGTAGAGAGAAGAAGACGTGGTGCCGTCCATGTACTGCTGCATCAGATCGAACACCGACCAGGTGGCGAAACACTTGAGCGCCAGCAGGGCCTTGGCCCCGGAATGCTCGCGTACGTAGGCGATCTTCTCCAGGTTGGCCAGCAGCTTCTGTTTGTCGATGAGGTAGTACGGCGTCTTGATCATCTCGTGGCCCCGGCAAGGTCGACGAAGGGGGCTTCAGCCCCCCTGGAAAAAAGGGACGCGAATTGTGCCGGCAACCGGCGAATATCGAAAGAGCGATGGCTATTTTTCGACCAGCGCGCCGGTTACACAGCATGTCGCCCGCAGGTGACGGGGAGATGACGGGCGCAACTATCGCGGCCGGGCCGATGCGCTACAATCGCGCCTTTTCAGCCCATGGAGCCGGCGCCGCGATGATCGATCCCAAGCGCGTACTGCGCGCCCTCGCCGAGCACTGGACGCTGCTCGAACCGCTGTGCGAGCGCTTCGACACCGGCACCCTGAGCCTGGTCGAGCTGCGCAACCAGCTTGGCGCGCAGCTGCCCGAAGGCAGCCCCGCCGACATCACCGCCCTGCTCGACCAGTGGATCCGCCTGGACATCCTGGTGCCGGTGGCCAAGAGCCCGAACCGCTTCGAGCTGAACGCGCAGATCCACGACTTCCTCGCCTACCTGCGCCGCGAGCACCGCCTCGGCCTGTGCCTGGAGATCGAGGCCTACCTGCGCCATCTGGAGCGCCTGGCCGGCTATATCCAGGACGCCTTCGAGGTGCGCGACGGCAACGACCTGGCGCGCCAGTTGCGCCTGCTCGACATGCGTGTACGCGACGTGTTGAAGAAACTGGCCAACGACGAGCAGGCCCTGATCGGCGTGGCCGAGCGGGCCAAGACCAGCGACCGGCAGATTCCCCTGCGCCAGCGCTATGCCGAGGTGCTGGCGACCTGGGACGAGTACGTCGAGCCGATGATCCAGCTGGTCTCCGCCGACGGCGCCTTCGAGCAGGGCGTGCGCCGCGTCGAACAGGTGCTGCTGCGCCTGCTCGGCGAGCAGCAGCGCCTCGGCCAGTTGGTCGACGACGACCTGCTGCTGCGCACCCACGCGCGCATCCTGGAAATGCAGACCGTCGCCCAGCTCACCCTGCGCAAGGCCCGCGAGCTGCTGCTGCCGCTGCGCGAGGAAGCGCGCCGGCACAACGCCGTGACCCGTGGCGCGGCGCTGGCCCTGTCGGTGATCCGCAAGAAGGGTCTGGACGCCCTGCCGCAGGCCGCGATGCCGCTGTTCACCCGGCCGCAGAGCACCTTCCTCGGCACCGCCAGCCAGGTCGAGAGCTACGTCTACGCCCTGGCCCGCTTCGAACCCAAGCCGACCCAGTTCCCCCGCGCCAGCAGCAGCCGCAAGGGCGAGCCGCCACGCGCGCCGCGCACCGCCCGCGAGATGATCGAACGCTGCGAGCAGGCCCTGCCGCTGCCGGACCTGATGGTCTGGCTGCTGGAACAGGAGCCGGACGGTGCCACCGACGAACTCCTCTACTGGTTCTCGCGCCTGTCGCGCGACGGCCGCTTCCAGCGCGAGCGCCTCGAACGCCGCGACTACCTCACCCGCGAGCATCAGGTCAGCCTGAGCTCCTACGCCCTGATCAAGCCGGCCGGGACCACCGCATGAACATCGACCTGAAAGAACTCACCCAGTTGGCGCCGATCTTCCGCGAGCTGTTCAAGGGCTACCACATCAGCCGCAGCAACCCGGAGCTGTACACCCAGCTGTCCAACCTGCAGGACCAATATCGCGCCCTGTTCAAATCGCTCGGCTACGAACTGGTCTGCGACAGCCGCGGCTTCTATTACTTCGTGCCGGAACAGATGGGCGCGCAGGTCAACAAGACGGCCCAGCGCCTGGCGCTGTTCACCTTCATCCTGGTCGAGCACCTGGCCGACCAGGGCCGCGACCCGCTGTCCGTGCTCGACGGCGGCAGCCTGGGCCGCGACGAGCTGCCGCCGCTGCTGGAGAAGTACAAGGACCTGTTCCTCCAGGCCGAAGTCACCACCCAGGAGGAACTGGAAGAGAAGGTCATGCGCCGCCTCACCCAGCTCGGCTTCGCCGGCGAGGACAACGGTGTGTACCGCTTCCTAGCGCCCATGCACCGCTTCCTCGACGTGTGCCTGTCGGTGCAGCAGGACCGCGACCTGGCGGCCAGCCTGCACAGCAACCTGCCGCTGCCGACGCCCGAACTGGTGGCCGACGAGCCCGAAGAAGACATCGTGCGTATCGAACCACTCGCCGAGACGCCGGAAGAATCCGAGGAAGACGCCCTGGCCCGCGCCATGGCCGAAGAACGTGATACCCAGGAGATCGACGCATGAGCCAGGAACGCTACGGCATCCGCCGCTTCGCCCTGCTGAACACCGCCGGCTACAGCCTCGGCATCTTCCCGCTGGAGAATCCGCTGTCGGTCTACGGCGCCAACAACCTGGGCAAGTCGGCGTCGATCAATGCGCTGCAGTTCCCGATCCTCGCGCGCATGTCGGACATGAGCTTCGGCAAGTACAGCCTGGAGCAGTCGCGCAAGTTCTACTTCGCCAGCGACACCAGCTACATCCTGGTCGAGGTCGCCCTGCCCCACGGCCCGCACGTGATCGGCGTGGCCGGGCGCGGCCCGGGCGGCGGCTTCGGCCACCAGTTCTTCGCCTACCAGGGTGAGCTGGACCTGGCCCACTACCAGCAGGACGGCACCTGCCTGCGCCAGCGCGAGCTGTTCAAGAACCTCGGCCAGGCCGGCATCGTCGCCTACGAGCTGAAGCCCGAGGAACTGCGTCGCCTGCTGGTCGGCGGCCACACCAGCATCCCGCTGGACCTGACCCTGATCCCGCTGCGCTCCACCAGCGAGCAGAGCCTGAAGACCTTCCGCGCACTGTTCATCAACCTGTTGCACATGCGCGAGATCACCGCAGCGAAATTGAAGCAGCTGTTCCTCGACGCTTTCGAGCACAGCCTGCGCTCCGGCAGCGTCGACTACATCGCTGCCACCGAAGAAGCCTTCCGCGACGTGCGCCGCATGGAGCAGGACTACCAGGCGCTGGTCGCCGCCGGCCCGCTGGTCGAGGCGCTGGCCTCAGGTGTCAGCCAGCGTGAACTGCTGCGCGGCAAGCTGCATCGCCTGTCGCCGCTGCTGGATAACCTGCTGGGCGCCTGGCAGGACTATTCCGGCGCGCGCAAGGAAGAGCTGGTGATCCAGGCCGAGCACTACAAGCGCGAACAGGACGGCCTGCAGAACGAACAGCGTGGCGGCACCGCCGAGCTGATGCGCCTGGAGCGCGAGATCAGCGAGATCCAGCGCTGGCTGGGCGAGCTGGCGGTGCTGAAGAACCGCTTCGCCCTCGTCACGGACGCCAAGATTCTGGAAGAGCAACTGCTCACCGCCAAGGACGCTCACGACGAACTGGCCGGCGCCCTGGCCCAGTCACGCCAGTTCTCCGCCGAGGACCTGGACGAGCGCCTGCGCGACCTGGAGAAGCGCCTGAAGTCTGTCAAGCAGCAGCTCGACCACGCCGACAACAACAGCTACTCGCGCCTGCGCGAGGAGTTCAGCCAGGCCGACGTCGACCGCCTGATGCGCCTGTTCAACGGCCAGCTGTTCAGCCTGCCGCTGGGCGAGAAAGGCATCCAGGCCGAGGGCGACGACTGGGTCAAGGCTGTCGAGGCCGTGCTGGACCGCTTCAAGGGCGAGACCTTCGCCGTACCGGGGCTGTCCATCGACCTCTCCCACATCGAGCCGCCGGCCCTGCAGGCGCTGGCCGACCGCGCCGCCCTGCGCGACCAGAAGGACCGCCTGGAGCGCGAGCTGAAACAACTCAAGACCCAGCAGGCCGTGGCCAACGACCGCGCGGCGAGCAAGGCCCAGGCCGAGCAGCTGTACCAGACCGTGCTGGATGCACAGAAGGCCCTGGAAGACTTCCGTCGCAGCCAGACCCTGAGCGCCGAGGAGCCGGCCAAGCTGGAACAGCTGGCCGAAGCCGAAGCCGCCCAGGACGAACTCAAGCGCGCGTCGGACGCTTTCACCGAGCGCGTGCAGCAACTCTCCGCCAAGCTGCAGCTGGTCGGTCGCCAGTTGGCCGATCTGGAAGCCAAGGAGCGTACCCTGGAGGACGCCCTGCGTCGTCGCCAGCTGCTGCCGGCCGACCTGCCCTTCGGCACGCCCTTCATGGAGCCGGTGGACGACTCGCTGGACAACCTCCTGCCGCTACTCAACGACTATCAGGACAGCTGGCAGGCGCTGCAGCGCATCGACGGCCAGATCGACGCCCTGTATGCCCAGGTGCGCCTCAAGGGCGTGGCCAAGTTCGACAGCGAAGACGATCCAGAGCGTCGCCTGCACCTGCTGGTCAACGCCTACGCGCACCGCCAGGACGAGGCCCTCACTCTGGCCAAGGCCCGGCGCGCGGCGGTCACCGACATCGCCCGTACCCTGCGCAACATCCGCAGCGACTACGACAACCTGGAACACCAGCTGGCGCTGTTCAACCGCGAGATCAACAAGCGCCAGGTCTCCAACCTGGAGAGCTTCCGCATCGTCCTGGCGCCCAACCGCGACGCGCTCAAGCACATCGACCAGATCATCCACAGTGCCGGCCAGTACGAGGAAGGCGAGACCCTGTCGGTGTTCGACCTGTCGCAGAGCGCCGATCAGGACGCCAAGAACGAAGAGGCCAAGGACTACCTGTCGCGACTGGTGGCCGCCAGCGGCAACCAGCTGGGACTCAAGGACCTGTTCGAGCTGGCCTTCGAGATCACCAAGGTCGGTGGCCAGCCGGTGATGCACACCGACATCGACGGCGCCGCGTCCAACGGCACCACCATGACCATCAAGGCGCTGACCAACATGTACCTGTTGCTGCACCTGATGGACCGCGAGCAAGCCGGCAAGGTGCGCCTGCCCTACTACCTCGACGAGGCGGCGGACATCGACGAACGCAACCAGCAGGCGCTGATCGAGACCAGCCTGCAGCTGGGCTTCGTGCCGATCCTCGCCTCGGTGAAACCGCAGGTCTCGGCCCACGTGGCCATCGACCTCGAAGGAGGCAGCGGCCCCAGCGGCATCTATATCGACGAGGCCGACTGGAAGTTCATCAAGCGCCGCGAAACGGCGAAAGCCGCACAGGAAGAGGTCGAACCGGCCTGATTCTGCCGCACAAACGAAAAGGGCCGCTCATGCGGCCCTTTTTCTTGTTCCTGGCTATGTACCCGTTACGTGTTGGCGACGCAATTCTGCTCTTGTGGGAGCGGCTGGGCGGCATTCCGATTGGCCGCGAAATTCGCGGATAAATCCGCTCCCACAAGGTGTGCAACAACTAACGAGGACATAGCCTTTTTCTTGGCTGTGTCCCCTTTGTTGTAGAGCCCCCTTCTGGATCCCCGCCTACGCGGGGATGACGAGGTAGAGGTGAAACTCCTCCGAAGACCGTCATTCCCGCGCAGGCGGGAATCCAGGGCAGGCAGCTGCAGCGCTCAGAATAGAGCGACTTAACCGCGCAACACGTAACGGGGGCAGCCTTTTTTCTGGCGGGTTGGATCAATCGTCCTGATGATCCTGCAGCACCTGGCCATTGGTGGCGTCCAGTTCCAGGTCCCACTTCACGCCCTGGGCGTCGCGCACTTCCACCTGGTAGATGTAGCGGCCGTATTCCTCTTCCAACTCGGTCTCGGTGACCTGGCCACCGGGGTGCTTGGCCAGGGCGGCGGCGTTGAGCTTGTCGAAGCTCTGGATGGTGCCGGCATCGCGCAGCTTGAGGGCTTCGTCCGGGCCGAGGTCACGGGCCTGGGCGATACCGGCGGTGGCGGCGAGGGTGGTGATGGCGAAAAGGGCAGTCAGCTTGTTCATGTGCGTTCTCCGTCGGGAGTAATGGGTTTCGACGGGGACCACGATAACCAAGCCGACTTAAGCCAAGCTGAATCCGACTACTTCTCCAGCACTATCTTCGGCGCCCACTTCAACCACTCCTCGTTGACCTCGTCGTTGAGCACGAAGGTCTGCCCAGGCTGGGCCGGGCCACCCATGATGGGGTTGTCCGGCGTGGCGAAGGCGATGCCGCCCTCCAGCAGCGCCTCCAGGGATTCGGTACGCACCTTCACGCCCTTGAACAGGCCGGCGTCGACGCCGATGCCACTGGCGTTCCAGAAGCGCGAGCCGCTGCGCACCAGAGGCGCGTAGCGCGGCTCGATCAGCACATGGATCAGTACCCGGTCGGAAGTCGGGCCCAGTTCGAAGTCGGTGACTTTGCCCACCGGAATCTCACGGTAACTGACCACCACACCCGGCTTGATCGAGCCCCGGCGCGCCGTGCTCAGCACCAGGCGCAGTCCCTGCTCGCGAATCGCCACGGTGGGCGCCTGCTTGCGCATTTCGAAGAGGCTCTGCGCCTTGCCAACCTTGGACGCCGGCAGCACCTCGATGTACTGGCCGCTGACCAGGGTCTCCAGATTGGCAGTGCGCACCAGCCCCAGCTCCGGCTTGACCACCCAGAACTCGGTGCCCGCCACGGCGATACGCCCGGTCGCCTTGGTGATGCGGGCATGAAGCAGCACGGCCTGCAGATCGTCGGTCAGCTCGACGCTTTCCACTTTGCCCACGTCGATGCCCTTGAAGCGAATCGCCGTGCCGGGGCTGATACCGTCGCCACTCGCCACCTTGATCTGGATCGCCACACCTTCCTGCAGCGCCGCCTCGCGATTGTCGTGCAGGGTGAAGCGCTGAATCTTGCGATTGACCGGCGCCTTCGTGTCCGGTGTCTCGAAGGTAACGCCGCCCGCGAGCAGGGCCTGCAACGACTCGCTCTTCACCTCGATCCCGGAGGAAATGCCGCCCTTCAATGTCACGCCGCTGGCGTTCCAGAAACGGGTGGAGCTGTTCACCAAGTTCGCGTAGGTCGGCTCGATATGGGCGCCCAGCACGACCCGCTTGCGATCCTGGGAGAACTGGAAGCTCTGGATGGTGCCGACCTTGACCTGGCGATAGAGAATCGGACTGCCGACCTCCAGCGAACCCAGGGTGTCGGCGAACAGCACCAGATGCAGGCCAGGCGCATCAATATCCAGCGGCGGTGCCTTGGCCCGTGCGACGAAGTTGCGCATGGGCGGCTTGCCCTTCTCGCCGGGCTTGAGCGCGATGTAGTTACCCTTGACCAGCGCCTCCAGTCCGGTGATACCCGCTAGGGAAATAGAGGGCTTGACCACCCAGAACTCAGCACCCTCGGTGAGGTAATCCTCGGCCCGCGGGTCCATCGCCAAGTCGAGCGATGCGGAAGCCAGATCGTCATCGATCTTGACGGTCTTCACCGAGCCGACCTGGATGCCCTTGTACATGACCGGCGTGCGCGCCTCGACACCCTCGAAGTCCTGCAGCTTGAGCACCGCCTTGATCCCGGCCTGGGCCGCATCGAAGTCGTCGTAGAGGCGGAAGGGCAGACTCGGATCGGTGGGCGGGCTGTCCTTGCGATGTTCCGGCGTGGCGAAGGCGATACCGCCCGCGACAATGCTGGTCAGGGACTCGGTGCGCACCTTGACGCCAGAGAGACCGGCATCAATGGTCACACCACTGGCGTTCCAGAAGCGCGTGTGCTTGCGCACCAGGCTGGCGAACTCCGGCTGGATGTAGATCTGAATCTCGACGGTGCTCTGGTCTTCGCCCAGCCGATAGCTCTTCACCCGACCGACCTGGATCTGCTTGTAAAACACCGGGCTGTCGCGGTTGATCGAAGCCAGCCGCTCGGCCTTCAGGGTGAGATGCAAGCCGGGGACGCTGTCGGAGAGGGGCGGCTGCTCGGTCAGCGCCACGAACCTGCGGGTTTCCTCCCCATCGCCGGGGCTGACCGTAATGTAGTTGCCGGATACCAGGGTCTCCAGGCCGGTGATGCCGGCCAGAGACACGGAGGGCTTCACCAGCCAGAAGCGGGTATTGCTGCGCAGGTGCGGCTCGACCCGCTTGTCCATCTCCACCGTGACACGCACGCCACGGTTGGCACCCTCGTCGTCCAGCTCCATGCCGACCACCTTGCCGATCGACATGCCTTTGTAGATGACCTCGGTCTTGTTGACCTGGATGCCGTCCCCAGCCGGGAAGAATATCTGAATCTCGATGCCCGCCTGGCTGTAGGCGCGATACGCGAGCCAGCCGCCGATCATCAAGGCTATCAGCGGCAGCACCCATATGGCGGACCAGCTGGTGGTGCGGCGGGTGTCAGGAGAATTCAGTGCTGTCATGCAAAGGAGCTCCAGTCCTCGGTGCGTCAGGGCAAGGTGTTGGACGGCTGAAGGGTGCAAAACGATCCTTCAAGCGTACCGCAAGCGTCCTCTTCCCGCATGCCTGTCAGGTGT